>NZ_JAWHTD010000034.1:0-43429 GCF_032586235.1 Aestuariicoccus sp. MJ-SS9
AGGCCTTCCTCTCAGCCATCGCGTTAGCCGCAACCGTCATGTTCTGGCTATGAAATGTGAATGAGTCCTGACCCTAAGGTTCGCGGCGGATGGCGTCAAATCCAAAAGGCCACGGCCTTGCAGCACGATCTGGTCTTCCGGCGCCGGGTGTGGAATACCAAGCGCAAGCCATCGGAAAGGAGCCTGTCTTGAGCGATTACGATTACGATCTGTTTGTCATCGGCGGCGGCTCTGGCGGGGTGCGCGCGGCGCGCGTGGCGGCCGGTGAGGCGGGCGCGAAGGTCGCGCTGGCAGAGGAAAGCCGATACGGCGGCACCTGCGTGATCCGGGGCTGTGTGCCGAAAAAGCTGATGGTCTTCGCCAGCGGCTATGGCGACATGCCGGCCGAGGCGCGCGCCTATGGTTGGGATATCGCCGACGGGTCCTTTGACTGGACGAAGTTCAGCGGCAAGCTGAACCAGGAACTCGACCGGCTGGAACAGGTCTACCGCAACCTGCTGTCCGGCTCGGGGGTCGAGATGTTCGACTGCCGCGCGCGGCTCAAGGATGCGCATACGGTCGTGCTGGACGACGGCACCGAGAAGACCGCAAAGAACGTCCTGATCGCCACCGGCGGTCGCCCGGTGAGGCCCGAGATGGAGAACGCCGGGCTGGGCATCGTGTCGGACGACATCTTTCATCTGCCCGAGCTGCCGAAATCCATCCTGATCATCGGCGGCGGCTATATCGCCTGCGAATTCGCCTGCATCCTGCAGGGGCTCGGCGTGAAGGTGACGCAATATTACCGCGGCGCGCAGATCCTGCGGGGCTTCGACGACGAGGCGCGCGGGCTGATCGCCGAATCGATGCGCGAGCGCGGCATCGACCTGCACACCGGTACCAACATCGTCGAGATGCGCCGCGCCCTGCCCGAGGATTACGAGGACGACGACGGCCACATGGCCACCGCCCCCGTCGAGGCGCGCCAGATCGGCCGGCGCGAAGACGACACCGACGGGCAGGGCCCGGTCTGGGTCAAGGCCACCAACGGGCGCACCGGCATCTTCGACCAGGTGCTCTTTGCCACCGGGCGCAGGCCCAACAGCGCGGACATGGGGCTGGAGGATCTGGGGATCGAGCTGGGCCGCAACGGTCAGATCGCGGTGGACGAATTCAGCGCCACCTCGGTGCCCTCGATCCACGCCATCGGCGACGTGACCGACCGCGTCAACCTGACGCCGGTCGCCATCCGCGAGGGCATGGCCTATGTCGAGACGGTCTTCAAGAACAACCCCACGCCGGTCGATCACGACCTGATCCCCAGCGCGGTCTTCACCCAGCCCGAGATGGGGACCGTGGGCCTGAGCGAAGAGGCCGCCCGCGAACAAGAGCCGGTCGACATCTTCTGCACCTCGTTCCGCCCCATGCAAAGCGCCTTTGCCGGCCAGTCGGCGCGGGTGCTGATGAAGCTGGTGGTGTCCAAAGAGACCGACAAGGTGCTGGGCTGCCACATCGTCGCACCGAACGCGGGCGAGATGATCCAGCTGGCGGGCATCGCGATCAAGATGGGCGCGACAAAGGCCGATTTCGATCGCACCGTCGCGGTGCATCCGACCATGTCCGAAGAGATCGTGACAATGCGCAATCCGGTCCGCAGCGCTTGAATTTCATGGTTTGGCGCACAGGTATGAACCCAGACGCGTGAAGCCAGGACGATGAGAAAGGGAAGTTTCCATATGGCAGGTAACAACGGCGGCCCCTGGGGCGGCGGTGGCAGTGGACAGGGCGGCGGACGTCCGCCTAGCGGTGGCGGCGGGGGCGGCGGCGGTCGCAGGCCCGATCACGAGCCCGGCCAGATCCCCGAAATCGACGAGCTGATGAAGAAGGGCCAGGAACGGCTCAAGGTGCTGATGGGCGGCCGTGGCGGCGGCGGGCTGAACGGGTCCGGCGGCGGCGGTGGCGAAGGCCCCGGCCTCGGCAAAGGCACGGTCGGCCTTGCGGTTCTGGGCGCGCTGGCGCTCTGGGGCTTCGGCAGTTTCTACACCGTCAAACCCGAAGAGCAGTCCGTCGAGCTTTTCCTCGGCGAATACGCCTCGACCGGCAACCCGGGTCTGAACTTCGCGCCCTGGCCGGTGGTCTCCTACGAGGTGGTCAATGTGACCTCGGAACGGACGGAAAACATCGGCACGGGCCGGGGCACCGGCGACGGGCTGATGCTGACCACCGACGCCAACATCGTGGACATCAACTTTCAGGTGGTCTGGAACATCAACGACCCGGCCAAGCTGCTTTTCAACATCCGCGACCCGCAGCTGACCGTGCAGGCGGTGTCTGAATCGGTGATGCGCGAGATCATCGCGGCCAGCAACCTGGCGCCGATCCTGAACCGCGACCGTGGGCTTATCGCCAATACGGCGCTGGAAAGCATCCAGACCACGCTGAACGAATACGACAGCGGGATTACCGTGGTCCGGGTCAACCTCGAGACCGCGGACCCCCCGCGCGAGGTGATCGACGCCTTCCGTGAGGTGCAGGCCGCCGAGCAGGAACGCGACCGTCTGGAACGCCAGGCCGACGCCTATGCCAACCGCGTCGTGGCCGAGGCCCGAGGCGAGGCCGCGCAGGTGCTGGAACAGGCCGAAGGCTACCGCGCACGCGTCGTCAACGAAGCCGTCGGTGAGGCCAGCCGCTTCAGCGCGGTTCTGCAGGAATACGCCAAGGCCCCGGAAGTGACCCGCAAGCGTCTTTACCTCGAGACGATGGAAAAGGTGCTGGGCGGCGTCGACAAGATGATCCTCGACGAATCCGTGGCCGGCGGCTCTGGCAGCGGGGGCGGCGTCGTGCCGTACCTGCCGCTGAACGAACTGAACCGCAACGCGACGGGAGGAAACTGAGATGCGTAAAACGACTCTGCTTCTGCCGATCCTCGTGATCGCTGTCGTGACCTTTCTGTCGTCGATCTTTGTGGTCGACGAACGCGAAAAGGCGCTTGTGCTGCAATTCGGCCAGATCCGGGCCGTCAAGGAAGAGCCCGGGCTCGCGTTCAAGATCCCGATCATCCAGGAGGTCGTGCGCTATGACGACCGGATCCTGTCGCTTGACACCGAAACGATCGAGGTCACGCCCTCGGACGACCGGCGTCTGGTGGTCGATGCCTTCGCGCGCTACCGCATCTCGGACGTGGTGCAGTTCCGTCAGGCCGTCGGCGTCGGCGGTCTGCGCGCCGCAGAGGACCGGCTGAGCTCGATCCTCAATTCGCAGATCCGCGAGGTGCTGGGCGCCGATCAGGTGACCTCGGACACGATCCTGTCGGAGGATCGCCGCGATCTGATGACGCGCATCCGCGACCAGTCGCGCCGCGAGGCGCGGTCGCTGGGGCTCGATGTCGTCGACGTGCGTCTGAAACAGACGAACCTGCCGGCGCAGAACCTCGAGGCGACCTTTGCCCGGATGCGGGCCGAGCGCGAGCGCGAGGCCGCCGACGAGATCGCCCGCGGTAACGAGGCTGCGCAGCGGGTCCGCGCGCTGGCCGACCGGACCGTGACCGAGACCCTGTCGGTCGCCAACCGCGACGCCAACGTGGTCCGAGGCGAGGCCGACGCCGAGCGCAACGCGATCTTTGCCGAGGCCTTCGGCGCGGACGAAGAGTTCTTCGCCTTCTACCGCTCGCTTCAGGCCTATGAGAACGCCCTCACTGGCAGCAACAGCCAGATGGTCATGACCCCCGACAGCCAGTTCTTCGACTACTTCAAGAACGAGACCGCGGGCGCCGGGCGGAATTGACCGGATCGGACATCATAACAGGGATCGCGATGGTCCTTGTGATCGAGGGGCTGGTGTACGCGCTGGCCCCTTCGCTTGTGGAGCGCATGCTCGAGGCGCTGCGCCTTATGCCGGTCGAGACGCGCCGCCTGCTGGGGCTGGTGACGCTGACCACGGGGCTGATCATCCTCTGGATTCAGTTCGGCTGATCCCTGCCGGTCCGCAGCCCCCGCCGCGCCGGGGGCGGTTGTAAAAAGACGTTCGGATATCAAATACCAATCACATCCAGTTGATTGAGAGTTTTCAGCCTTTGGTGTTGCCGATCAACACCTATCTTTGACACACTGACACGAGCCATCCAGTCCGGCGACAGACCGGGCAGGATGACGCAGACAAGGAGTTCCATGTGAAACCGCAAGCAATCGCCAAGACACAAGAGGACACGACGCCGTTGCGCCTGTTCTGGCTCACGTCGCTGTCGATCTTTCTGATCGTGTCATCGACGCTGATGGCCCAGGCGCGGGGCGTGCCCGAAAGCTTTGCCGACCTGGCCGAACGGATCAGCCCGTCGGTGGTGAACATCACCACCTCGACCACGGTGGCCGGGCGCACCGGGCCGCAGGGTATCGTGCCCGAAGGCTCGCCGTTCGAGGATTTCTTCCGCGAATTCCAGGACCGCCAGGGCCCGCGCGGCGACCGTCCGCGCCGCAGCTCGGCGCTGGGGTCGGGTTTCGTGATCTCTGAAGACGGCTTCATCGTCACCAACAACCACGTCATCGAGGGCGCGGACGAGATCCTGATCGAGTTCTTCTCGGGCGAGGAGCTGCCGGCGACGCTGGTTGGCACCGACCCCAACACCGACATCGCGCTGCTCAAGGTCGAGGCGGACGCGCCGCTCGACTTCGTCAATTTCGGCGACAGCGACACCGCCCGCGTGGGCGACTGGGTCATGGCCATGGGCAACCCGCTGGGTCAGGGCTTTTCGGTGTCGGCCGGCATCGTGTCGGCGCGCAACCGGGCGCTGTCGGGCACCTATGACGATTACATCCAGACCGACGCGGCGATCAACCGCGGCAACTCGGGCGGGCCGCTCTTCAACATGGACGGCGATGTGATCGGCGTGAACACCGCGATCCTGTCGCCCAACGGCGGTTCGATCGGCATCGGTTTTTCGATGGCCTCGAACGTGGTGACGCGGGTGATCGACCAGCTGCAGGAATACGGCGAAACCCGCCGCGGCTGGCTGGGCGTGCGCATCCAGGACGTGACCGACGACGTGGCCGAGGCGCTGGGCCTCGAAGAGGCCAAGGGCGCGCTGGTCAGCGACGTTCCCGAAGGTCCCGCGATGGAGGCCGGCATGGAAGCGGGCGACGTGATCGTGCGCTTTGACGGCAAGGACGTCGAGGACACCCGCCAACTGGTGCGCATCGTCGGCAACACCGCCGTCGGCAAGGCCGTGCGCGTCGTGGTCAACCGCAACGGCGAGACCAAGACGCTGATGGTCACCCTGGGCCGCCGCGAAGAGGCCGAGACCGCCGTTCCCGCCGCCCAGCCCGTTGAGCCCGAAGAGCCGATGCAGTCCGAGCTGATGGGCCTCACCCTCAGCCCGCTCAGCGACGAGATCCGCGGCGAACTGGGTCTGCCGGAAAGCGCCAAGGGGCTCGCGGTGATGGATGTCGACGAAACCTCGGAGGCCTTCGAGAAAGGCCTGCGCGCCGGTGACGTCATCACCGAGGCCGGCCAGGCAAAGATTCTGAGCGTGAGCGAGCTCGAGGACAAGATCGAGGAGGCGCGCGAAGCGGGCCGCAAGTCGATCCTGCTGCTGGTGCGCCGCGCCGGCGACCCGCGCTTTGTGGCGCTGGGGCTCGACGCCGACGAGTGACGCTTTGACCGGTTAGACATAGGAGGGGGCGGCCCGGGGCCGCCCCTTTTTGCTGTCCGGCGGGCGGCGCTGTCAGCCCGCGCCGCGTGCGACCGCGACCAGCCCCAGCGTGCGCGCGGTTTCAAGCGACAGCTGCCCGCTGTCCAGCCCGCGTTCGGACTGGAAGCTGCGGATCGCGGCGGTGGTGGCGGCGTCGAAGCGGCCGGTGACGGGCCCGCGGAAATAGCCCCGCGCGGCCAGCGCGCGCTGGACCGAGCCGATGAACTCGGGCGTCAGCATGGCGGCGCAGGGGGCCTCGAAGCGAATCTCGCCGCGCGGCTGCACCACGCGCGGCACCGGTGCGCGGCGGTAGATCGGCGGGCGGATCACGGTGCCGTCGGGGGCGATCTCGGCCTGCACGACCTGTACCTCGCCCATCACCTGTTCGTAGACCGCCGGGGTGATCTCATGCGCCCAGCAGCTGCCGTCGGCGGCCTGGGTCTGGGGCGGCGGTTCGGGTGCCAGCTGCGCGCGGCTGACGGTGTCGCCGCCGCTGCAGGCGGTGAGCAGCGTCAGGGCGGCGGCCGCGCCGGCGGGAAGGGGCAAACGTGTCATCGGAACTGCTCGGGCCTCGTGCTGCGGGCGTCGTTGCGGCGCAGTCTATCCGCTTTGCGGGCTTTGGGGAAGATGCCCGGGATCGGTCGGCAGGCTGTCGAGCAGGGGCGAGATATCCTCGATCTCTTCGGCAATGACATGGGTCACGGCGGATTCGCGCTGCAGCCGCCCGGTGACGCGCAGCAGCCGGCCCGCGATCACCGCCCGGCGGAAGCGTTCGTAGAGCTTGCGCCAGACGATGACGTTGACCACGCCGGTTTCATCCTCGAGCGTCATGAAGATCACGCCCTTGGCGGTGCCGGGGCGCTGACGCAGGATCACGAGCCCCGCCACGGTGACGCGCGCGCCGCCCGGCGGATCGTCCAGCCGGTTGGCGGGCAGGGCCGAGGGCGGGCGCGGCCAGGTGTCGGGGGCGGTGCGATGCATGAGAACAATTGTAGAACATTTACCGATCCTTGCAAGACCGGTGCGAAAGGACTGGCGCGGGGCGGGGGCGGGCATTAGGTAGTGCCGCGACGTATTTTCCAGGAGAGACAGTAAATGGCGAAGATCACCTATATCGAGCATGGCGGCAAGGAGCACGTTGTCGACGTGGCCAACGGGCTGACCGTGATGGAAGGCGCGCGCGACAACGGCATTCCCGGCATCGAGGCCGATTGCGGCGGCGCTTGCGCCTGCTCGACCTGCCATGTCTATGTGGACGAGGCCTGGGTGGACAAGCTGCCCGCCAAGGAGGACATGGAAGAGGACATGCTCGACTTTGCCTACGAGCCCGATCCCAAACGCTCGCGCCTGACCTGCCAGCTGAAGGTGAGCGATGCGCTGGACGGGCTGGTGGTGCAGATGCCCGAAAAGCAGATCTGATTTGACCCGGGCGCCGCGTCCGCCGTCGCGTCTGTGCAGCGGTTCCGCCCGCGGCGCGTGGCGGGTGTTGTGCCTGTGGCTGGCGTCGCTGGCGCTGGCGTCCTCGGCCGGGGCCGAGATCGTCTCGGCGCGCTATGGCGAGCCGACCACGCGCTATGCACACGGCGTGCTGGGCGACGCGGTGGAATGGGGCGCGCTCGAGCTGGTGCTGTCCGGCGGACAGAAGCTGCGCGCGGTGCTGCCCGAGCGGCTGGTTTTCGAGGATATCGCGCCGCGGCTTGCCGATCTGGACGGGGACGGCGCGCCCGAGGTGATCGTGGTGGAATCCTCGCTGACGGAAGGCGCGCGGCTGGCCGTCTGGGACGAGACCGGGCGCATCGCCGCGACCGCGCATATCGGCCAGCGCAACCGCTGGCTGGCACCCGCGGGCGCGGGCGATCTGGATGGCGACGGCAGGGTCGAGATCGCCTATGTCGACCGGCCGCATCTGGCCAAGGTGTTGCGGGTGCTGCGGGTCGTGCCGGACGATCCGATACGGTTGGAGCCGGTGGCCGAACTTGCGGGGCTCAGCAATCACCGGATCGGCTGGGATTATATCCTCGGCGGCCTGCGCGATTGCGGCGCGGGGGCCGAGCTGGTGCTGGCCGATGGCGGATGGTCGCGCATCCTCGCGGTGCGGCTGGATGCCGGGACCTTGCAGGCTCGCGAGATCGGCGCGGACCCGTCGCGTTCACGGATCGGCGACGCGCTGCGCTGCGGTTTCTGAATGGCGCGTCGCCAGCTTTGCCTGGCCGTCGACGCAAGCACCGCTGGCGGCGTCCTTACCAGCCCTGGCGTCGTTTCGTCAGTCCGCGCGGCGCCGCCACGGCTGCCCGGCAGGACATCGACGGCAGCGCTGGTGGCTGTGTGCGTCCCTCGCACCACGTGCATCGGCACCGGCAGGGCGGCATTGCCATCAATGGACCCGTCGCCGCTATTTTTCGAACCGATCCGGGCTTCGGTGTCCGATCTTTAGGTGAAGTCGTGCCCCGGCATCGGCAGCGCGGCGCGCCCTATGGATCGACGCCCTGCCGGTTGGGGCAGAAGCCGCCGGGATGTGAGGCGCGCGAGGAGGTGTCGGAGGAATCGGGAAAACCGGTTGCCCCTGGTCAGGGCCAAGCGAGGCGCCGTTTGGCCTACAAAGTCGCGCGCGCCCGACCGCGTTCGCGGCCAACTTGGGTTGCTGCGGGATACGCGGTCGGTCTCTGCGAGCACCCGTCCAGCGGTGCCAGGCTCGCGGATGCCGCCATGCCGCGCCCTTTGCGGGCGCGTGCATGTGCGACAGGCGCGGGCGCTATTCGACCATGCGGAAATGCTGCGCTAGCAGAACGGGATCCATGCCGATACCACCGCAAAAGCCCATGACCATGTTGGAGGTTCCAATGACGTCCTGCCCGGAAATCAGCGAGATCCCCTGAATGCCGCTGGCGTTCGCGCTGAACTCGATGGATTTCCTGGCAATGATCTGGCCGCCATAGGACTGCATATCGGCAGGGGCCTCGAACCCGCCATAGGTCATCAACGTGGCGCCGCCGCCCGGCGCGCAATTGTCGTTCCGTCCGATCTGCAGACCCGAGGTGGCGCTCATGGCCTTGGCGGTCGTCGAGGTCGAGATGATCAGCGCATCCTCGAGGATCACGCCGTTCTGGAACTTGATCTTGCAATTGGTGATCAGGACCATCTGGCTGTAAAGACCGCCCACCATGTTCATCTGTTGGTTGGTGCCGGGGCACTCCATGCGATGCACCGAGCCGGGGACCACATCGGTTGTGCGGAATTGCTTGTTGGAGTGATAAACCGGGAGCGGGTTGACGATGTAATCCGGCAGATAGCTCGTGCCGCCGGCCCAGATATCTTCCACCATCATCTCCATCTTGCGCAGGATGCGCAGACGGTAGGACCCGTCGTCCAGCGCTTCGTCCAGACCCGGGTTCGATTCCATGCCGGAGGTGGGCAGCTGCACATTCGTTTCGATGGGCAGGGTGACATGGGTGTTGTCCTCGAACACGTTGCCCGAGCTCAGCTTGAGGTTCTGGTTCGAGTGGATGCAAAAACCGCTCTTGAATTCGTTGTTGGATTGCATGTCCACGGTGCGCTCGGCCACGAAGCCTTCGAGCATGCATTCGGGCACGTAGGTTTCCCAGGTGCTTTGCGCCGCGATCTCGAAGCCCTTGAAGCCGACAATGCGCAGCAGCAGGTTCTCGACGATGTTGCCGCGCTCGACGTTTCTCAGGGCGGTGACGCGCACGGCGTCGTTCGAGCCGGGCACGGCCAGGAAGGTGCGGGTCACCGGATCCCAGACGCCGAATTCGATGTCGTCCGCGGTGATCGCCGCGCCGTAGACCTCGGAGGGCATGCCGACCTGGGCCACGGCGAGAGCGCCTGCCTTGGCGTCGCCTTCGCTGTTCTCGTCGCGGAGATAGAGCGCGGCATGCGCGACGGCGTCCGTCGCCGCCTGCGCTTTGGATTCGCTGGCGCTTCGGTTGGTGAAGTCGATCGCGATTCCGGCGAGGATCAGCGACGCCATGAAGAAATACAGCGAAAGAATGGTAAAGGACCCGGTTTCGTCGCGATGCCATGCCTTGATGCGGGCCGTGATGCCGGAGTTGGACAAGCCGATCATGATCAGAACTCCGCGTATTGTTGTGAACTGAGCGTGACCGTCTTGGAATTCAGCGCGGCGAAGATCCCGAAGGGCATCAGATCGCCGGTGGGGATGTCGACGCGGGTGGTGATGATCCCGCCGGCTTCCTGGCTGGTCACGATGGCGTTCGAGGTCAGGCCGCCGATGGCGGCGCTGATGGCGTTCTGCACCTCGTTGGTGCTTTTCAGATAGCCCGTCGAATACGAGCGGTTGGCGTCCTGAACGATGCGGATGACCTCGGCCTGACGGTTGAAGATGATCGAGATGTTCACCAGAAGAGCGATGACCACAAAGAAGATCGGCAGCCAGATCACGGCCTCGACCGTGTGACTTCCGTCCTGATCCTTCAGGAATGTCTTAACGCGACGGAACAGGGCTGTTCTCGCTCGCGGCTGTCTTGCAGGCATTTTCGTGCTCCTTTGCGAACGCTGTTCTACCGGAAAACCATCAACACTCGGCGCAGGTCGCGAACATGCTCCGGGGATTTGGCGAACTTAAGGCGAAATTTCGGCATTTTCCGTTTGATCAGTTGTCCCGGTGCCGCGCGGCGCGATCCGAATGGCGCTGGCTTTCGGCAGAGCCTCCTGATGCCAGCAAAAATGGGCAGAACGAAGGCGGCGCCATGAACAAAATTGGCAACCGGCGGATAAGGTGCTTTTATTGCAGGCGGACCAATCGGAAGGGCGGGGGCGACATGGCCGGCGGGCTTTCACGCGACCTGATCGCGGATCGGCTGGACGAGGCGGCAGAGCTTCTCGAAGCGCAGGGCGCCAACAGGTTCCGCGTGCGCGCCTACCGGATGGCCGCCGATACCGTCCGCAGCTTGACCGAAGACCCCGCCGAGATTCTGGCGCGGGACGGGTTTGCCGGGCTGACCCGGCTGCCCAATATCGGCGACCGTCTGGCACGCGCCATCGACGAGATGTGCGCCACCGGCCGCTGGGGTCAGCTGGAACGGATGCGCGGCGAGGCCGAGCCCGAGGAGGTGTTTCAATCCGTCCCGGGCATCGGGCCGCAGACGGCGCGGGCGATCCACGAGACCCTGCACGCCGACACGCTCGAGGCGCTGGAGATCGCCGCGCATGACGGCCGGCTCGAGGACGTGCCCGGCATCGGGCCGCGCAAGGCGGCGGCGATCCGGGCCTCTTTGGCGTCGATGCTGGCGCGGCGGGGGCGGCAGGGGCCGGACGATCATGCCGAGCCTTCGGTGGCCGAACTCCTGGCGGTCGACAGCGACTATCGCCAGCAGGCCAAGGCCGGGACCTTGCGCAAGATCGCGCCGCGCCGCTTCAACCCGGGCGGCGAGGCCTGGCTGCCGATCCTGCATACCGACCGCGACGACTGGAGCTATACGGCGCTCTTTTCGAACACCGCGCTGGCCCACGATCTGGGCCGCACAGACGATTGGGTGGTGATCTATTTCGCCCGGGACCGCGGGCGCGAGCATTCCCGCACCGTCGTGACCGAAACCCGCGGGCCGCTGGAGGGCCGGCGCGTGGTGCGCGGGCGCGAGGCGGAGTGCAGGGCGCATTATTTCGCAGAGTAGACGCGCGGGAAAGAGCCCGCCCTGGCGGCGGGCTCAGATCCGGTTTTGTCAGGCCGCTTTGGCCCACGCGCCAGCGGCTGCGGCTTTCGTGCAATAAGACGCGAAATCGCGGGCCGGGCGGCCAAGCGCGCGCTGGACCCCGTCGCCAAGCCGGGCGTTGCGCCCGTCGAAGATCTGGCGGCAAACCTCGGTGAAGACATCCGCCACCTCCGGCCCCTCAAGGCCGGTCAGCGCCTCGTGGAACATGTCGAAGCCGATCGGGGCATAGCCGACCTCGCGCCCCATCGCGGCGCCAAGCATCGCCGCGGCGGCGTGGAAGGTCAAAAGCTGCGGGCCGGTCACGTCGTAGACCTGCCCGGCATGTCCGTCGCCGGTCAGGGCCGCGGCTACGACCTCGGCCACATCGTCGATATCGACGAAGGGCTCGGCCACGTCGCCGGCGGGCAGGGCGATCATGCCGTCCATGGCCGCGTCGAAAAGGAAGCCTTCGGAAAAGTTCTGCGCGAACCACGCCGCCCGGACCAGCGTATAGTCGATGCCGGAACGGCGGACGATGTCCTCGCAGGCCTCGGCCCGGGGCTCGCCACGCCCGGCCAGCAGCACCAGACGGCCGACCCCGGCCTGTGCCGCCATTTCGGTCAGCGCCTGGATCCGGTCGGCCGCGCCGGGAAAGGCCATGTCGGGGTAATAGGTGATGTAGGCGGCCGAAACGCCGCCCAGCGCCGGGGCCCATGTGCCGGGCTCTTCCCAGTCGAACGGGGTGTCCGAACCGCGCGAGGCGCGGCGCACGGAATGCCCCGCCGCGTCGAGCAGGTTGGCGACGCGGCTGCCGGTCTTGCCGGTGGCGCCGATCACGAGGATGGGGGAGGTCTGCATTGTCGCATCCTTCGGTCTGTTTTTACGATGGGCGACAGATAGGCAGGCGGGGCTGGACGATCTATGACAGTTGATCCGGATATCTGTGCATATCGTCCAAAACGATGGACGCCCCGTTCAACCGCCTGTATCAGGCCGCATGAGCCATCCGGATCCCGACCAGCACGATCCCCTCGGGTCCAGCCTGCATCTGCTGCGGCTGGAGGGCACGTTCTATAGCCGCGGTGAGCTGACCGCGCCGTGGAGCATTTCGGTGCCGCGCGACAACGGGCTCTTGAACTTTCTTGTGGTCACCTCGGGGCGCTGCTGGCTGGTTGTCGACGGCGAGCCGCCGCTCTTGATGGAGCGTTCGAGCCTGGCGCTGATCCCCCACGGCACGCCCCATCGGGTCTGCAGCGACCCGGATCTGCCTGCGGTGCCCCTGGCGGATATTCCGGTCGACCGGGTTTCGGACCGGCTGGAGGTCATGCGCCACGGCGGCGGGGGCGAGGTGACGCGCACCATGTACGGCTGCGTGCGGTTCGATCATGTCGCGGCGCAGCACCTCTTGCGCCACCTGCCGCCGGTGATCCGCATCCACAGTTGGGAGGACGGCGCGGACAGCTGGCTGCAAAGCACGCTTCAGTTCATCGCCGACGAGGCTACTGGGATGCGGCCTGGGGGCGAGACGATCCTGACCCGGCTGGCGGACGTTCTGGTGATCCAGGCGCTGCGGGCTTGGCTGGCGTCGACCAACGCAGAGACAGGTTGGCTGGCCGCGCTGCGCGATCCGCAGATCGGGCGGGCGCTGTCGATCATCCATGCGGACCCGGGGGCGCCGGTGTCGCTCGTTGCGCTGGCGCGGGCCGTCGGCATGTCGCGCTCGGCCTTCGCGGCGCGGTTTGCGGCGCTGGTGGGTCAGCCGCCGATGGCCTATGCCGCGCAATGGCGCTTGACCACGGCCCGCGCGCGCATCGCGCAGACCTCGGACCCGCTGGCCGTCATCGCGGCAGAGGCGGGCTATCGTTCGGAACCTGCGTTTTGCCGGGCGTTCAAACGGCATTTCGGCGTGCCCCCGGGCCGCCTGCGCAACCGCCCGGACAGCGCAAGCGTGCTTTTCGGGGTCGCCGGACCAGCGCTTTTGTAAGGCTTTCTTTCAAAAATCAATAATTCTTATTCCTTTTCGTTAGCTGGTGCCGGGGTTATGATCCGCCTGCATTCACGAGAAGGGATTCCGCGTGTCCGAAGCGTCCACACCATTGTCGGTGACCGTCCAGAGGGGGGACGGCGACACGCAGCATTCGGAAAATTTCACCGTCCCGGCCTATGAAAACCAGACGGTTCTGGACGTGGTGTCGTGGATCCAGCAGAACGCCGACGCCACGCTAAGCTATCGCTTCGCCTGCCGCGTGGGCATGTGCGGAAGCTGCGCCATGATGGTCAACGGCGTGCCGCGCTGGACCTGCCGAACCCATGTCAACAAGGTGCTGGAGGACGGCAGTCTTAAGATCGCGCCGCTGCGCAACCTGCCGGTGATCAAGGATCTGGCCGTCGACATGGACCCGTTCTTCGACAAATGGGTGGCGGCCGAGGCGGTGCATCACCCGACCCGGGGACGAGAGGACGAGATCGCCCGGATCGACCCCGCCGACGCCGCGCGCCAGACCGCGAATGCGGGCATCGAATGCATCAATTGCTCGGTCTGCTATGCGGCCTGCGACACCGTGGCGGGCAATCCGGATTACCTCGGTCCGGCGGCCCTGCAGCGCGCCTGGACGCTGCTCAACGACGCCAAGGACGGCGACCGCGAGGGCATCCTCGCTGCCGTCAGCGGGTCGGGCGGATGCCACAATTGCCATTCGATGGGCAGCTGCACGATGTATTGCCCCAACGAGCTTGACCCGATGTCGGCGATTGCCGGGCTGAAGCGCGAAACCATGCGCGGCTTTTTCAAGGGGCGCGGCTGATGCTCGATCTTCGTCTCTACATGCTGCAACGGATCACGGCGCTCATGATGGCGCCTTTCGTGCTCGTGCATCTGGGTGTGATGATCTACGCCATCCAGGGCGGGCTTTCCGCCGCTGAGATCCTGGGGCGCACGCAGGGGTCGGTCGGCTGGTTGCTGTTCTACGGAACGTTCGTGCTGGCCGCGGGCGTGCACGGAGCCATCGGGCTGCGGGTGATCCTGCATGAATGGGCGGGTCTGGCTGGGGTCAGGCTGAACGCCCTGAGCTGGGGCATCGGCGCGCTGCTGATCCTGATGGGTGGCCGCGCGGTCTTTGCCGTCACCTTCGGAGCAGGCACATGAAACGTCCGGCGCGCGCGCATCCGCTCTGGCTGGCCTTCGTGCTGCACCGGCTGTCGGGGCTGGGTCTGGCGCTGTTCCTGCCGCTGCATTTCTGGGCGCTGGCGCTGGTGCTGACCGGGCCCGACCGGCTGGACGCCATGCTGCATTTCACCGAGACGCCGCTGGTCAAGCTTGCCGAATTCGGGCTGGTCTTTTTGCTGGCGGTTCATGCCTTCGGCGGGCTGCGGCTGATCGCGCTTGAATGGCTGCCGTGGTCGGGCCCGCAAAAGACCGCCGCCGCGGCGGCTGTTGCCGCGTCGCTTTTCCTGTCCGGCGCATTCCTTCTGAGGGCGATCTGACCCATGCTTTCCATGCAAGACATCGACCGTCACGACACCGACATCCTGATCCTAGGGACCGGGGGCGCGGGGCTTTTCGCCGCGCTGCACGCCAGGCAAACGGCGCCCGAGGGCACCAGGATCACCATCGCGGTCAAGGGGCTGATCGGCAAATGCGGCTGCACCCGGATGGTGCAAGGCGGCTATAACGTGTCGCTGGGTCCGGG
This sequence comes from Aestuariicoccus sp. MJ-SS9, assembly GCF_032586235.1. Classification (NCBI taxonomy): domain Bacteria; kingdom Pseudomonadati; phylum Pseudomonadota; class Alphaproteobacteria; order Rhodobacterales; family Paracoccaceae; genus Aestuariicoccus; species Aestuariicoccus sp. MJ-SS9. Next base: position 15,018 of record NZ_JAWHTD010000034.1, read on the forward strand.
CGACAGCGTCAAGCGGCATTTCATGGACACGATCAACGGCGGCAAGTGGCTGCCGAACCAGGACATGGCCTGGCGGCTCTGCGAACTGGCGGTCGAGCGGGTGCGCGAGCTGGAAAACGAGGTCGGCTGCTTTTTCGACCGCAACCCGGACGGAACGCTGCACCACAAGGCCTTTGCCGGGCAGACCGCCGACCGGACGGTGCACAAGGGCGACCTGACCGGCATCGAGATCATCAACCGCCTGATGGAAAAGGTGCTGGCCAGCGGTGTCGAAAAGCTGCAGGAGCATCGCGCGGTCGGGCTGATCCCCACGCGGGACGGCAGCGCGCTGGCGGGCGTGCTGATGATCGACATGCGCACCGGGCGCTTTCGCTTCGTGCGCGCCAGGACGGTGCTGATGGCGACGGGCGGCGGGCCGACGATGTACCGCTACCACACGCCGTCGGGCGACAAGACGATGGACGGGCTGGCCATGGCGCTGCGCGCGGGCCTGCCGCTGCGCGACATGGAGATGGTGCAGTTCCATCCCACCGGGCTTTTGGCCGGGGATCACACGCGGATGACCGGCACGGTGCTGGAGGAGGGGCTGCGCGGGGCCGGAGGGCAATTGCTGAACCACGCCGGGCACCGGTTCATGTTCGAATATGACGGCAAGGGCGAGCGTGCCACCCGCGACGTGGTCAGCCGCGGCATCTATGCCGAGATGCGCAAGAACAACAATCCCGACCAGCAGGGCGTCTTCATCTCGATGGCGCATCTGGGGCCCGACAATGTCCGCCAGAAGTTCAAGGGCATGGTCAAGCGCTGCGCCGATTGTGGTTTCGACCTTGCGGGCGGTCTGGTCGAGGTGGTGCCGACCGCGCATTACTTCATGGGCGGCGTTGTGGTCGATGTGGATACGCGCACCGCTTTGGAGGGCCTCTACGTGGCCGGCGAGGATGCGGGCGGCGCGCATGGCTCGAACCGGCTGGGCGGCAACGGGGTGGCCAACTCGACCGTCTATGGCGGCGTCGCGGGCGACACGATGGGGCAGGATATCCGCAAGATGGGCGCTTTGCGCGATCCCGATGAGACCGTGCTCGAGGCCGAGCTCGCCCGCGCCTGCCATCCGCTGACGCGGACGCCGGACCTGGTGCAGCCGCTGCGGCGCGAATTGCAGGACGCCATGTGGGATCACGTGGGCGTCATGCGCACCGCCGAGGGCATAACCGCGGGGCTGGGCCGCATCGCCGAGATTTCCGACCGGCTGATGGAGATCGGCGTCGCGCCGGACAACCTCGCCTTCAACCTGACCTGGCACGACTGGCTGAACCTGCGCTCGCTCTGCGACGTGTCCGAGGTCATCGCCCACGCGGCGCTGGCGCGCGACAATTCCCGCGGCGCGCATTACCGCGAGGATTTCCCCGACGCCGGCGCGCTGGAGGACAGCTATTTCACCGTGGTCCGTCAGGACGGCGGCACGGTGACCACCGAACGCCAGCCCGTGGAATTCACCATCGTGCGCCCGGGCGAAACAGTCCTTCCCGCAAACGAACCCGAAACACTGGTGGCGGCGCAATGATGGAATGGGTCTTGGGCATCCTCGGCTCTGTGGGCGTTGCATTCGTAACGGCACAGATCACCACCCGCCAGCATCTCCAGAAGCTGCGAGAAGAGCGCAAGTTCGACTATTCGGTCGGGGCCGCCATCGAACATCTGCTCAGCAACCCCAACTACAAGAAACGCTCGCTGAAGAAGATCAAGCACCATTCGCAGGGCTTTTCGGACGACGATGAATTGCGGCAGGCCCTTGTGCGCGCAGGCGCCGTGTCGTTCGGGGGCGAGGGCGAAGAAGAGATGTGGGGCCTGATCAAACGCAACATGGAGGATATCAAATGATCCCCCTTTCCCTCATCCACGACACCGCCCGGACACTGATGGACAAGGCGGCCATCGAGATCCCCGAGGATTACCTCGACGGGCTCAAGAAGGCTGCCGAGACCGAGGACGGCGATTTGTCGTCCTTCGTGCTGCAGGCGATGCTCGACAATTACGAGGCGGCCAAGGAAGACCGCCGCGCCATGTGCGGCGACACCGGCGTGCCGCGCTGGTTCGTCAAGCTGGGCAACGACGCGCGCGTCGAGGGGGGCATGTGCGCGCTGGAAACCGCGCTGCGCCGCGCCACGGCCGAGGCGACGGATGGCGTCCCGCTGCGCCCCAACCGGGTGCATCCGCTCTGGCGGACGGATCACAACAACAACGTCGGCATCGGCGCGCCCGAGATCGAGTACGGCTATGAGCCCGAGGGCGACTGGATCGACCTCATCACCTTGCACAAGGGCGGGCTTTTCGGCACCGATTACCGGATGCTCTTTCCCTCGGACGGGATCCAGGGGATCAAGCGGTTCTATCTCGACAGCCTGATGGCCTTTGGCAAGCGCGGGCTGGCCTGCCAGCCGGCGATCATCGGCATCGGGCTGGGCGGGTCCAAGGATATCTGCATGACGCTGGGCAAGCGCGCCTCGACCCTGCGGGTGGTTGGCTCGCGCAACTCCGACCCGCGCATCGCGGAACTGGAGGACGAATTCAAAGAGCTCGGCAATTCCATCGGCATGGGGGCCATGGGCTTTGTCGGCAAGAACATGGTGATCGATTGCAATATCGAGGTGGGCTATTGCCACACCGGGGGCATGCCCATGTCGGTCCATGCCTTTTGCCTGTCCTCGCGCCGGGCGGTGGCGCGGCTCTGGCCCGACGGGCGTGTCGAATACCGCACCGATCCCGACTGGTTCACGCCCTATCAGCGCCGCGAAACCGTGGACTGGACCCCGATGCAGGAGGCCGCCGAATGAAACCGCGCGAGGTCCGCCTTTCGACGACACCCACGGACGAGGATATCGCACAGCTCCGGCTGGGCGACATCGTCTATCTCGACGGGCTGATGTATACGGCGCGCGAGGGCGTCTACATGCGCGCGCTCGAAGAGCGCGCCAACATCCCTATGGAGCTGCCGCGCGATTCTGCGGCGAATTTCCACTGCTCGCCCGCGGCGACGATCCGGTCGGACGGGTCCTTCGACATGGGCGCGGTTACGGCGACCGCCTCGTTCCGCTTTGCAAAATGGCTGCCCGAATGGATGGCCAAGACCGGCGCGAAGCTGATCATCGGCAAGGGCGGCATGACCTCCCGCGACTACAAGCAGTATTTCGTGCCCAACGGCGCGGTTTACCTCTCGACCGTGGGCTACGGCACCGGGGCGCTGCTGGGGCGCGGGGTCGAGAATGTCGAGGCGGTGCACTGGCATCAGGAGCTGGGTCTGGCGCAGGCGATGTGGGTGATCAAGTGCAACCGCATGGGGCCTTTCATCGTCGCCTCGAACCTGGACGGCGAATGCCTCTTCGAGCGGGAAAACGCCAAGATCGCGGGCAATATAGAGCGGCTTTACGAAGGCACGCGCCCCGCCGTCCTGCGCCGTTACGGCGAAACCGACGACCGCAGCGACGAGGTGATCTGAATGGCCAGCGTGACCGACATCTTCCGCAACAACCCCGGCAAGCCCAAGACCGTGGATGGCGTTTACTCTGAACAGGAGGTGCGGCTGGCCAACCGCAACTCGGGCATCATTCTGGAAACCTTGCGGCACGACGTGACGCCGACGGGGGCGCATTACCTGCTGACGCATTTCGACGTACCCGCGCTGGATGAGGGCAGCCACCGGCTGACCTTCGGCGGCGGGTTCGAGCAGCCTTTCGATCTGAGCCTCGACGACATCCGCGCCCTGCCGCAGGTGACCATGCCCGTGACGCTGGAATGCGCGGGCAACGGGCGCGCGCGCGTCTCGCCCCGGTCCCATTCCATGCCCTGGAGCGTCGAGGCGGTGGGCACCTCGGAATGGACCGGCACGCCGCTGCGGCCCCTGATCGAAAGGGCGCGCCCGGCGCAAGGCACGGTCGATATCGTCTTCACCGGCGCCGACGAGGGTTTCGACAACGGCGTGCGGCACTTCTTCGGGCGTAGCCTGACGCTGGATCTGATCGCGGATCTGGATGTGCTGCTGGTTCATGCGATGAACGGCCAGCCGCTCTTGCCGCAGCACGGCGCGCCTTTGCGCATCGTCGTGCCGGGGTGGTACGGTATGGCGTCGGTCAAATGGCTGTCGCGGATCGAGGCGATCGACACGCCCTATCAGGGGTTCCAGCAGGTCCAGACCTACCGCTACCGCGACCACCCGGAGGACGAGGGGCGGCCCGTAACCGCGATCCGGGTCAAGTCGCTGATGATCCCGCCGGGCATCCCCGACTGGCTGACCCGGACGCGGCAGGTCGAACCGGGGTCCGTTGAGATCACCGGGCGCGCCTGGGCCGGCAAGGTGCCCATCGCGCGGGTGGAATTCGGAGATGGCGACACCTGGCAAGAGGCGCAGCTCACCCCCGGCAGCGGCCCCTACGCCTGGTCGAAATGGTCGGTCACCTGGCAGGCGACGCCGGGCGAGCATCTGCTGCGCTGCCGCGCCACCGATGCCGAGGGCAACACCCAGCCGCTGGAACAGCGCTGGGACGCCTCAGGCTTTGGCAACAACGCGGCGCATTGCGTCGCGGTATTCGTCCCGGCAGAGCCTGCATGAGAGGTGCCGACGCGCTGGTGCGCACGCTCGAGGCCGAGGGCACCGACACAGTCTTTACGCTGAGCGGCAATCAGATCATGCCGGTCTTCGACGCCTGTCTCGGGACGCGGGTCAGTCTGGTGCACACCCGCCACGAGGCGGCGGCGGGCTTCATGGCCGAGGGCCACGCGCAGATCACCGGACGTGTCGGCGTGGCACTTGTGACCGCCGGGGCTGGGCTGGGCAATGCGATCTCGCCGCTTTTGACCGCGCGCGCCTCGCAGACGCCGCTTTTGCTGATGTCGGGGGATAGCCCCGTCGCGAAGGACGGGCAGGGCGCGTTTCAAGAGATGGACCAGATCGCGCTGACCGCGCCGGTGACCAAGCTTTCGCGCCGCATCACCGATCCCGCGATGATCGAGGCAGAGCTGCGGGCGGCCATCGACACGGCGATGTCCGGCCAGCCGGGGCCGGTGCATCTGTCGCTTCCCGCCGATGTGCTGGAGGCCGAGGTCGGGCCTCTTGCGGGCCGCGCCGCACCGCCCGAGCCGGCGCTGCCGGATGCAGGCGTGATCCTTTCGGCGCTTCAGTCCGCGCAAAAGCCTTTGATCCTTCTTGGCCCCGAACTCAACGCCACGCGCGCAGCGCTGGATTTCGCGTCTCTCGGCATTCCGGCCATCGCGATGGAAAGCCCGCGCGGCGTGAACGACCCGGGCCTCGGGCGCTTTGGCCATGCCTGGGCGCAGGCGGACCTTGTGGTGGCCTTGGGAAAACCGGTGGATTTCACCTTGCGGTTCGGGGCTGCCGAGGTCTGGCCCGCCGCGCGCTGGATCACGGTCCACGGCGATCCGGACGAGGCTGCGCGGGCCGAGCGGAACCTTGGAAGGCGGGTGACCGCCCTGCACGCCGCGCCGCGCCCGATGGCGCGGGCGTTGCTGGCGGGCGCCATGTCCGATCTGGCCCGTCCGACCTGGCTGGCCGAGGTCACGGGGCTTTGCGCCGCGCGGTCCGAGACCCCGGTAGCGGGGCCGAAGATCGACTCCGCCCGGCTTTGCACCGCCGTTCAGGCGCTGGTTCACGGTGCCCGCGACCCGATTTTTGTCAGCGACGGCGGCGAGATCGGGCAATGGGCGCAGGCGCTGATCCATGCCCCGCGGCGCATCGTCAACGGTGTCTCGGGGGCCATCGGCGGCGGGCTCTGCTATGCCATCGGGGCCAAGGCCGCAGCACCTGGATCGGACGTGATCGCGGTGATGGGCGACGGAACCGCAGGCTTTCACCTGCCCGAATTCGAAACGGCTGTGCGCGAGGACCTGCCCTTCGTCGCCGTAATCGGCAACGACCACGCCTGGAACGCCGAGCATGAATTGCAGCGCCGCAAATTCGGCGCGGACCGGATGCACGGCTGCACCCTGTCGGGCGCGCGCTACGATCAGGCGGTCGCCGCGCTGGGCGGCTTCGGCGCGCATGTGACCCGGCAGGACGAGCTTGCCGACGCCCTGTCAGAGGCCCTGCGGTCGGGCAGGCCCGCCTGCGTCAATGTCGAGATCGAGGGGCTGCCCGCGCCGACGCCGGGCTAAAGCCCATGGGCGGCCAGAACGGCCCTGGTCGCGTCGCGTCCCAGCATCGCCTCGTGGTGGCGCGCGAGCTTGGGATAGCCGTCGAGTGCCACGCCAGAGGCCGCCATCCAGCGCGGCACCAGAAAGACGTAAGGGTCGCAGATCGAATAGCGCTCGCCCAGGACCCAGGGACCCTTGAGGTAATGCGCCTCGATCAGGGCCGCGCACTCGGCCAGATTGGCGGCGACCTTGTCTTTCATCCCCTCGATGGTCGCCGGATCGTCGGACCAGCGCGCGCCGCGCTGCTTGTGCGCAAAGGCGACATGGACGGTGGCGCAGATATAGGCGTTGATTTCCTGTGCCTTGGCGCGGTCGAAAGGTCCCTCCGGCAGCAGGCCACGGTCGGCAAAGCGCTCGCCCAGATACCACAGGATCGCGGGGTTTTCGGTGACGACCCCCTCGGGCGTTTCCAGCGCCGGGACCCGGCCCTTGGGGTTGATGCTCAGGTAATCGGGCGCAAGATGCGCGCCCTTGGCGATCGGTTTCTCGACCGTCTCGTAGTCAGCGCCAATCTCGTCGAGCAGGATATGCGGCGCGAGCGCCGAACTGGACTTGGAATAGTAAAGCGTAAGCATGGCGGCCTCCTTTGCCGTGTCAGAACAGGCCCAGGTCGCGGGCCAGAATACCAAGCCCCAGCGCAAGGCACAGGATGATCAGCGTGCGGCGGAACTGGTCGTCGCTGACCCGGCGGAACGCGAAAATCCCAAGTTGCACGGCCAGCAGACCCGCCGGAAGCGCCACCGCGAAGGCGGCCCAGGTCGCCGCGTCGAAGGCGCCGTTCCAGGCCAGCATCGCCACCGTGGTCGACAGGATGACGACGTTGAAGGGCTGCAGGACCGCACGGGTCTCGTGCTTGGGCCAGGGGCGCATCGACAGCCAGATGGCCGGCGGCGCCCCCGAAAGCGAGGCAAGCCCGCCCAGGATCCCGCCCGCCAGCCCAACGGTGGCGTCGGTCTTGGGCGTGCGCCGGTCAAAGCGCGGCAGCGCCCGGCGAAAGCCGAAATAACCGCCGTAGAAGATCAGAAACCCAGCCACCACCAGCCGCAGCGTCCCGGCATCCACATAGCGCAGCAGCGAAATGCCGATGGGCACGCCGATCAGCCCGGGGACGATGAACCGCATAAGCCGCGCGGTGTTGGCGAAAATCTCGCGCCGGACGACGAACAAGCCCTGCAGCCCGATCAGCGCCGACATCAGCGCGACGATGGCCACGGCCGATTTCGGCTCTAGCACGGTCAGAAAGAAACCGAGCGCGAAAAGCGCGGTTCCGGTCCCGGCAAAGCCGTTGATGAACCCACCAGCCAGCCCGCCGAGGATCAGGTAGAGGATCGTTTCGCTGGTCATTCGGGCATCGCGCCCCCGGTGCCTGCGGCGTCTCTCAGCGCCTGCTCGATCTCTGCCAGGATCCGCGCCTTGGGTGTGTCGGACTTGAATGCCAGCCCCAGGTGCCGGACCGGCGCGGCGGGGCCCAGATCGAGCCACTTCAGCGGCAGCGAATGCGCCGGCGCGACACAGCTCTGCGGCACGATCGACACGCCCAGATCCGCATGCACCATGCTCGCGATGGCGTCTAGGTTGTCGAGCTCCATGGTCTCGCTCACGCGCAGTTTCCGTTCCTGCACCCAACTTTCGATCTGGGTGCCCACGACCGCGTCGCGGTTGAACCGGATGAAGGGCCGGGTGGCCAGCAATTCCAGCGGATCGTCGCAGGCCGTCTCGGCCGAGGCGATCAGGCGCAGCGGTTCGGTGGCGATGTGGCGGAACTCCAGGTTCTCCGGCAGAACCACAGGTTTCGTCATGACCGCCGCATCGAGCTGGTCGCGTTTGAGCGCCGACACCAGCGGGCCGGTCAGGCCGGGCCGGATGCTGAGGCGCAGCGCGGGGCAGGTGCGTTTCAGCAAGGTCATTGCCCGCGGCATCAGCCCGGTCAGCGTGGTGGGCACCGCGCCCAGCGACACCTCGCCCGCCAAAGTCGTCTCGTCCAGGATCGAGGGCACCATGTTGTCATAGCCGCGCAGCACCTCGCGCGCCTTGGCGACCAGCGCGCGGCCCGTGGCGTTGAGCGTGGGTGTCCGGGTGCTGCGGTCGAAGAGCGTCAGCTCCAGCTCGGCCTCGAGCGCGCGCATCTGCTGGCTGACCGCCGCATGGGTCAGGCAAACCGCATCGGCTGCATCGCTGAAGGTCCTGTGTTCGGCGACGGCGACGAGCGTTCTGAGATGCTTGATGGACATCAGCCCCTTTAGGGAAAGGAGAGCTTTCCAGAAGTGTAAGCTCTTATTTCTTTGATTAATTTATTCTTACGGTTATCCTCGTGCAAGCGAGAAAATACCACAGTCTCATGGGAGGAGAACTAATGGGTATCAAACGAGTCGCGTCCATTCTGGCCGCCGTGGCCGGGGTGTCGGCCACCGCCGCCTTTGCCGAATATCCGGAACGGCCGATCAACATGGTGATCCCCTACGGTGCCGGCGGTGCAACGGACATTTCCGCGCGCACCATCGCCGAGCCGCTGGGCAATGCGGTCGGCAAGGCGCTGGTCATGGCCAATGTCACCGGCGCGGGCGGTGCGACCGGATCGGTCGCCGTGCAGAATGCCAAACCCGACGGCTACACCATGCTCTTCGCCCGCGTGGGCTCGCATTCGGTGAACCCGGCGATGAAGGCCACGCTGCCCTATACGCTGGACGATTTCCGCTTTGTGACGGTCTACGAGATCAACCCGGTGGCCTGCGCCGTGAACCCCAGCTCGGGCATCGAATCGATGGACGATCTGCTGGCCAAGGTCGAAGAGGGCGGCGTGACTTATTCGTCCTCGGGCGTGGGGTCGCTGCTGCATCTGGCGGCGGTCATGGTGCTGAGCGAATTCGGCGTCGAGAACCCGCTCGAAAAGACCACCCACATCCCGCAGCAGGGCGGGGGTGCGGCGGCGACGGCGGTGCTGAACGGCACGGCGACGTTCCTGTGCACCAACTCGTCAGCGCTGGCGAGCTTTGTGGCCAACAACCAGCTCAAGCCGCTGATGGTGACCACGGCCGAGCCGGTGCCGGGCTTTGACGCGCCGACGGCGAACGACGTCGGGCATCCCGATCTAAACGCGCTTGTCGGCTGGACCGGGATCGCCGGCCCCGCGGGGCTGCCCGACGACGTGGCCGACAAGTGGGGCGCATGGATGGCCGAGGCGACCGCGGATGAGGGTTTCCTCGAGAAGATGACCGCGCGCGGCTCGGTGATCGAGCTGATGGACCCGGCCGAGGCCAATGCCTTCATCCAGGCGCAGTACGAAAAGTTCCGCGCTCTGGTCGACGAACTGGGCATGCGCATCGAAGGCTGAACGGCCCACACGGGTCTTTCATGACAACGGCAAGGCGGGGCATGTCCACAAGGTGTGGCCCGCCTTTTTCGGGAGGCATCCGCACGTGTCCTTCAAGGATCTGAATTTCCGGTTGGGCCTGGTGGCGCTGGCCGGATCGGCGTTTATGACCTTTTACGCGATCCCCAACTGGGTGTTCAGCCCGTCGAACGTGGGCAACATCGTCCTGTCGCCGACGTTCTGGCCCTATACGCTGGCGGGGTTTCTCGCGCTGACGGGGCTGGGGCTGTTGCTGAGACCGGCGCATCGCGAGGCAGAGCCCGACGACCACGACGGCGGTGCGGCATCGTGGCTGCGGCTCGCGGGGCTGGCGGTGATCATGGGCCTGACGATGATCGCGCTGCCGCGGCTGGGCATGGTCTGGACCAGCATGCTGGCCTTTCTGGTCACCGCACTGATGTTCCGCACCCGCTATCCCAAGACGGCCCTGGTCTGCGCGGTGCTGATCCCGCTGGTGCTTTATGCCTTCTTCGCGCATGTGGCGGGGGTCGCGATCCCGCAGGGCGACTTTGTGAGGCTGCCATGAGTTTCGTCGACAGCATTCTTGCGGGCCTCTCGCTGGTCGGCAACGTCGAGGCGTTTCTGTCGCTCTTCATCGGCATCATCGTCGGCGTCATCGGCGGCGCGATCCCGGGGCTTTCGGCGACGATGGCGGTGGCGCTGACGCTGCCCTTCACCTTCGCCATGGCCCCGATCAACGGCATCCTGCTGCTGCTTGGCGTCTACAAGGGCGGCATCTTCGGCGGCTCGATCCCGGCGATCCTGATCAAGACGCCGGGCACGCCCGCGTCGTCGGCCACGATCCTCGACGGCTATCCGATGGCCGAGAAGGGCGAGGCGGGCAAGGCGCTGGGCATGGCGCTCTGGGCCTCGTGCACGGCCGATTTCGTGTCCAACATGGCGCTGATCGTCTTCGCGGGCTGGCTTGCGTCCTTTGCGCTGAATTTCGGCCCGCCAGAGTTCTTTGCGCTGATCCTCTTTTCGCTGACCATCATCGCGGGCGTGTCGGGCGAGAGCCTGCTGCGCGGCGCGCTCTCGGCGATCCTGGGGCTCTTGCTGGCCACGATCGGGCTCGATCTGGTCTACGGCACCAACCGCTTCACCTTCGAAGACCCCAACATGATGGGCGGGCTGAATTTCATCGCCGTGCTGATCGGGCTTTTCGCCATCCCCGAGATCATCGCCATGGCCTGGCACCCCGAGGGCCATCTGGGCAAGGCGCGGTCGCTGGGCAAGGCATGGGTGACGATCCCGGAATACCTGCGCTGCCTGAAATCCATCATCCGCGGCAGCCTGATCGGCGTGTTCCTGGGCTCGATCCCCGGGATCGGCGCCGCCCCCTCGGCCTTCCTGAGCTATTCCGAGGCGCGGCGCACCTCCAAGAACAAGGACAATTTCGGCAAGGGCGAGATCGAGGGCGTGGCCGCGTCCGAGGCGGGCAACAACGGCGTCGCGGGGGCCACGCTGATCCCTCTCTTGGCGCTGGGCGTGCCCGGCGACGTGATCACCGCCATTATCATCGGCGCTTTCATGATCCACGGGTTGCAGCCGGGCCCGATGATGTTCGTGCTGAACGTCGACATCATCTATGGCCTCTTCATCGGCCTGATCGTCAGTTCGTTCTTTCTGTTCATCGTCGGGTCGGTGGCCATTCGCGGCTTTCGGTTCGTCGCGGATATCCCCAAGCGCATCCTGATGCCCGCCGTCCTGATCCTCTGCATCTACGGCGTCTTTGCGGTCAACAACAACATCTTCGACGTGGGCGTGATGTTCGTCATGGGCTGGGTCGGCTATGTGATGATGCGCGCGCATGTGCCGGCGGCGCCGTTCCTGATCGCCTTCATCCTGGGCCCGCTGCTCGAGGACAACTTCCGCCAGTCGATGCTGATGTCGGGCAGCGATCCGTCGATCCTGTTCCGGGGGCCGATCACCTGGTTCTTCTGGACGCTGACGGCAATCACGATCTTTGCGATCGTGCGCGGCACGCGGCGAGCGGCTAAGCTGTCGAAAGAGCTGCAGGGCTGAGCCATGGGCCACGGGCGCAACAGGCGGTCCAGAGCAGTGCGCCGCCAAGCACGGCGCGCCGCCCCGTGACCGGGGGCGGGCGGCATACCATCGCGCGGATCGAGGCCTTTGCCTTTCGCCATCCCATCGACCGGCCGGTCGAGACCTCGTTTGGCCGCATGACCGACCGGCCCGCCGTCTTTCTGCGCGTGGAAGCCTCCGACGGTGCGTTCGGCTGGGGCGAGGTCTTTGCCAACTGGCCCGCCGCGGGGGCCGAGCACCGGGTCAACCTGCTGGAACGCGACATCGCCCCGCTGATCGTCGGCGCAACGGTGGGCGCGCCCGAAGAGGTCTTTGACAGCCTGACGCAAAAGACCCGGATCCGCGCACTGCAATGCGGTGAATGGGGGCCATTCCGGCAGGTGATCGCGGGGATCGACGCGGCGCTCTGGGATCTCAAGGCGCGCGCGGTGGGTCTGCCGCTGCGCAAACTGCTGAACCCCGACGCCGCAGACTACATGCCCGCCTACGCCAGCGGGATCGCCATCGCGGCGGCGGCGGCAGAGGTGCCCGCCGCGCGCGCCGCCGGGTTCCGGGCCTTCAAGGTCAAGGTCGGGTTCGACCTGGATCGCGACCTGCGGCTTCTTAGGGATCTGGCCGGAACCCTGCAGCCGGGCGAACGTCTGCTGACCGATGCGAACCAGGCCTTCGACACCGCGACCGCCCGCCGGTTTTTGCAGGCGACCGAGGATATGGGCCTCGGCTGGCTGGAAGAACCGATCCCCGCCGATGCACCGACCGAGGATTGGGCGGCTCTGGCCGCGTCGTCGCAGACGCCGCTGGCGGGGGGCGAGAACATCGCGGGCGAAGAGGCCTTCGACGACGCAATCCGCGCCGGGCATCTGCATTTCATCCAGCCGGATCTGGCCAAGTGGGGCGGGGTGACGGGCTGTCTGCGCGTGGCCCGCGCGGCCTTGGCGGCGGGGCGGGTCTATTGCCCGCATTTCCTGGGCGGTGCCATCGGTCTGAGCGCCTCTGCCGAACTGCTGGCGGCCGTGGGCGGCGACGGGATGCTCGAGGTCGACGTGAACCCCAATCCGCTGCGGGATGCCTTCGGTTTGCCGGGGATGGACCCCGCCACCGGGCTCTGGTCCGCGACGCCCGATGCGGGCGTCGGCGTCGAGACACTGCCGGAATTGCTGCGCCCCATGCTGACCCACGCGGCCTGCGTGACCGGCTAAGAGGCCCCGCGCAGGCTTTGACCTCTCGCACGACGCGTTTGACCAAGATCAACGCCGCCGCGCCGCCATCCAGAATACTGCGCGCATGGAAGCGTTATTGCTGATATCAGGCATCGCGTTCGTCGCGTTCGTTCTGGTGACGCCATTCGTGGCTTTCAGCGCCTTTCGGCGCGTGCGCCGGCTGGAAAGATGGGCGGACGATTTTGCGCAGATGGAAACGGCTCTTACCGAACGGGTCGAGCGCCAGCAGGCCCGGTCGGACCGGCTGGAACAGGAGATCGCAGCGCTTCGGTCCAGGATCGGGCCGCGTCCGGAAGAGGCGGTCGCCCCACCGCCCAGACCCCAGGAAACCCCGGTCACACTCGAGGAAACGACACCCGCCCCCGCCCCTGTGCCGGTCGAGGCAGAGGATACCGCCGAACCTGCCGCCCCCGAGGAACCCGCACGGGTCGCGGCGTCGAAGATCGAGACCCCGGCCGATGCCGTGGCCGTCACCGACGCCATCCCGGAGACCCCGCAGGCCGAAACGCCGCCCGTCGCGCCCAAGCCGGAGCCGCCCGAGGAACCGGTGCCGGAGGCGCCCAAGGAGCCCGCTCCGGAGCCGCTCGTGCCGGACATTGCCGCGTTCGAGAAAGGCGCCGAGATCGCCAAGGCGCCCGCAGGCGCCTGGACACGCGCGACGCCGCATCCAACGCCGAAACCGAGGAAAACCGAAAAACCCGAGCCGCCCCGGCCTTCGCGCCATCGCGCAGCGTTTTCGGCGCTGCTTCAGCGCCTCGGCGGCGGCGACACCGATTGGGAAACCCGGATCGGGCAGAACTGGCTGAACATCATCGGCATCGTCATCCTGATCGTCGGCCTGGTTCTGCTGATCCAGCAGAGCCTGATCCTGCTGGCCCCGTTGGGCAAGATCATGATCGGGGTCGGGGTCGCGCTCGCGCTTATGGCCGCCGGGGCCTATCTGCAACGGCGCGCCCGCTACCGGGTCTTTGCCTTCACGCTTGTGGGCGGCGGCTGGGGGCTGCTTTATTTCACCGCCTATGCCGCCCACAACATCGAAGCCGCCCGGATCATCGACAACGCCTATCTGGGGACGGCCGTGCTTTTGGCCGTGGCGGCGGGGATTTTGGGCCAGTCGTTCCATTACCGGCGGCAGGCGGTGACCGCGCTGGCCTATGGGCTGGCCTTTCTTGCGCTGCATCTCAGCCCGCTGTCGTTCTATTCGCTCTTGGCGACGGCGATGCTGGCGGGGACCATTCCTTTCGTCCTGCGGCGCACCGACTGGCGGCAGCTGGGCGTGATTATCGCGGTGGCGAGCTATGCCACCCATGCCCGCTGGCTCTGGGCGACCGAACTGGCGGCGGACGACCCCGCGCGCGTGCTGATCCTTGGCGGGCTGGAGGCGAGCCAGGTCTTCTGGGGAAATATCGCCGTGCTGGCGGTCTATTGGGTCATCTTCTGCGCCGCGGCCATCGCGCACAAGCCCGGCGGCGCGAAGGCGCGCTCTCTCGACGTGGCGACGTCGCTGGTTAATACGGCCGGGTTTATCGGGCTGCTGGGCTGGCAGGTCGAGACGTACCTGCCGGGCAATCTGCATTACATCGCACCCCCGGCGATCCTGGCCTATGCGGCGACGGCGCTGGTGGATGCGCGCATGGCGCGGCCGGTGCTGTCTCGTCTGAATGGCACGATCGCGGTTGTGCTCTTTGCCATCGCCATGCCTGTCGCCATCGATGCCGAGGGGCTGAACTGGGGCTGGCTGCCGCCGTACTGGGCGCTGGGCGGGCTCGTGCTCTGGCAGATCGACTGCCGGTTCGAGCTGCCGCTCTACCGGGTGCAGGGCTATGCGCTGACGGCCCTGGCCGCCGCCGCCGCGCTGGTCACCAGCCTCGCCCCGGTGCGGCCCTTCGACGGCTGGCTGCTGGTCGTGCTGGGGCTGAGCCCGATCCTGCCGGCGGCGTTGATGCGCGAATGCATCGACCGCGCGCCCGAGCGTTATGCGGGCGGGGCCGACCGGCTGGTGCGTCTGGCGTCGGTCGCCGTGATGCCGCTGCTGGCCGGTCTGGCGCTGTGGAAGGCGTTGCCCGAACATGTCGCCGGGCTGGGGATGCTGGCCGTGGCCTACGCGCTGCTCGAGGCGGGCATCCGCACGCGCCGCAGCTATCTGCGCATCGAGGGCTATCTGCTGGGCGCGGCCGGTCTTCTGACCTTGCTCAACCGCGACCTGGTTCTGCCGCCCCCCGAGGCCGCCGAGGCGGTGCGCGCCGTTCTGGCGGCGGGCGCGGGTCTGGCCTATCTCGCCGGGCTGCGGATGCGTCATGCGGGCGGCCTGACCGTCAAGGAAACCGCGCTGGCCTGGATCGCGCCTGTCTTCGCGACTGTCTTCGTCTACGGCGCGGTCTATCAATGGCTGCCGCCCGACGAGGTGCCGGTGGTCTGGGGGTTCTGGGCCATCCTGCTGCTGGAGGCCGGGCATCGGCTGCACTGGACAGAGTTCCGCGTGCTGTCCTACGCCGCGATGGGCGTCGCGGCCGCGCTGCTCTGCCAACTTATCCTGCAACCGGGCGTGTCGAGCAACGCGGACCAGGGGATCGCCCAGCCGTGGCTGCTGGCCGGTGCGGTGATCGCGTATCTTTCCGGCGCGAAGATGCGCCACGCCAGCGGCTTCGGCAAATACGAGCGCGACTTTTCCTGGGTCGGGCCGGGGTTCGCGACCTTCTTCGCCGCCGTCGCCATGCTGCGCTGGCTGCCGCTCGAGCAGGTGGCCATCGCCTGGGCGCTCTGGGCGCTGGTGCTGCTGGAGGCCGGTCAGCGCCTGCGCTGGGCCGAACTGCGCTGGCAGGCCGTTGCGCTGTTGGCGGTGGCGGCGGGGCTCTGTGGCATGACGCAGGCGTCGATCCTGCCCGATGCGCTGGCAGTGGCGCCCTGGACCCACACCGCCATCGTGTCGCTGCTGATGCATGTGGCGGCCTGGCGCATCGCCTTCCCTTCGGTTGAGTTGCAGCAGGCCGAGCAACGGACGTCGTCGCTGGCGCTGTTCTTTGGCGCGGTGCTCTTCGCTGCAGCGGCCTGGACGGCGCTGCCCGCTGGGCTTGTGGCGGCGGCCTGCATCGGCTGGGCGCTGATCTTCGACGAGGCGGGACGGCGGCTGCAAAAGCCGGATGTGCGGGCGATCGCGTGGGCGATGGCTGGGGCGGCCTTCGTGCTGGCGATGGGCGTGAACGTCTACCGCCTGGTGCCGATGCCGCCGCCTCCCGATCAACTGGCGCGGATCGGGATGGCGGCGGTTGTCGCCGGGCTTTACGCGCTGCACCCGCGTGTCCGGGGTTGGGCCGGACCGGTCAAGCTGCCGCGCCTCGTGACCGAGGGTGCATTCCTCAACCTCGGCACGATCCTCTTCGCCTTCGCGCTTTGGCGCGAACTGCCTTCGGTCGCCGTCGCCGTGGCCTGGGCCGCGCTGGCCTTCGCGCTGATCGAGATCTCCGAGCGGGCCGCGAAACCGGTGCTGGCGCGGCAAGCCCAAGTGCTGATCTTCGCCGCCGCGATCCGGCTTTTCTTCGCCAATTTCCTCGTCCCCGGAGAGGCCTTCGGCCTGTCGCACCGGTTGCTGACGGTGGGGGCGGTGACCCTGCTGGTCTATTACATGCGCGCGCTCATGGCGGGCGGATGGGGCCGGGGGCTGCGGCTTTTGCCGGCGCCTGTGTTTTCGTGGGGAGGGGCGGGGCTGATCGTCGTTCTGGCGCGCTTCGAGGTCGGGCGGGAATATGCCGTCGCGGTCTGGTCGGCGCTGATCCTGGTGCTGGCGGTGCTGGGCACGCGCTGGCCGGACCGGGATTTCCGCTATCAGGCCTATGCCATCTGCCTTTTGGTCTTCGGGCGGGCCTGGTCGACCAACGCCTATCTCGAAGGCTCGCTCTGGGGGATGTCCGAACGGGTGGTGACGACGCTGCCGTCGCAGGCCGCGCTGCTGGTCGTGGTTTTCCTGATCCCGCGGTCCTTCGACGCCGCCCCCTTCGGCGCGCCCGAGACGCGGCTGGGCCGGGTCTTTGCCTTCGCCGACCGGCACGCGCGGGCGGTGGTGTCGCTGCTCTTCGCCGCGCAGCTGACGCTGCTGGTCTTCTACGAGATGACCATCGACCTCGTTTCCATCGGCTGGGCAGTGTCGGCGCTGGTGCTGATGCTGATCGGCTTCGTGCTGAACGAACGCAGCCTGCGGCTTTACGGCCTGGCGCTGCTGATGGTCTGCCTGCTCAAGGTTGTCTTCATCGATCTCGACGGGGTCGAGACCATCTACCGCGTCTTCTCGTTCATCGTGCTTGGGCTGGTGCTGCTGCTGGTGTCGCTGGGCTACAGCCGCTTCCGTGACGTACTGGGACGGTATCTGTGATGACGGGATCGCATCGAAACATCTTTCGCGCGCTGCTGGCGGGGGTCTTTGCCGTCGCAGCGCTGGCCATGATCGTCAGCCCCACACGCTACAAGGTCGATCTGGACACGCTGGGTGCGATCTGGGGCGATGTCATGCGCGACCTCGACAGCGTGGTGAAGACCGTGCGCATCTCGACCGAGCTCGAGATCGAATATGGCGACGAGATCGCGGCGTGGTACTGGGGCGACGGCGGCACCGAGGCGGACCGGGCCTATGTCGCGGCGGTGGGCGCGCGGGTCGCGGCAGAGGCGCGGCGGCAGGATCTGCCCTGGACCTTCCATGTGGTCGACGCGTCATATCCCAACGCCTGGGCGATCCTCGGCGGCCATATCTACATCACCACCGAAATGCTCGACATGATCGACAGCGAGGCAGAGCTGGCCGCGCTCTTGGGTCACGAGATCGCCCATGTCGACCTGATGCATTGCGTCGATCTGGTGCAGAACCGGCTGCTGCTGGAACATGCGGGCCTCGACATCGCCGGATACCTGCTGGCCATTGCCGAAGACATGGTTCGCGTCGGCTTCAGCGAAGTGCAAGAGAATGAAGCGGACCGCTATGGCATGCTGCTGGCCGCCAAGGCGGGCTATAGCCCGCTCAACGCCATCGACACCTTCCGCAAGTTTTACCTCCAGCACGAATACGGGCCGGGGGAAGAGCGGCCCGGCGGCGGGCCCGAGACCGAGATCCTCGGCTCGCTCGACCAGGTGCTGAGGGATTATTTCAACACCCATCCCCCCTTTGCCGACCGGCTCGACGCGCTGCGCGGAATGCTTGAAACGAACGCCCCCGGTTGGGAGGGTGAGACCTTCCGCGTGGGCCAGGCGGCCTATGACGAACGCGCTTTCGAGCTGGGCGAGACGCCCGAGGACCAGACCTGGACCTTTTCAGAGCGCGCGCCCGACTACCTTGCCGCGCGGGCCGAGCTGGCCTTCCTTCTGGGACGCGACGCCGAGGCGGCGCGCTTTGCGGATGCGCTGCGCGAGACCGCGCCGCAGGACGACCGCCTGGAACGCCTCACAGGCCTTCTGGCCGGCGAGAGCCAGCCGGAACGCCCCGGCACCACACCCGATCCAGAGCCCAAACCTGAGCCCGAGGCGGCCCGGGAACCCACGGATCAAGACACCTCGGAAACGCCCAAGGAAATCGCGCAACAGGGCAGGGACGCGTTCGACGACGGCCGATACCAAGAGGCCATCGACAAGCTGGAACGCGCCATCGCGGAACGACCCGATTACAGATGGGCGCTGAACAACCTCGCGTGGGCCTATGTGACGGCCGGGCTGCCGGACTTCCGCAACCCGGAACGCGCCATCGTTCTGGCCACCCGGGCCATCCGGATCAAGGAGGATGCCGACTATCTCGACACCCTGGGCGCGGCCAATATCCTGCTGGGCGAACATGTCCGCGCGCGCGAAGCCTACGACCGCGCCATGGCTGTCGATGCCGAATATGCCGAACGGTTGCGGCAGGATCTGGCGTTCCTCGGCTATCAGGACGACACCGATCCGGGCGACGCGCTGACGGCGGCGATCCAGGACGGGCACGCGCCCTTCACCCTGGCCCAAAGCCTGGAACGGATCCGGCGCCTGATCCCCGGCAGGCCCGATCAGGCGCGCGCCGAATATGAGGTGCAGGCCGCGCTTTATCCGTTCCACCCCGGGATCGCGGCGCTGGCGCGCGAGCTGGGCGTCACGACCCCCATCGCCCGGATCGCCGAGCTGTCGGCCAGGGGCGACCACGCCGCCGCCGTCACGCTGGGGCGCGATCTCATGTCCAAACGCCCGCCGGACTCGTGGGCCGTCAAAGAGCCGCTGTCCTCGGCGCTTTTTGCGCTTGGCCGGGCAGAGGCCAGCGGCGGCGCGCTGGACCAGGCGCACGCGCATTACACCGAGGCCATCGACCTGCGGGAGGGCGATTTCGCGGTCGCCCTGAACAACCGCGCGCTTGTGAACGTCAAGCGCGAGGAAACCTATCACGCCCTGCAGGATATCGACGGCGCGATCCGTCTCGACCCCGGGAACGGGCTCTATCACGCCAATCGCTGTTTCATCCTGAGACTGCGCGATCAATACGACGCGGCGCTGGTCAGCTGCGAAAGGGCGTTCGAGGCCGGGCTGCCTGAGAATCGCGAAAACCGGGCCTGGGTCTATCTGCAGCGGGCGATGGTCGGGCGTGTGTCGGGCGGGATCGACGGCGCAGTGGCCGATTTCCGCGAGGCCCTGCAACTGGCCAGTCCCGAGACGATCCGCCAGGTGCAGGAGGCCATGACGGCCGCGGGGCTCTATTCCGGGCCGGCCGACGGACGGGTGAGCGAGACCTTGCTGGCGGCGACGGAGACCTGCATCCGGTCCGATCAATGCTACGCCGAGGGGATCGAGCGAATGGGCCGCACTGTCGACTTTCTGCAATAGCCCGGCCCGGTACCGCCAGCGCATGTCAGCCTTGGCCAAGGTCCGGCCAACGCGCCCTCGGCCTTTCCGGCGCCAGCTTGGTTGGAACCCGGGTGGCGCCGCCATACTTGACCACGGTTTCGACCTTGCCTTTCCCAAGGGCGGGGTGGCCTCGCGCACCGCGTGCACAGTGTCCGGCCCCGGGTCGCGCCCCCCGGAAGACCACGCCGCCTGCACCCGTCAGGACCACGCGGCGCGGATCGAAGGGGCGACCGCCCCCACAACGGCGGACCGCACCTTTCAGTCAGGGCCCTCTGTCTGGGTACGGCCCGGGCCCTGCGCTCGCCCGCCCATCTTGAACGGGTCGGCGCTGCGTCAGGATCGGTCAGGGTCTTTTGCAGGCCGGCCGAGGCGTTCCACGAAAGGGGTTGCCGGACAACCCCGCCATCACCCTGCGCAGGGTCATCGTCGCCGCGCAATCCGGCGGCATCCAAGCCGGTCGAAGCGCCTCGCCGTTCCGTGGGAACACGCCGCGCGCTGGACTGGCGAGGTCGCGACCCTCGTCACCACCGGTGTGGCGCCGATTGACGTCGTGGTGGCCGATCGGGTGATGTGTCGGAGGATCCGGATCGGGTCTTTGCCGATATCCGCACCTGCATGGAACAGACCGCGCCGCGACTGCCGGAGGGGGCGAAGCGCCTGTTGGCGAACACCAGTTCCGGTGATGCGGCCCGCGCGGCATTCACCGTCGCCGCCGAGGCAGGCGGGCCTTTAAGCCATGGACGGGCTCACCGGGGTCACGCTTTCAGGCCTTCAGGTCGAACGCATCCGGCCGGAAGCTGCCGCGCGCCGCGCGGTCGCCGTGGGCGTGCAAGATGTCCGAACTTCTGAGCGATCTGCCTGCGGCCGGGATCGACGCGGCGGGCACGGCGATCCTGCTAGCACCCAATGGCAGTCTCTGCACGATCGACGATGTGGGCGCATTGCTTGGCCAGCGACCCACCGGCGATACCGCGCCGGGGCCATGTCGTTCTGGTCAGCCTCTGGACGGCCGAGGACCGCGATATCCAAGAAGCCGGTCCGCAGGCTGCGATCCGAAATCGCCCGGTTCAGGACGGGGCAGCCCATCGGGAACGCCTTCAACATCCCGACCCTACAGGACACCATCGGCCCCCAGTCGCTCGACGGCGCGCCGAGCAATGTGGCGCGGGCCATCGTCGTGGTGTTTCCGATGTTCCCGGGCCTGCGCCGGGCCTTCATCATGCGCAAGGATCGTCCCCCTTTGCGGTTCCGGGTATGGCGCAATTGGGCATCGACCTTGAACGGCTTTCGAATGCCGCCGTCACGGTCTCGTTCGGGCTGCGGGTCGGCGACGGGCCGGTCGCGGGCATCGACGCCCGTATCCATGAAGCCTGCGGTCCGCCTCGCCTCGCCTCGCGTCAGACCCGGATCCGGCGCCGGGCGCCGACGCCTGCATCTTCGGCGCGATGGACCCGCTGACGGGGGTCGTGACGGTCGGGTTGACGACAGCGTTCCTGGCCGGGGCTTTCGCGCGCGCGTTGGGAACCGAACCCGCGCCCGGCCTGGGCTTCCTTGCCTGGCCGCGCCTAGCGCCCCGACAGGAATGTCACCAGCGTGTCCATGAAAGGCTCCCAGGCGGGCGTTCCGGGCAGCGGCAGGTGATTGGCCGTCTCCAGGATCGCCAGTTCGGACGATCCGATCTCGGCGGCGAGCTTTTGGGCTTCGGCGAGCGGATGCACGCCGTCGCGCCGACCGTGGATCATCAGGGTCGGGCAGGCGATGCGCCCGAGCAGATCGACGACCGAGGCGTTGTTGATCACATCGCGGATCGCGACCATATGGTCGGAGTTCATCGAACTCTGCATCAGCCGCACCAGCTCCTTGACCACCTCGAACGGACCTTCGGGAAAATACGAGGCGAGCACCGCCGTGGCAAAGGCGCCCTCGGGTTCGTCCCAGCCTTCGGCGATCAGGCTGCGGATCACATCCTGCTGGCCCGGCGCGCGGCGGCGGACGCGGCCGTTGGCATAGCCGCCGACGATGGCCAGCCGGGTGATCCGGTCGGGATAGGCCGTGGCCAGGTGGATGGCGGGCAGCACGCCGCCCGATGTCGAATAGACGCCGAACCTGTCGATCCCGGCGGCGTCGGCCACCGCGATCGCGTCCTCGGCGATACGTCCAAAATCGGTCTCGGCGACGGTGCGGTCGGACAGCCCCGCGCCGATGGGGTCAAAGCGCAGGATCGTGAAATGCCGCGACGGTTCGGCAAAGAACGCCCGGCCCGCCGCCAGGCTCCATTCCACCTCGAGATTGGCAGCCCCCGAGAGGCGCATGTATAGCACCGGCGGACCCGATCCGCTGAGGGCATAGGCCAGCCGCCGCCCGTCGGCGTTTCTGGCGTAGCGGATGCGCTGGACGCCGGGCGTGGCCATTGGCGCGGCGGGCACGCCCGGCACGGGGCCGTCCACGCGCTCGACACCGGCGATCAGGGTGTGGCCCCGCCGCGGGACCGTGCGGATGACCGCCTGATCCTTGCCGCTGTCGCCGACCGCCCGCCTGGCGGCGGCGATGCAGGCCGAAATGGCCGAGTCCGAAACGAACCGGCCGTCCCAGACCTCGTCGATCATTTGCTCGCGCGAGACCAGCTCGCCAGCCTCGCGGACCAGCAGGTGCAACAGGTCGAAGACCCGCGGTTCCACATGCACCGGCGCGCCAGACGATGTCAGAGTGTGCCGCGCGTCGTTCAGCACAAATCCTGCAAAGCGGTATTCCATGATCCGAGTGTACCCCGGCGCTCGCCCCGAAATCCAAGCATTTCCGACCGAACGGACAGGCCGCATCGGCGGCTGTTCCCAGGCGCGCGCCGCGGGTCACGACAGGCAGCCGGTCAGGTCCCGCATGGCGGATCCGGCGACGCGTGGGCGGGCGGGATATTCCGCGTCATATGCAAAGATTGACATGTGTTCCATCTGTGCGACCATGGTGGAATTCAAAAAAGGGAGGTTTGCGATGAAGATCATTCAAGGTATCGCCTTTGCGGCATCGGCTTTGGTTCTGGGATCGCTGGCAAGCGCCCAGGACGAGGCCGGATTGAACAAGGACTACCGGACGTTCCATTCCGACGGATCGGTGGTCTATGGCGAGATCGGCGACAGCTACACCTCGGATCTGGTGATGTATCTCGCGGGCAACCAGTTCATGGTGATGGAAGAGCTCATCAAGGACTTTCAGTCGATCAATTCCGACATCGGCACGATCTATGTCGAGACGATCCCGCCGGGGCAGATCCTGAACGGCCAGATCCTCAAGCAGGGTCAGATCAACGATCAGGACACCGCGATGAATCCCGACCTTTATGCGTCGGTGAACCTCAATCACCTCAAGAAGCTGGCTGGAATGGACAAGATGCATGACTACATGATCTACATCCACAACAAGCTCGAGCTGATGGTCGCCGAGGGCAATCCCAAGGGGATCGAGGGCCCCGAGGATCTGGCGCGCGGCGATCTGGTCCAGTCGCATCCCAACCCGCTGACCGAGGGGATCTTTCGCTTTTACGGGTCCGAGATGCTCAAGGACATGGGGCTTTACGAACAGGTCACCGCGAATGCCGAATGCAAAAGCTGCTGGGCCATCGAGGGCAAGACCTGGTTCACCTCGCGCCATCACCGCGAGACGCCGCAGCGGATCGGGGACGGCGAGGCAGACGTGGGCATCGTCTGGACCACCGAGGTGATCGAGGCCAAGGCAGAGGGACGCATGATCGACGGCGTGGCGATCCCGGCGCCGCTCAACAAGCAGGACAAGGTCAGTTATGCGATCGGCGCGCTGAGCGACGCGCGCAACCCCTACAACGCCTACCGCTTTCTGTCCTATCTCGGGACCGAGCGGGCGCAGGGGATCTATGCCTCCTACGGGTTCGTCCCCGCGACGACCGAAGAGCTGCAGCTCAAGCCGCTTATGACGAACTGAAAACCGGCGCGGCCCCTCGGGGCCGCGCGCGCCGCCCGCGTTCGAGGGAATGCGCCTTCGGTCCGGCGATTGCTTTGCACTTCGGGTCGCGATGCCAGAACAATCTGTTTCCGGACGCCATGTTTAGAATTTTGGCAAAGTCACCGCAATCTGCGTTCAGCCAGAGATTGCGCGACTGTTTCGCCATTCGTCGTATTGCGGCGCGATCCATGGCATTTTCGCAGCTCCGTCGGATTGTTCGCCTTTGACGTGCGGTCGCCCGGTGTCACGTCGCGTGAAGCATGCGGGTCCGGGTTAATCAATCGGGCAACATCATGTGGCAGGTTTCATGATTAGGTCGAATTTGCCCGTCATTCCGTCCGTCGAGCGGGGCCAAATCGGATTGCGAGAGTTAGTTAGTGAAGAAGAGTGTTTTTGATGACAGTACCGACGAGTTCCCGGGCGTGACCCCCTTGCAAGACCGTGCGTCTCCTGTTCGGAGCGCGCTGGCCCCTCTCACCAGATCGTCCCGCACAATGCTGCCGTGGACCGAAATTCTGGCGGCCCTCGGCATTCTGGTGCTGATCCTGAAGGGGGGATGAACGCGCCGCTCACCACGTGATGTCCGGTGCGCGGGGCGGTGCGTTGCGCCCGCCGTGGCGACCATGCACTCAGCGCATGGCGGCGATGAGCCATTGTCGATTGTGCACCTGCAGCATGCGGCTATCTAGGTCTCAACGGCATCGGGACGATGCCACGGCATAGAATGCAAGGACGCACATCATGGCTTATGTTTCGATCAACCCGACGGCGGCAACCGGGCTCTTTTCCCGGATCAAGGATCTGCGCGCGGCGTTTGCCGCGTATCGGGCGCGGCGCGCCGTCTATCACAAGACCCTGACCGAGCTGGACGCGCTCAGCGACCGCGATCTGGCCGATTTCGGGCTGCACCGCAGCGAGCTTCCGCGCGTCGCGCTGGACGCGGCCCGCGAGGTCTGACCCGGGCGGGGCGCTCGGCCTTGTCCTGACGCATGGCGCGTCGGGACAGGGCGGGCGGCCCGATCCCAAGGCGGCACCTGCCGCGCGGCGCAAGGTGCGTCGCCACAGGGCCTGGTTGTCTCTTCGGTAGCTTCCCGCCCCGCCGCCCGGCGGATCAGCCGCCCATGCAGCGAAAGCCGCGCATTGGCGGCCAGAACGCTGGCCTCCGCGCCTGGCATAATGCGCCTCGCTCGCCTCGAACCGGGCCTGCGCAGCTCTTGCGCGCCCTTTCGGGGCTTAGTCCAGCACGACGATCCCGGTATGCTTGGACTTGTGCTCGGGTTCGACATGGATCGTCACGCGCGCGTCGGGCACCGCCTTGCCGATGCCGGCCTCGACGCGGTCGCAGATCTCGTGCGCGTCAAAGACGGTCATGCCGCCCGGCACCACCAGGTGGAACTCGACAAAGGTGGCGCTGCCCGCGTGGCGGGTCCGAAGGTCGTGCGCCTCGACCGCGCCGGCGGCCTCGGTCGAGATGACCTCGCGTATCAGCGCAAGCGTTTCCTCGGGCACGGCCTCGTCCATCAGGCCGCTGAGGGACTCCTTCACGACGCGCCAGCCGGACCAGAGGATATTGACCGCGACCAGCCCCGCCATCAGCGGATCGAGGATCCACCACCCGGTCAAAAGCGCCAGCAGAACACCGGCCGCGACACCGGCCGAGGTGACCACATCGGTCCACAGATGCCGGCCATCGGCCACCAGCGCGGGCGATTTCAGCGCACGCCCCCGCCGTACCAGCACGAAGGCCCAGACGGCGTTCAGCGCCGTTGCCGCGCCGTTGACCAAAAGGCCCTCAATCGGCGCATCCAGCGCGCGGGGGGCGAGGATGCCGTCATAAGCCTCGCGCAGGATGAAGAGCGCCGCGACGATGATCATCACCCCTTCGAGCACCGCGCTGAAGAACTCGGCCTTGTGGTGGCCGAAGGGATGACCGGCATCCGCGGGCCGCGCCGCGACCCGGATCGCCACCAGCGCTGCGAACGCGGTCGCCAGGTTCACCGTGCTTTCCAGCGCGTCCGACAGCAGCGCGACCGACCCCGTCATCCACCACGCCAGCATCTTCAGGCCAAGAACGACGATGCCGACGGCAAGGCTTCCGATGGCCAGTTTGAGCGCAGCAGACATGGGCCTTCCCCTTTCGGTCATACCGGGGATAGCCGAGCGGCGCGGATCACTCAAGGCGTTGAATTTGCGAATGATAATGCCTCGCAAGATCAGTCCGCGAGGCGGCGCCCGATCGATGCCCGGTCTCGGGACGGGATGCGCCCATGAAGCCCGCGGGGCAGGCCGTTGTCTTGGGCCGCACTCGGCGGCGCCACGGCAAACCCATGCAGGCGGCTCGCCTTATCCGCGCAGATCGGCCAGGGACCTGGCGGGGGCGATCTGGCGCAGCTGGCCGGTCTCGACGTCGTAGAGCATGGCCGACACGTTTGTGCCGTCCGGCAGGCCCGGCGCATCGCGCAGCCGCGCGATGTCGGTCGTCAGGTCGCTTTCGGGATCGGTGATCGCGCTTTCGGACACATCGACGCCGATGCTTTCCAGAATCCGCGCACGGAAGGCCGGGTCGGCAAGGCTCTGTGCGCCGCATTTGGTGTGCTGCATCAGCACGATGTTTAGCCCGGCCTCGGGCTGGTCCGTCATCCGGGCCACCATCAGCGCGAGGGTCGCGACCTCGTCGATGAACGCCTGCGTGACGCGTCCGCCGTTGTTGCGGAAAACCACCGCATCCCCCAGCCCGAGGCCGAGCGTATGGGCCGGATCGACGCGGGCGTCGATGCAGGTCAGGATCAGGGTGCCGAGCCGGGGCAGCGGCGGCATGTCGGCATGGGCAAAGCCCTCGGCAAAGTCGCGGTTGCGGTCGAGCAGGATGTCATTGGGGGTCATGTCCGGGTCCTTGTGGCTGGGGAGTGGAAAAGGTCAGCGGGCGGCGAGGGCCTTGGGGGCGGGCGCGGGTCCGTCCTCCAACAGCAGCCGCCCCTCGGCGGCGGCGGCCTGCCAGCGTGGGTTCTGGTGACCGCCGCGCGGCGAGGCCAGCCGGGCATGGCCCTCGAAGCTGTCGAGCTGCCGCAAATCCGGCGCAGGCGTCAGCAGCATCCGCAGCATGAAACCCACCGCCCCGGGCAGCGACGCATCGCGCACGTTCGGCGCCAGCCGGGTCACGTCGCGGGCATAGCGTTCGGCGGTGGTGGCAAAGCTTTCCGCCGGGCGCCCGGTCAGACGCGCCACATGGTCGGTCGGCGCCCCGATGGCAAATGCGCCATTGGCCAGCTCCTCGGCGTAATGGCGCAGGTGGTGGCTGTCGAAGTCGGGAAACCCCATGGCCCGCGCGGCCTTTGAAAACATACGGAACGAGATCGGGCGGTAGCGCACGGGGCGGCCAAAGACCTGCGTCAGCACCGCCGCCACGTCCGTCCCGGTCAAAAGCGCTGGCCCGGTCGGCCGCCAGGACGTGCCGGCGTACCGCTGCGGATTGTCCAGCAGGGCCGCCGCGCAGCGCGCGATGTCGCGCTCGGCCACAGGCGCGTTCGCACCGTCGCCGAAGGGCAGGGTTAGCACCCCCAGCTTGCGGGTGATCGGCGTGGTCAGCAGGTAGGGAAAGGCGAAAATCCCCGGGTTGAGGTGAATGACCGCGACATCCGGCATCCAGCGCGCGACGTTGTTGGCGATCCAGTGTTCCCGGGTCAGCATCGAGGGATGCTCGGGGCTGGGGTTCCACCCCGAGAGCAGCACCAGCGACTCGAGCCTGGCCGCCTGCGCCGCGAGGCAGACCAGCATGGTGTTGTGCAGCAGATGCGGGGTGAAGGGCGGAATGTGAAAGGCGCGGTCGACGCCCTGCATCGCGGTCTCGACGTCGCGATAGTCGAGCAGGTTGCCGACGACGACTTCCGCGCCCATCCGCCCAAGCTCTGCCGCGCGATCGTCGCGGCGGTGCACCATGGCCCGGACCTCATGCCCGGCCTCGATCAGGAACGCGACGGCATCGCGACCGATCCGCCCGGCGGCGGAGGTCACGAGGATTTTCGATGGGTTCGGCATGGGATCGACCTTTTAGATGATAGTTGTAATCTTATAATTTAGATGATACCTGAAATCTTAATCGTCAACCCCCAAAATCACGAGGCCACCATGCCCAGAGTGTCCAACGCCGAAAAACTCAAGTCTCGCAGGCGCATACTGGATGCCGCCTCGGCGCAATTCCGGGAAAAGGGGATCGAGGCGACCAGCCTTTCGGATGTCATGAAGGCCGCCGGGATGACGCATGGCGGCTTCTACCGGCATTTCACGGACAAGGACGAACTGGTCGCCGCGGCCTTCCGCAATGCCGTCGACGACCTGATATCAGAGATCGAGGCCCTGCCGGACCGGTCGGTAAGGGATCGCGCGCGGGCAGACTATATCGCCACCTATCTGTCGCAGGATCACGTGGACCGGCGGGCGGCGGGCTGCCCGCTTGCGGCGCTGGGGTCGGAACTGGCGCGGGTCGGGGGCGGGACCAGGACCGGCACCGCCGAGGCCGTGGACCGCGTGGCGACGTTTCTGGGCGCGGATGGCGTGCCGGCGGGCGGCTATGCGCTGTTGTCGCTACTGGTGGGGGCGGTCACGCTGGCGCGGCTGGCGGACGATCCGGCGCAGTCGCAGGCCATTCTCGATGCCGCCCGCGCGGCGGCGGAGAAGTTGACCCCGGCGTCCTGACCCTTCTGTATCTGCGCTCTGCTAAACTTGCCCCGTCACCGGCCCCGGCCAGGGTCGGTGACGGGGTG
>NZ_JAWHTD010000035.1:0-39020 GCF_032586235.1 Aestuariicoccus sp. MJ-SS9
GGGGGGGGGGGGGGGGGGGGGGCGCCCCCCCCCCCCCGGCTGGGGGGCGCTGCCCCCCAGACCCCCCGGAGTATTTTGACCAAGAAGAAGCAGGGAAGGGCGCTGCCTCGTCGAAAATATCTCTCGGACCAATGGCGCAACAATGGCGACCCCCGGGATATTTTGGACCAGATGAAACGGGTTGGGGCGCGGCATTTTGCGCGGGCTCTCCACATGGGGCGCGATTGTGCCTATATTGATGTCGGAGTTTGGGAGGGGTGCAGATGGCATTGAAATCGCTCAAGAAGCAGCGGCGGATCCAGGTGGTGGCGCTGGCGGCGGTGGCATTGGTCGTGTCGACCGCCTTGATCGGATACGCCATGCGCGACGGGATCAACTTTTTCCGCGCGCCCAGCCAGGTCATTGCCGAGCCGCCGGGGCCGTCCGAGACCTTCCGCATCGGCGGGCTGGTGGAGGAAGGGTCGCTCAGGCGCGGGCAGGGCGAGGCGATCACCTTTCGCGTGACCGATGGCGGGGCCTCGGTGCCGGTGACTTATACCGGCGTGCTGCCGGACCTCTTCGAGGAGAATCAGGGCATGGTCGGGACCGGGCGCTATGTGAACGGCGTCTTCGAGGCCTCGGAGATTCTGGCCAAGCACGACGAGACCTACATGCCGAAAGAGGTGGTCGATGCGCTGAAGGCGCAGGGCGTCTATCAGGAGCCCGAGCCTGGGAGTTGATCATTCCCAACTTGCTTCTGCCGTTGTTCAAGTCTGTCCACCCATTTTCGAAGCCAGTTCAACATGGATTCGTTTAGCCCCTGCAATTCGATGGGATGAAAATTGAAATCTGGTTCGTCCCAGTTCGATGACGCCTTTTCGAGCGCGTCATCCGAACGAGAATCGTTTGCTTCGTAGCTATAGCGCGCTTTCTCGAAGGTTTTCCGCCAGTCTTTCAGCAGCGTTCCCAGCTTCATGTAGTCTGCGTGTCCTACGAACCTATCGCACGCGCTAATTAGGATTGAGCGCCTGACCTCCTGCGGCAACTCAAGCCAGATCTCCCGATAATTGTGTGATCCCTTTAATTTCGATCTTGTAGCTAAAAAGACCGTTTTGAGAAGGATTTCGAATGCGAGAGTATTCAGGAGCGTTGCGCTGTGGCCGACCGTGGGATCGAGTTTTCGCTCGAGCATCCCCGCAGCGTTCATATGACCCATTGCCTCATCGAGACGGGCTTGAACGCTGCGGGAAACCGATGTGACGCTCACCCGCGCAGGATCGAGCGGCCCGCGTATTCGGCCACTTCGCCCAGCATTTCCTCGATGCGGATCAGCTGGTTGTACTTGGCCAGGCGGTCCGACCGGGCCAGCGAGCCGGTCTTGATCTGGCCGCAGTTGGTGGCGACCGCGAGATCGGCGATGGTGGCGTCCTCGGTCTCGCCCGAGCGGTGCGACATGACGTTGGTCATGCGCGCGCGGTGCGCCATGTCGACGGCCTTGAGCGTCTCGGTCAGCGAGCCGATCTGGTTCACCTTGACCAGCATCGAGTTGGCGCAGCCTTTCTCGATCCCCATGGCCAGACGCGCGGGGTTGGTGACGAAAAGATCGTCGCCCACCAGCTGCACCTTGCCGCCCAAGGCGTCGGTCAGCGCTTTCCAGCCCTCCCAATCGTCCTCGGACATGCCGTCCTCGATCGAGATGATCGGGTAATCGGCGCAGAGCCCGGCCAGGTAGTCGACATTCTCGGCCGAGGTGAGCGACTTGCCTTCGCCCGCCATCTCGTACTTGCCGTCCTTGTAATATTCGGTCGCGGCGCAATCGAGGGCCAGGTGGATATCCTCGCCCGGCTTGTAGCCGGCCTTTTCGATGGACTTCAGGATGAAATCGAGCGCGTCGCGGGTGCTGCCCAGTTCCGGCGCAAAGCCGCCCTCGTCGCCCAGACCGGTCGACATGCCGGCGGCGCTGAGCTCTTTCTTCAGGGTGTGGAACACCTCGGATCCCATGCGGACGGCGTCGCGGATCGTGTCGGCGGCCACCGGCATGATCATGAATTCCTGGATGTCGATGGGGTTGTCGGCATGTTCGCCGCCGTTGATGATGTTCATCATCGGCACCGGCAGGATGCGCGCCGAGGTGCCGCCGACATAGCGGTAAAGCGGCTGCGCGGTGTAATCCGCGGCGGCCTTGGCGGCGGCGAGCGACACGCCGAGGATGGCGTTGGCGCCCAGGCGGCCCTTGTTGTCGGTCCCGTCCAGCTCGATCATCGCCAAGTCGAGCGCGACCTGCTCGGTGGCGTCCATGCCCACCATCGCCTCTGCGATCTCGCCGTTGACGGCGGCGACCGCGTCGAGAACGCCCTTGCCCATATAGCGGGCCTTGTCGCCGTCGCGGCGCTCGACCGCCTCATAGGCGCCGGTCGAGGCCCCCGAGGGCACGGCGGCGCGGCCCATGGTGCCGTCTTCCAGCGTGACGTCGACCTCGACCGTGGGGTTGCCCCGGCTGTCGAGGATTTCGCGGGCGTGAATGTCGATGATTGTGCTCATGTCTGTCCCTTGAAAGGCAAATGTTTGGCCGTTCTATAACAGGGGTTGGGGCAAAGTGAAACGCGTCTGTTTGCGCTAACGTGCCGATCCTACCGTGCCTGTCCCTGCCGCGCCAGCCGCCGCTCGCGCAGAAAGGTATAAAGCCCCGCGGCGATGACGATGGCGGCGCCGGTCAGGGTTGTGGCGTCGGGCCGTTCGCCAAAGACCAGCACGCCCAGCCCCATGGTGAAGACCAGACGCGAATAGCGGAAGGGCGACACGATCGCCGCCGGGGCCAGCCGCATCGCGGTGGTGACGCCATAGTATCCGGCCGTGGTCACGACGACCGCGCCGCTGATGGCCCAGAGCCCCGGCACGTCGGGCGTCATCGTGTCGCCCATGACCCAGAGCAGGACCGCGCCCATCGGGATGGTGGCGGCAAAGCCCCAGGTCGACAGCGCCAGCGACGGGATCTCGTCCGGGATCATCCGGGTGATGAGGTCACGCGCGGCCAGCCCGGTCACCCCGATCACAGCAAAGAGCGAGGCCGGCGCAAAGGCCTCGGTCCCCGGCTTGATCACCAGCAGCATCCCGGTCAGTCCCACCGCGATGGCCGCCCAGCGGCGCCACCCCACCGGCTCGCGCAGGAAGAGCGCCGCCCCCAGCGTCACGACCAGCGGCGCGGCCTGCATGATCGCGGCGAAGACCGACAGCGGGATCATCGCGATGCCTAGCACGATGCCAAAGCCGCCGATGATCTCGAACCCGTTGCGCGCCAGCACGATGGGATGCAGCGCCTGCCGCGTCAGAACCTTCATGCCCCGCAGCCGCGCCATGAGCATGAACAGCAGGGTGCCGCCGAGACTCAGAAGCAGCATCACCTGGCCCACAGGCACGCGCGCGGCGGCAAGCTTGATGAACATGTCGCTCAGCGCCAGCAGCGCCATGGACAGGATCATCGTGGTGATGGCGCGCATTACAGGGGACAAAGGGCAGGCTCCGGCAAATGGCTAGGGCCCTCCGGTTACGCCTCTGCAAGGGCAGGGGCCAGCCCTATTCGCCCTTGCGGTAGTGGTCCAGAACAAAGACCCGGATCGCCGAGGCCAGCCCCACATCCATGTCGCGGTTCGCATCCACCTCGGCGGCCAGCTGGTTGATCGGCATGCCGCGCGCGGCGGCAATTTCGCGAAAGGCCTGCCAGAAAGCGTCCTCCAGCGACACGCTGGTGCGATGGCCGCTCAGGGTCAGCGAGCGTTTGACCGGCCGTCCGCTCATTCGCTCTTTTTGCCGTCCAGATCGCGCCGCGCCTTTTCCGCGCGCGCGGCCTCCAGCTCTTTCTGCGCCTTGCTGCGCCCGAACCGCACCGCGTTCTCGTCCGCTTCGGCGCGCTTCTCGGCCCGCGCCTTGCCTTTGCGAAACCGGTTCAGGTTCACGATCTTCGCCAAGACAAAGGCCCCCTCATCTTCATCTGGTCAAAAATATCCCGGGGAGCGCGAGGGGCTGGCCCCTCGCTCCCGCCCGCGACATCAGCCCTTCGGCCCGATCATGTCCTCCGGACGCACGACCCGGTCAAAGGTTTCCTCATCGACAAACCCAAGCGCGACCGCCTCCTCTCGCAGCGTGGTGCCGTTCTTGTGCGCCGTTTTCGCCACGTTCGTCGCGTTGTCGTAGCCGATGGTCGGCGCCAGCGCCGTCACCAGCATCAGCGATTCCTTCATCAGCTTCTCGATACGCGGCTCGTTTGCCTCGATCCCCGCCACCATGTTGTCGGTGAAGGCCGAGGCGCTGTCGCCCAGCAGCTGCATCGACTGCAACACGTTGTAGCTCATCATCGGGTTGTAGACGTTCAGTTCGAAATGCCCCTGCGATCCGGCGAAGCCCACGGCGGCGTCGTTGCCCATGACATGGGCGCAGACCATGGTCAGCGCCTCGGCCTGGGTGGGGTTGACCTTGCCGGGCATGATCGACGATCCGGGCTCGTTTTCCGGCAGGATCAGCTCGCCCAGTCCCGAGCGCGGACCAGAGCCCAGCAGCCGGATGTCGTTGGCGATCTTGAAGAGCGAACCGGCCACGGTCTTCAGTGCGCCCGAGAACATGACCATTGCGTCATGGGCGGCCAGCGCCTCGAACTTGTTGGGGGCGGTGACGAAGGGCAGGCCGGTGATCTCGGCCATGTTGGCCGCCACCGCCTCGGCCCAGCCCTTGCGGGTGTTGAGCCCGGTGCCCACCGCCGTGCCGCCCTGCGCCAGTTCGTAGATATCCGGCAGGCAGGCCTCGACGCGCTCGATCCCCTTGGCGACCTGATGCGCATAGCCGCCGAATTCCTGGCCCAGCGTCAGCGGGGTGGCGTCCTGGGTATGGGTGCGGCCGATCTTGATGATATGGGCGAAGGCCTCGGACTTGGCGACCAGCGCGGCGTGCAGCTTGCGCAGCCCCGGCAGCAGCACGTCGCGCGCCTGCATGGCTATGGCCACATGCATCGCGGTGGGGAAGGTGTCGTTGCTGGACTGGCCCATGTTGCAATGGTCGTTGGGATGCACCGGATCCTTCGACCCCAAGACACCGCCCAGCATCTCGATCGCCCGGTTCGAGATCACCTCGTTGGCGTTCATGTTGGACTGCGTGCCCGATCCGGTCTGCCAGACGACCAGCGGGAAGTTGTCGTCGAACTTGCCTTCGATCACCTCGGTCGCGGCGGCCACGATGGCCTCGCCGATGGTCTTGTCGATAGTGCTCTGCGCCAGGTTGGCCTGCGCGCAGGCCTTCTTGACAACGCCGAGCGCGCGGATGATCGGCACCGGCTGGCGTTCCCAGCCGATGGGGAAGTTCAGGATCGACCGCTGCGTCTGTGCGCCCCAATACTTGTCGGCAGGAACCTCAAGCGGGCCGAAGCTGTCGGTTTCGGTACGGGTGGTGGCCATGTCACGCTCCATCTGTATACGGTCGCATGCCGTTTAGCGGTTCCGGTTGCGCCGGGCAATCGGCCACGTGCGCGCAGGCCGCGCTACTTGCGAAAGGAATCGAGCCGCACGACATCGGCCTCTTTCGGACCGTCGGGCTTTTTCTCGGCCGCGGCCGGGCGTTCGTCGATCCCGCGCGGGCCGTTGGGCGGGGTCGGCTGGTCGTCGTCCTCGTCCTGGGTTTCGAACCGCAGCCCGAATTCCACCGAAGGATCGACAAAGGTCTTGATCGCGTCATAGGGGATATAAAGCGGCTCGGGCGCGTCGCCGAAGTTCAGCGTGACGGCAAAGCCCTCGTCGCCCACATCCAGATTGTCGAACCAATGCTGCATGACAACTGTCATTTCGCCGGGATAGCGATCCGACAGCCAATCGGCGATTTCCACATCCGGATGGGCGGTGTCGAAGGTGATAAAGAAATGGTGGTCGCCCGGCAGACCGTTCTCGCGCACGCCTTCCAGCACCTCGCGAATCAGGCCGCGCATCGCGCGATGCATGAGATTTCCGTAGTCGATGCCCCGAGACATGCCGTCCTACCCCTTGCAGAATTCAGGCCAGCATATTGCATTTGGCGCGAAGTGAAAGGGCACCCCGACGGAAATTTTCCGGCGCCCGAACCGGGCTCAGATCCAGGTCGGAAACCAGCTCGCGGCGGCGGTGATAAGCAGCATCTGCAACAGGCCGCGCCGCAGCGGCCCGGCCAGAATCGCGGCGAGCCCGACCAGCGCAAGCGCGTGTGAATCCAGGCTCGCGATATCTGGCCAGGGCAGCCGCACTGGGCCGATCTGCGTGGGCGTGACGCGGGCAAAGAGGACGTGGATGGCGAACCACAGCGACAGGTTCAGGATTACGCCGACCACCGCCGCGGTGATCGCGGCCAGGGCGGCCTCGATCCGCGGATGGCCGGGCAGGCGGTCGATATAAGGCGCCCCCGCGAAGATCCACAAAAAGCAGGGCACGAAGGTCATCCACAGAGTCAGCGCGCCGGCCAGCAGCGCCATGGCCACGCCGCCCTGCGCGTGGCCGGCGGTCATGCCGACGAATTGCGTGACCAGGATCAGCGGCCCGGGCGTGGTCTCGGCCAGCCCCAGCGCGTCGACCATCTGGCCGGCGTACAGCCAGCCGCGCGTTTGCACGACCTCCTGCGCCATATAGGCCAGCACCGCATAAGCGCCGCCAAAGGTGACCACGGCAAGCTTGGCAAAGAACGCACCAAGCTCGAAGAGGAGGGTCTGCCCCGTAAGCCAGAGCGCCGCCAAGGGACCCAGCCACAGGCTCAGCCAAAGCCCCGCCGAGCGCCAAGGCGGCGGCGGGGCTGGGCCAGGTTCGGGCTTGGTGGCGGACGGCACGGCGCTGGCGGCGCCCCAAAGCGCCGCGGCCCCGACGATCACCGGAAACGGCAGCTGAAACGCGAAGATCCCAAGAAACGACAAGGTGGCGATGGCGCCGTCGCGCGGGCCCGCCAACGCCCTGCGCCATAGCCGGATCAGCGCCTGGACCACTATGACGATGACTGCGGCCTTGATGCCGGTCAGCAGGGCCGTCGCCTCGGGGCGCGCGCCGTATTGCGCGTAAAGCACAGCCAGAACGGCGATGGCGATGGCGCCCGGCCCCACGAAAAGCCCGCCGGCCAGAAGCCCGCCCGCGACACCGCGCAGCCGCCAGCCGGCATAGGTGGCCAGCTGCATCGCTTCGGGGCCAGGCAGCATCATGCAGAAACTGAGCGCCCGGAGAAACCGACGTTCGGTCAGCCAGGGACGGTCGTCCACCAGTTCGCGATGCATCAGCGCGATCTGCGCCGCCGGCCCGCCGAAAGACAGCAGGCCGATTCGCCCAAAGACGCGGGTCAGTTCGGAAAGGCCGGGGGACGTGGGTGCGGACATGCGATGGGCTCTGTGATGGGTCGCGCCATGCGAAACCCCGAGCCGGCAGTCGTCAAGCCGATGATTGCAGGAATTGGCTGAAAGTGCAGGCTTCTGTTGCCAGGTGCCTGCGAACCCCGCCTTACGCGGCTAGGCGCAAGGGCTTAGATTTCGATCTTTCGGACTGCTTACGCAGCCAGAGCGACCGGAGCACGATTGTCGTTGGCAATTATGCTTAACGTACCGATAACGGTGGTAACTCACCGGGACAAAGCAAACCCCTTTAGACGTTCGTCGATCCTATTTCGGCCCCAGGATCCCCCAACGACGGGATATTTGGTGGAGCCGCCGGGTACCGCCCCCGGGTCCGATCCGCTTATTACGAGCGCGTTTATGTCCATAGCCCCCTTGCGGGAACACTTGGAATATAGGCGCGCATGCGGCGTTTGCAAAGGGGGTCATTGCCGCGGGCGTCCGCTTTCTTGCAAAGAAAACGATGCACCGTCAGGCAATGCGCTCGATCCTGTCCTGGTTGCAGAAGATCACCACCTGCGCGCCGTTGCGGTATGCGCGGAAGCCACGGCGTCGAACCTCGGCGCAAAAGGCCTCCCATCCGACGATCCGTTCGATATCCCGGGCCTTGCGGCGCAGGACATCGCCTTTCTGCACCGCGCGTGTCGCGAAAAGATCGTGCAGCCAGATGTCGGGTGACAGAGGTCTTGTCGTCATGTGCATGGCGGCATGCTCTGCCAATACCCCTTAACAACCCGTAAGCGCCGTCAGAAATTCGCGCCGATCAGCCAGGCCGCGGGCAGGGCCTCGAAAAGAAACCAGACAAGCGCCTTGGGCATCGGCGGTTTGTCGAACAGGATCGACACCGCGCGCCCGGCCGCGGCGCCGGCATAAGCGACGCCCAGCATACCGTAGGCCCAGGACGCGCCCGTAACGATGCAGACCGCGCCCATCGCCACGAAAAGCCCCCCGGCCGAGGCGCGCAGTTCGCTCAGCCCCATCGTGCTGCCATCGGTCCGGAAATCCAGCGCAGAGGCCGTGAAGCGCGGCGCGACAAATCCGAACAGGCCGAAACCTATGGTCAGCGCCGCCAGCGCGATATTGATCAGCTCTGCCATGATGGTCCCCCTGTCTCGAAACCAACTAGCGCGTTGCCTTGCCGAGGGAAGCGCCCATGGGCAGATACGGTCAGCCGCGCGCGGCGCGGGCCTCCATCACGTTGCGGGCAAGCCGGCGGGTGTAGGTTTCCAGCGTGACGAGGTGCCGGTCGACGCAGTCGGCGTCCCGTGCCTCGAGCCCGTCGGCGATCTGGGTATGCAGCGTGACGATCCGTTCGCGGGACCGGGCGGTGAAGGTGATCATGTTCATCAGCGGCTGCATCGCCTCGACCGCACCGGCCAGCTGGTAGCTCAGCACCGGGTTGCCCGCGCCGTCGACAAGCGCGCGGTGAAACGCCACGTCCGAGGCGCAGAACGCCTCGTCGGACAGATCGGGCTGGCGCTGGCGGTGGATCTCGGCGCGCATGGCCGCCAGGTGATCGGCGCTGCGTCGCGCCGCCGACAGCGGCGCGCAGGCGCGTTCCATGGCGTAGCGTGCTTCGCAGGCGACATCGAAACTGACCGCGTTCATCGACAAAAGCAGGGTCGAGGTGGTGACCTGCTGGCCGTAAGCCTCTTCAAAGGACAGCCGGTTGACAAAGGCCCCTCCGGTGGCGCCGCGCTGGGTGCGGATCAGCGATTGCGCCGCGAGCCGCTTGAGCGCCTCGCGCACCGTGGCGCGGCTGACCGAGAACTGGTCCGCCATCTCGGCCTCGGAGGGCAGGCGTTCATCGACGATCAGACGCCCCTCGACGATGGCGTCGCGGATCGCCCCGGCGATCTGGGCAGAGAGGTCCTTGGGGCTTTGCGGATCAATTTTCATTTGTCAGACATTTAATGGTCTGACATTTAAGAGTGCAAGAGTTGAGTCGCCGATGGGAGGGCGGACCATGCAGCAGATGATCCGCAGCGGCATGTGGCTGGCGTTTTTCGCTGCGATCCTGGCGGCCTGGGCCTGGCTTTACATGATGGCGACGGGCATGGGGGTCGATCTGATCGGCCGGCCCGGTGCCATGGCCGAGGCCATGCGCGGGATGGACCCGCGGATGGACATGTATATGCCGATGGCCGAGTTCGGGCCGCTCTTCGCGATGTGGGCGGTGATGATGGCGGCGATGATGCTGCCGACGCTGGTGCCCACCCTGCGTGCCTACGAGGACCTGATGGTCAGCGCCGGCGCCACGCGCGCGGGCTGGCTGGCGGTTCTGGCGGGCTATTCGGCGGTCTGGGTCGGAGTGGCGGCGGCGATGGCCGCGGTCCAGCTGGCGCTGCTTTACGCCGGGGTGATCGACATGCTGGGCATCGGCACGACCCGCGTCTTTCAGGGCGGGCTGCTGATCGCGGTGGGCGCGTTCCAGTTCACCCGCGCCAAGGAGGTCTGCCACGGCGTCTGCCACGCGCCGGCCTTCTATTTCGTCGGACGTTGGAAACCCGGTGTTTCCGGCGGCCTGCGCATGGGTGCGGCGCTTGGGGCTTATTGCGCCGGGTGCTGCTGGGGCTTCATGGCGCTGGGCTTTGTCGGCGGGGTGATGAGCCTTTTGTGGATGGGGGCGGCGACGCTCTTTATGGTGATCGAAAAGCTGCCCCAGATCGGGCATGCGGTGGTGAAACCGATGGGGGCGGCCCTGATCGCGGCCGGTGCGGCCGTTCTGGCGTGGCCCCTAATGATGGGAGGATAAGATGGCGGTGAAACGGGTTCCGGGCAGCGACAAGCTGCCGGTCAGTCAGCGGATCGACCAGCGGATGGAAAACCCCAAGCGGCGCAAGATGTCGCCGACGGAGTGGGCCATCAAGGGCGAGCTGATCCTCAACTGCTCGTGCGAGGCCTTCTGCCCCTGCGTGGTGTCGCTGGGCAAGCATCCGCCCACCGAGGGCGATTGCAAGGCCTGGATGGGCATCGCCATCGACGAAGGTCATTTCGAGGGCGAGGATCTGTCGGGGCTGAACGTCGGGCTGATGGTTTATATCCCGGGTCGCATGGCCGAGGGCGGCTGGCAGGTGGCGGCCTATGTGGACGAACGCGCCAGCGGCAAGGCCTATAACGGGCTTTTGCGGATCTTCTCGGGGCAGGCGGGAGGGACCACAGGGCTTTTCACCATGCTTGTCTCGGACATCGTGGGCGCCGAGCGCGAGAAGGTCGAAATCGTGCGCGACGGCAAGCGGCGAGGGCTTTTCATCGGGCGCAAGATTCAGGGCGAGATCGAGATGATCGATGGCGGGAACCCGGATCATCCGGTGATGATCACCAATTCGAAATACTGGATGGGGCCGGACATTATCGCCGCCAAGGGGCTCAAATCCAAGGTCCGCGACTTTGGCAAGGTCTGGGATTTCAGCGGCAAGTCGGCCGAGATCTGCCCGATCGACTGGAAAGGCCCCAAGCCGTGAGGCTCGATCCGGTCTATTGCGTGGTCATGGCGCGCTACAACGCCTGGCAGAACCGGCAGATGAAGGCGGCTTTCGACACGCTGGACGAGGCCGCGCTGCGCAAGGACCGCAAGGCCTTTTTCGGGTCGATCCTGAAGACCGCGAACCATCTGCTTTGGGCCGACATGCTGTGGATGGAGCGGCTGGGCGCCGGTCCGGGCCCCGAGGGCGACGCCGGAGAGGCCGGTACGGAGCTGACGCCCAATGCGCATGAATGGGCGGTGGCGCGGTTCCGGCTGGATGCGCGGCTCTTGCTCTGGGCGGAGCGGCTGAAGGCGGTGGAGCTGACGGGCACGGTGAAGTGGCACTCGGGGTCGACGGGGCAGGAGATGGCGCGGCCGCGCTGGCAATGCGTGGCGCATATGTTCAATCACCAGACCCATCACCGCGGCCAGATCCATGCGATGCTGAGCGCCGCCGGGGCCGACGCGCCGGTGAGCGATCTGGCCTTCATGCCGCAGGAGGGACCCTGGCTGTGATGACGGACGCCGCTCGCGCAGATGCGCATCGCCCCGCCCGCCATCCCGTTTTGCGTTGCAAGGGAGGTGTGACATGGCGCTGATTTCTCCGTCGCGCCGGCTGCGGCGGACGCCGTTTTCCGAGGGCGTCGAGGCCGCGGGCGTCAAGGGGTACACGGTCTACAACCACATGCTGCTGCCGACGGTCTTTCGGTCGGTGGAAGAGGATTACCGGCATCTCAAGGAGGCGGTGCAGGTCTGGGATGTGGCCTGCGAGCGGCAGGTGGAGCTGCGCGGGCCGGATTCCGGCCGGCTGATGCAGATGCTGACGCCGCGCGATCTGCGCGGCATGTTGCCGGGGCAGTGTTATTATGTGCCCATCGTCGACGAGACCGGCGGCATGCTGAACGATCCGGTGGCGGTGAAGCTCGCGGAGGACCGCTGGTGGATCTCGATCGCGGATTCCGATCTGCTGATGTGGGTCAAGGGGATCGCCTATGGCTACCGGCTCGATGTGCTGGTGGATGAGCCGGATGTGTCGCCGCTGGCGATCCAGGGGCCCAAGGCCGACGATCTTATGGCGGCGGTCTTTGGCGACAGTGTGCGCGACATCCGGTTCTTTCGCTTTGGGGTGTTCGACTTTCAAGGCCGCGACATGGTGATCGCCCGGTCGGGCTATTCCAAGCAGGGCGGGTTCGAGATTTACGTCGAGGGCGGCGACATCGGCATGCCGCTCTGGCACGCGCTGATGGAGGCGGGCCGGGGGCTGGACGTGCATGCGGGCTGTCCCAACCTGATCGAGCGGATCGAGGCCGGTCTGCTGTCCTATGGCAACGACATGGACCGCAGCCACACGCCGCATGAATGCGGGTTGGGGCGGTTCTGCAACACGGCCACGGCCATCGGCTGTGTGGGGCGCGACGCGCTGCTGCGGGTGGCGCAGGAAGGGCCGGTGCGCCAGATCCGGGCGCTGGAAATCGACGGCCCGGCGGCCCCGGGCTGCGACCGTGCCTGGTCGGTGATGGCGGGCGAACGGCGTGTGGGCCAGGTGTCGAGCGCGGCCTGGAGCCCGGATTTCGGCACCAACGTGGCCATCGGGATGGTGCGGATGACGCATTGGGACGAGGGCACGGAATTGACGGTGATGGCGCCGGATGGCCCGCGCCGGGTCGTCGTGCGCGAGCGGTTCTGGCTCTAGCGCGGGTGGAACATGCGGGAGCGAGGGGCCAGCCCCTCGCGCTCCCCGGAGTATTTTTGCCAAGAAGAAGCAGGGGGCTGGGCCTGCGAAGCGAAAGGAAAAGCGATGTTCAAGGCATTGGTTGTCGAGAAGGACGAAGAGAGCGGCAAGACCTCGGCCGGGGTGGCCGAGATCGGGCTGGAGGATTTGCCGGAGGGCGAGGTCACCGTGGCGGTGGAGTATTCCACGGTGAACTACAAGGACGGGCTCTGCATCGGGCCGGGTGGCGGGCTCGTGCGCAAGTATCCGCATGTGCCGGGGATCGACTTTGCCGGTACGGTGGAGGCGTCGGACGACCCGCGCTATGCGCCCGGCGACAAGGTGGTGCTGACCGGCTGGCGCGTGGGCGAGGTGCATTGGGGCGGCTATGCGCAGAAGGCCCGGGTCAAGGCGGACTGGCTGGTGCCGCTGCCCGAGGGTCTGGACAGCCGCGCCGCCATGGCGGTGGGCACCGCCGGGTTCACCGCGATGCTGGCGGTGATGGCGATGGAGGACCACGGGTTGACGCCCGAGCGCGGCGAGGTGCTGGTGACCGGGGCCGCGGGTGGTGTCGGATCGGTGGCCACGGCGATTCTGGCGCATCTGGGATACCAGGTGGCCGCGGTGACCGGGCGTCCGGAGCAGGAGGGCTATCTCAAGGGCCTGGGCGCGGCGCGGATCGTGGCGCGCGAAGAGCTCAACGAGACGGTCAAGCGCCCGCTGGAGGCCGAGACCTGGGCCGGCTGCGTCGATGCCGTGGGTGGGCCGATGCTGGCGCGGGTGCTGGGGCAGATGAAATACGGGGGGAGCGTGGCCGCGGTCGGTCTGGCCGGGGGCGCGCAGCTGCCCGCGACGGTCGTGCCGTTCCTGTTGCGGGGCGTGAACCTGCTGGGGATCGACAGCGTGATGCAGCCCTACCAGAACCGGCTGCGCGCCTGGGAGCGCATCGCGCGCGACCTGCCGATGGACAAGCTCGAGGCGATGATCCAGCCCGCGACGCTGGCCGATCTGCCGCAGCTGGGCGCCGACATCCTCAAAGGGCAGGTGAAGGGCCGGGTGGTCGTCGACGTGAACGCCTGAGCCGCGTGGGGCCGGCGGGCCCCGCGCCCCCCGATTTGCCGGAAACGCCGCCGCGCTGGGCGGCGTTTTCGCGTTTTGAGGCGCGGCCGCCGCGTGGCCGGGTCGCGACCCGGTCGGGGCGTCAGGAGCGCGCGGCAGGACCGGCGCATTCGTCCCCCAGCATGTCGCTTTTGAACCGCCATCTTGAAACCCCTTTTATTTTCAAAGCGTTTCCGATTTCTGCTTGGGTCGCAAAAAGACGACAATCCGCCGTCTTTGATTGCAACGCGGGCGCTTTTCCGGTTAGCCTGACCTATCTGCCGGGCGATCCCGCCCTGGCGGAGATGTAAGCGCGGAACCGAAGGGGCCTCCGGCCGAACGGGGCCGTCCCTCCGGGCGCCGCGCCGGAATGGGAGGGAGAGCGACATGTTCACACGCATTATGGTGCCGGTTGACCTGGCCCATGCCGACCGGCTGGAACGGGCCCTGGCCTGTGCGGGCGATCTCGGCATGCATTACGGCGCCACGGTCATCTATGTCGGCGTCAGCGCCGCGACGCCGGGATCGATTGCGCATACGCCCGAAGAATTCGGGCAGAAGCTGGCGGCCTTCGCCGAGATGCAGGGCCAGCGGTTCGGCGTCACCGCCGAGAGCCATCCGGTGATCAGCCACGATCCGGCGATCGACCTCGATCCGTCGCTTCTCAAGGCGGTCACCGACACCAGCGCCGACCTTGTCGTCATGGCAAGCCACATTCCCAACGTGGTCGATCATTTCTGGCCGTCGAACGGAGGCACCATCGCGTCGCGCGCAGATGTTTCGGTGATGGTCATCCGATAAATGGAACAAGGGCCGCCGCGGGGCCGTTATCGTGGCGACCATACATAAAAATGCCAACAGCAGAGGGAGGCCTCTTATGGCCGACGTTTCCAGCAATCAGGGCATACCTGATCCCGAGGGCGCCTCGGATATCATCGAGACCGATTACACGATCGGTCAGGACAATATCGAAACCAACGTCGGGCCGTTTCCGCTCGACATCCACAACCCCGTGTTCGTCATTTCGGGGCTGTCGGTCGTTCTGTTCGTGATCTACGCGCTGGTTGCGCCCGACCAGGCCGCGTCGTTCTTCGGATGGCTGCGGCCGTTTCTGACCAGCACGTTCGACTGGTTCTTCCTGTCGGCGGCGAATGTCTTTGTGATATTCTGCCTGCTGCTGATCGTGACGCCGCTTGGGTCCGTGCGGCTCGGCGGGGCGGAGGCGACGCCGGATTACACCTATGTCGGCTGGTTCGCGATGCTGTTCGCGGCCGGTATGGGCATCGGGCTGATGTTCTTTGGCGTGCTTGAGCCGGCGTATTACTTCGGCACCCCCTGGGGCGACGAGCCGCTGGGCGTCGTGCGTCCGTTCACCGAAGAGGGCGCGCTGATCCAGGAAAACGTCGCCGAGGCGCGGCGCATGGCGCTGGCAGCCACGTCCTATCACTGGGCGCTGCACCCCTGGGCGATTTATGCGGTCGTGGCGCTGGCGCTGGCGCTGTTCTCGTACAACAAGGGTCTGCCGCTTTCGATCCGGTCGGCGTTCTACCCGATCCTGGGCGAGCGCGTCTGGGGCTGGTGGGGCCATGCGATCGACACGCTGGCCGTGTTCGCCACGCTCTTCGGCCTTGCGACATCGCTTGGGCTCGGTGCGCAGCAGGCCAATGCCGGTCTGGAATTCGTCTATGGCGTGCCCAACAACATCACGGTTCAGGTGATCCTGATCTGCGGCATCACGGCGGTTGCGCTGGTGTCGGTGCTGCGGGGCCTCGACGGCGGGGTCAAGGTGCTGTCCGAGATCAACATGGTGATCGCCGGGGTGCTCTTGCTCTTCGTGCTGTTCGCCGCGGGGGCCACGTCGATCCTGACCGAGTTCGTGTCGGGCGTGGGCGCCTATTTCCGCGAGGTGATCCCGCTTTCCATGCCCTTCGGGCGCGAGGATGACGGCTATCGCGAAGGCTGGACCGCGTTCTACTGGGCCTGGTGGATCAGCTGGTCGCCCTTCGTCGGCATGTTCATCGCGCGGGTCAGCCGTGGGCGCAGCGTGCGCGAGTTCATCACCTGCGTGCTGATCATCCCGAGCCTCGTCTGCGTGTTCTGGATGGCCGTGTTCGGCGGCGCTGCGATCAACGACATGATCGCCAATGTCGACGCTTCGGCGGTCAAGGCCAACGTGATCGACAGCTACAAGCCCGAGCTTTCGCTCTTTGCGATGCTCGACGGTCTGCCGCTGTCGGCGATCACCTCGACCATCGGCATCGTGCTGGTCATCGTGTTCTTTGTCACCTCGTCCGACTCAGGCTCGCTGGTGATCGACACGATCACCGCGGGTGGCAAGGTCGACGCGCCGGTGCCGCAGCGGGTGTTCTGGTGCACCTTCGAGGGGCTGGTGGCCATCGCGCTGCTAATGGGCGGCGGGCTGACATCGCTTCAGGCGATGGTGATCTCGACCGGTCTGCCCTTCACGATCATCCTGCTGCTGATGTGCTGGGCGATCTGGAAGGGCCTCGTGGCGGAACGCAACGCCTGACGCCACGCACCACGCAAATCGAAAAGGCCCCGGATCGCCTCCGGGGCCTTTTTCGTGGCTGGGGCCGGATGCTGCCATTCGGCCCTTGCGCCCCGGCGCGCCGCGCGCTTTTCTACGCGCATGGAACTTGACATCGACCATGTGCGCAGCCGCTTTCCGGCCTTTGCCGAGCCCGATCTGCAGGGCCAGGCGTTTTTCGAGAATGCGGGCGGATCGTATCCCTGCCAGCCGGTGATCGACCGGCTGACCCGCTTTTACCGGC
Source organism: Aestuariicoccus sp. MJ-SS9 (assembly GCF_032586235.1). NCBI lineage: Bacteria > Pseudomonadati > Pseudomonadota > Alphaproteobacteria > Rhodobacterales > Paracoccaceae > Aestuariicoccus > Aestuariicoccus sp. MJ-SS9. Next base: position 16,422 of record NZ_JAWHTD010000035.1, read on the forward strand.
AGCGCAAGGTGCAGCCCTATGCGCCTTATGCCGCCAGCCGTCTGGGCGGCGAAGAGATGGACGAGGCCCGCGCGCGGCTTTCGGCGCTGCTGGGCGTGGACGGTGACGAGCTGAGCTTTGGCCCCTCAACCACCCAGAACACCTATGTTCTGGCGCAGGCCTTCCGCAAATTCATGGCCAAAGGCGAGGCGATCGTCGTCACCAACCAGGATCACGAGGCCAATTCAGGTCCCTGGCGGCGGCTGGCCGACGATGGGATCGAGATTCGCGAGTGGCGGGTCGATCCCGAGACCGGGCATCTGGATCCGGCGGCGCTTGAGCCTTTGCTGGACGAAAAGGTGCGGCTTGTCTGTTTCCCGCATTGCTCGAACGTGGTGGGCGAGATCAACCCGGTGACCGAGGTCACCGCGCTGGCCCATGCTGCGGGGGCCTTCGTCTGCGTCGACGGGGTCAGCTATGCGCCGCACGGCTTCCCGGATGTGGGCGCGCTGGGGCCGGATATCTACCTTTTTTCCAGCTACAAGACCTATGGCCCGCACCAGGGCATCATGGTCATCCGCCGCGCGCTGGCCGAGGCCTTGCCGAACCAGGGGCACCATTTCAACGGCGGCACGCTTTACAAGCGCTTTACGCCCGCGGGGCCGGATCACGCGCAGGTGGCCGCCTGCGCGGGGATGGTCGATTACATGGACGATCTGGCGCAGCATCATGGCGTCGAGACGGGCGCGGTGCACGACCTGATGCGCGCGCGTGAGATCCGTTTGCTGCAGCCGGTGCTAGATGCAGTCAAGGACCGCAATTCGGTCCGGCTGATCGGCCCGTCGGATGCGACGCGGCGCGCACCGACGGTGGCGCTGGCGCTGACCCGTCCGGGCGCAGAGGTCGCGGCGGAGCTGGCCGCGCATGGCATCATGGCGATGGGCGACGATTTCTACGCCGGACGCGCGCTGACCGCGATGGGGGTCGACCCGGCGCTGGGCGTGCTGCGGGTGAGCTTTGTGCACTACACCTCTGACGCGGAGATCGAGCAGCTTTTGCAGGCGCTGGACGCGGTGCTGTAGGCGGCCCGGCGGCCCTCCGGGCGGCAAAGCGTCAACGAAAGTTTGACCTGCCGAACAACGCGCTAAGTCTGCCGAAAGATTAACGCAAAGGGCAGCCCCATGACATCGCCAACCCTGGTGTGGTTCCGCCGCGATCTTCGGCTTAGCGACCACGCCGCCCTGACCGCCGCTTGCGAAAGGGGCGGCCCGGTGATTCCGGTGTTCATCCGCGACGATCTGGTCGATGGGCTGGGGGCCGCGCCGAAATGGCGTCTGGGGCTGGGCGTGGCGCATTTCGCCGAAACGCTGGCAGGCAAGGGCAGCCGGCTGATCCTGCGCTCGGGTGACCCTGCGACAGTGCTCAGGGATCTGGCGGCTCAGACGGGGGCCGGGGCGGTCTACTGGATGCGCGCCTACGATCCCGACAGCGTGACCCGCGACACGGACGTGAAAGAAGCGCTCAAGGCCGAGGGGCTGGCAGCCAAGAGCTTTGCCGGGCATCTGATGTTCGAACCCTGGACGGTCGAGACCAAGACCGGCGGCTTCTACAAGGTCTACACCCCGTTCTGGCGCGCGGTAAAGGACCGCGACGTGGCGGCCCCTGTGCCCGCGCCTGCCATACCCGCGCCGCAAGATTGGCCCGAGAGCGAGGCGCTGGAGGACTGGCATCTTGGCGCCGCGATGAAGCGTGGCGCCGCGGTGGTGCGCCCCTATGTACGGCTGGGCGAAGAGGCGGCTCAATCGCGGCTCGGGGCCTTCATGGCGTCGAAAGTGGCGAAATACGACGGCACCCGCGACTTGCCGGCGGTCGACGGCACCTCGGGGCTGAGCGAAAATCTCAGCCTGGGCGAGATCAGCCCGGCCCAGTGCTGGCACGCAGGCATCCGCGCGCTGAACGAGGGCAAGCCGGGGGCCGAGACCTTCCTGAAAGAGCTGGTCTGGCGGGAGTTCGCCTATCACCTGATGTGGCACACCCCGCGGATCCTGACCGGCAACTGGAAAGAGGATTGGGACGCCTTCCCCTGGAACGAGGACGAGCGCCGCGCCGAGGTCAGGGCGTGGAAACGCGGGCGCACCGGCATCCGCTTTGTCGATGCCGCCATGCGCGAGATGTACGTCACCGGACGGATGCACAACCGGGGCCGGATGATCGTGGCAAGTTACCTCTGCAAGCATCTGATGTGCCATTGGAAAATCGGGCTGAAGTGGTTCGAGGATTGTCTGATCGACTGGGATCCGGCCAGCAACGCCATGGGCTGGCAATGGTCCGCAGGATCGGGGCCCGACGCCACGCCCTACTTTCGGGTCTTCAATCCGGTCACGCAGCTCGACAAGTTCGACAAGGACCGCGCATACGTCAAACGCTGGATCGCCGAGGGCGTGCGGGCGCCCTCAGACACCGCGCTGTCCTATTTCGACGCGATCCCGGAAAGCTGGGCCATGTCGCCCGACGATCCCTATCCCGACCCGATCGTCGCCGCCGACGAAGGCCGCAAACGGGCGCTTGACGCTTATGAGAACCGGGATTTCTAACCAAACCAACGCCTTAAGGCTTGCCTGCATTGCCGGTGGCCCTTTAACCTGTAAACCACGCCTGACAATGGGGAACGCATGATCCTGACGGATACCAAGAACCAGACCGATCTGCCGCGGTATTTCACCCGGGTCTTCGACATGACCCGGAACATGAACAACGGCCGGCTGGACTTTGTGATGCCCGATGGCCGGGTCTTTCGGGCCGATGGCCGCAACCCCGGGCCGGTGGCGGAACTGCACATCCACAACCCCGACATCTTCGGGCGGCTGATCCGCGAGGGCGACCTGGGGTTTTGCGACGCCTATCTGGATGAATGGTGGTCGACGCCCGACCTGATGGCCTTCATGGATCTGGTGCACGCGGACAACGACGACATCTACGATGGCTTTCCCGGCCAGGCGCTGGTGCGGATGTACGAACAGTTGCGGTTCTGGTGGCAGGGCAATTCGCGCCGGCAGGCGCGCAAGAACATCAGCTATCACTACGATCTGGGCAACGATTTTTACAAGCTCTGGCTCGACGACACGATGACCTATTCGTCGGCCCTGTTCGATACCGGGCAGGAAAGTACCGAGAAAGGCCAGATCGCGAAATACAAAAGCATGGTCGACCAGATGGGCGCGCAGCCCGGCGATCACGTGCTGGAAATCGGCTGCGGCTGGGGCGGCTTCGCCGAATATGCCGCAAAGGAACGCGGCCTGCGCGTCACCGGGCTGACCATCAGCCAGGAGCAGTATAGGTACGCCGTGGAACGCATTGAAAAGGCAGGTCTTTCTGACCTCGTGACATTCAAGTTGCAGGATTACCGCGACGAGCGCGGAACCTATGACGGCATCGCCAGCATCGAGATGTTCGAGGCGGTCGGCGAAAAATACTGGCCGGTCTATTTCGACACCGTGCGCGAGCGGCTCAAGCCGGGAAAGAACGCAACGCTGCAGATCATCACCGTCCAGCATCGCCGCTGGGAGGTGTACAAGCGCGGGGTGGATTTCATCCAGAAATACATCTTCCCCGGCGGCATGCTGCCCAGCCCCGTGGTGCTGCGCCAAGAGGTGGAGCGGGCCGGGCTGCGCGTGGCCCGCTCGATCGAATTCGGCGAAAGTTACTCGCAGACCCTGCGCCGCTGGCACGATACGTTCAACGAAAAATGGGACCAGGTGGCGCAGCTTGGGTTCGACGACCGTTTCCGCCGGATGTGGAATTTCTACCTGACCTCTTGCGCCGCGACCTTCCACAGCGGTAACTGTGATGTGACACAGATCACGATCACGAGGCCCGGCTGACACATGCCCACAGCGTCCAAACTGGTAGCAGGCCTCCTTTTGGCGCTTTTGGCAATTGTCGCTTCGGGGCAGATCAAAGAGCTGATGCCCCCCAACACGGCGTTCGGCTATTTCACCTGGGTCAACGCCGGGATCGGGTTCCTGTGCGGCTGGATGATCATCGGGTCGCGCGTCGGGCGCGGCGGGGCCGCGGCTGTGTCCAACGGCTTTACCGCCGTGGCGGCGCTGGTGTTCTGGGGGCTCTTCGTTCAGGCGGTCAACGAGATGGTCCGGCTGGCGGTGCGTCACCGCTATGACGGCCCGGTCGAGGCCTTTGCCGCGGTCTTCGAGATCGGGATCGAATACGGCACGGTCATGCTGGACTGGCCGCTGGTGCTGACGCTCTTTGCGGGCGGCGTGGCCACCGGCATCTTCACCGAGATCGCCTCGCGTCACTGGAGATAACCTTGGCCGACCTGTTTTTCTACGGCACGCTGCGGCATGTGCCGCTGCTTAGGATCGTGCTTGGCCGTAAGGATGTGTCGGCGGTGCCCGCGACGCTGCCCGGTCACGGGGTCTGGTGGGTCGCTGGGGAAAGCTTTCCGATGATCGCGCCCGATCCGGGGCGGGCCGCGCCGGGGGTTTTGGTGCAGGGCCTTTCCGATGCCGACGTGGCGCGGCTCGATTTCTACGAAGGCGGGTTCGCCTACACGCTGCGCGATGTCACGGTCGACACCGACGCCGGCCGCGCCCCGGCGCGGGTCTATTTCCCCGATGCCGGCGCCTGGGACAAGGGCGAGGTCTGGGATCTGGACGATTGGGCGGCGCGCTGGGGGCGGATCACCGAGGATGCCGCGACCGAGGCGATGGCGCATTTCGGCAAGGACGCCGCCGAAGACATCCAGGCGCTTTTGCCGTTCTTTCGCGCCCGCGCCTGGTCGCGGCAGCTGGCGCAGGAGGGCGCGCCGCAGACCCTGCGCAGCACAATGACCCGGCGCGACGTGGCGATCCGGCGCGACCGTCCGGGCTATGACGGCTTTTTCCGCATCCACGCCTTCGACGTCGATTACGCCAAGTTCCACGGCGGCCGCAGCGAGACGGTCTCGCGCGAGGGCTTCGTCGCCTTCGATGCGGCGCTGGTGCTGCCCTACGATCCGGTGACCGATCAGGTTCTCATGATCGAGCAGCTGCGCTATGGCCCGATCCTCCGCGACGATCCCGCGCCCTGGACGCTGGAGCCTATCGCGGGGCTCATCGACGCGGGCGAGGCCCCCGCCGACAGCGCCCGCCGCGAGGCCGAGGAGGAGGCGGGGCTGACGCTGGGCGAGTTGCAGCTGATGACGCGGGTCTATGCCTCGCCGGGCTATACCAGCGAGTTCTTTCATTGCTATCTGGGGCTCTGCGATCTGTCGGGCTACCGCGCCGGGGTCAACGGGCTCGACAGCGAACACGAGGACATCCGCAGCCACCTGCTGAGCTTTGACGCCGCCATGGCGCTGGTGGACAGCGGCGAGGTCAATGCCGGGCCGCTGGCGATGATGCTGCTGTGGCTGGCGCGCAAGCGCGACAGCCTGCGGCGAATGGGTTGAGTTTGCCGGGGTGGAGTCCTACACCCTGACACGATCGCACTGAAAAAGGAGCCCGCGCCATGCGCACCGCAAAGGATCTGGCTGACGCCATCGGACAAACGCCGCTGATCCGGCTGAGAAAGGCCAGCGAGATGACCGGCTGCGAGATCCTCGGCAAGGCGGAGTTCATGAACCCCGGCCAGTCCGTGAAGGACCGTGCGGCGCTCTATATCATCAAGGACGCGGTCGAGAAGGGCCTGCTGCGGCCCGGCGGCACCATCGTCGAGGGTACGGCGGGCAACACCGGCATCGGCCTTGCGCTGGTGGGCGCGTCGATGGGATTCCGGACGGTGATCGTCATCCCCGAAACGCAGAGCGAGGAAAAGAAGGACATGCTGCGGCTGGCTGGCGCCGAGCTGGTGCAGGTCCCGGCGGCGCCTTACAAGAACCCCAACAACTACGTGCGCTATTCGGGCCGTCTGGCCGAGCGCATGGCCCGCGACAGCAACGAGGGCGTGATCTGGGCGAACCAGTTCGACAATATCGCCAACCGGCAGGCCCATATCGAGACCACCGGCCCCGAGATCTGGGAACAGACCGGCGGCAAGGTGGATGGCTTCATCTGCGCCGTCGGGTCGGGCGGAACGGCGGCGGGCGTCGGCGCGGCGCTGCAGCCCAAGGGCGTGAAGTGCGGGATCGCCGACCCGATGGGGTCGGGGATTTACACGCTGTTCACCGAAGGCGCGGCCAAGGCGACCGGCAACTCGATCACCGAGGGCATCGGGCAGGGGCGCATCACCGCCAATCTGGAGGGCTTTGAGCCCGACTTCCTATGTCAGGTCCCCGACGAAGAGGCGCTGCCCATTGTCTTCGATCTGCTGGCCGAAGAGGGGCTCTGCCTTGGCGGGTCGTCGGGCATCAACGTCGCCGGCGCGATCCGGATGGCGCAGGAGATGGGGCCGGGGCACACCATCGTCACGATCCTCTGCGATTACGGCACGCGCTATCAATCCAAGCTCTACAATCCTGATTTCCTGAAAGAAAAGGGTCTGCCCGTTCCCGGCTGGCTGACACGGGCGCCCGCAAGCATTCCCGGAGTATTCGAGGACGCATGACCTATCTGACCCGTTGGATATTCGCGGCGCTGCTCTGGCTGGCGCTTTCCGTCGCCGCTCTGGCGCAGGAAGACCTGCCCGATTACGACGCATGGACGCCGCTGGCCGAACGCGCGGAAAGCGTGATCGACGCGGGCCAGGCGTCCAATAGCGCGCTCGAGGACCTGCGCGCCGAGCTTGCGGACCGGCGCGAGCAATTCCTCGCGGCGCAGGATGTCAACGCCGCGCGGATCGCGACGGCGCAATCGCAACTCGACGCGCTGGGCGCTGTGCCTGAATCCGGGGAAGAGCCGGAGGAGATCGCAACACGGCGGAGCGAGCTGCAGACCCAGCTGAGCAATCTGCGCGCCCCGGTGCTGCGCGCCGAAGAGGCCTTTACCCGGGCCGATGGCTTGATCAGCGAGATCGACGTTCTGATCCGCACCCGCCAGACCGAGCGTCTTCTCGATCTAGGGCCGTCGCCGTTGAACCCGGCGCTGTGGGCACCTGCGCTGGGCGATCTTTTTGCCTCTGGCAACCGATTGCGCAGCGAGCTTGCGGCCAACTGGCAGTCCGACGTTCATCGCGCCGAGGCGCGCGCAAACCTGCCCTATATCGTCCTGATGATCGCGGTGGCGCTGTTGCTGGTGCTGCGCGGGCCGCGCTGGGTGATAAAGGCGGTGGAAAAGCTGCGGTCGGCCAGCCGGAGGGGCACCGGCGTCTGGGGCTTTCTGATTTCGCTCGGTCTGATCCTGCTGCCGCTTATCGGGCTGATCGCCCTGACCGAGGCGCTGTCGGCGACCGGCATGATCGGCGTGCGCGGCGAACGTCTGCTGGCGTGGCTGCCGGGCTGGGCCGCGGCGCTTCTGGTGATCCGCTGGCTGGCCGGGCAGACCTTCAACCGCAAGGACGACGTGGCCACGCTGCCGCTCGACCATGCGCGCCGGAACGAGGCACGCTACTATGTCAACCTGCTGTCTCTGCTGATCGTGGCCCGGGGCGTGATCGGCGCTTTGACGGAGTTCGACAATTACTCGGTCGGAACCGCCGCCGTCCTCGACTTCCCGATCCTGATCCTCTGCAGCCTGATGCTGTTCCGCCTGGGCCAGATCCTGTCGCGGGCCAAGCTGGACGCGGGCGAGGGCGAAAGCACGCTGGTGGAAACCAGCATGTTCCGGATGCGTCTTGCGCGTTTCATGGGCCGCGCGGTGATGGTGATCTCGGTGGTCGGGCCGATCCTCTCGGCCATCGGCTATGCCCGGGTGGGCGAGGCGATGGTCTATCCGGCGATCCAGACATTGGCGCTCTCGGCCTTCGTGCTGGTCCTGCAGCGGTTCGTCTCCGATCTCTACCAATTCCTCACTGGCAAGAACGCGGCGGAGTCGGAAAGCCTGATCCCGGTGCTGGCGGGCGCTCTGCTGCTGCTGGCGGCGCTGCCGGTGCTGGCGCTTATCTGGGGCGCGCGCCTGGCGGATCTGACCGAGCTTTGGGCCCGATTCCAGGAGGGGTTCACGCTCGGGGATACGCGCATCTCGCCGACCGATTTCCTGACCTTCGCGATCGTCTTCGCCATCGGCTACACTGTGACGCGGCTGTTGCAGGGCGGTTTGCGCAGCTCGATCCTGCCCAAGACCAAAATCGACATCGGTGGACAGAACGCGATCCTGTCCGGCGTGGGCTATGTCGGCGTCTTCCTTGCCGCGGTGGTGGCCATTTCCGCCGCCGGTCTGGACCTGTCGTCGCTGGCCATCGTCGCCGGTGCGCTGTCGGTCGGCATCGGTTTCGGCCTGCAGAACATCGTGTCGAACTTCGTCTCGGGGATCATCCTGCTGATCGAACGCCCGATCTCGGAAGGCGATTGGATCGAGGTCGGCGGCAACATGGGCATCGTCAAGGACATCTCGGTCCGCTCGACCCGGATCGAGACCTTCGACCGCACCGACGTGATCGTGCCCAACGGCGATTTCGTGTCGGGCACGGTGACCAACTACACCCGCGGCAACCTGATCGGTCGCGTGGTGGTGGATGTCGGCGTGGCCTATGGCAGCGACACCCGGCAGGTAGAGGAGATCTTGCTGAGGGTCGCGCGTGAACATCCGATGGTGTTGCTGAACCCCGAACCTTCGGCCTATTTCTCGGGCTTCGGCGCGGATTCGCTCGACTTCACGATCCGCGCGATCCTGCGCGACGTAAATTACGTGGTGAAGGTGAAGTCCGACATGCTGCACGAGATCTACGAGCGCTTCACCGAGGAAGGCATCGAGATCCCCTTCGCGCAGCGCGACGTCTGGCTGCGCAACCCCGAAACGCTGACCGGCGCGGCCAAACCTGTTCCGCCGTCCAAACCGGCGGCAAACGCGCCGGATGACGATGGCGTGGATCACAGGGCGCATCTGCAGCAGGAAGACCTGGACCCCGACCTCGACGGTGACGCGCGATGACAGAGCCGCTCTACCGCAGCGATCCCTATGCCCGCGACGCCGCCGCCCGCGTGACCGCCCATACCGAAGAGGGCGGCGTGATCTGCGACACGCAGCTCTTTTATCCCAAGGGCGGGGGACAGCCCGGCGACAGCGGCTGGATCGAGTGGGACGGCCGCCGCCTGCCTATCGCAACCGCCGTCAAGCACGACAGCGGCGCCAGCATCCTGGTGCCCGCCGAACCCACGGCGCTGCCGCCCGAGGGCGCCCACGTGACCCTGATGCTCGACTGGGAGCGGCGGCACCGGCACATGCGCGTGCACACCGCGCTGCACCTTCTGTCGGTGGTGATCCCGCTGCCCGTGACCGGCGGGTCGATAGCCGCGGGCAGCGGCCGGCTGGATTTTGCCATGCCCGAGCCGCCCGCGGACAAGGCGGCGCTGGAACAGGCGCTCAACGATCTGATCGACCGCGATCTGCCGGTGACCGAGAACTGGATCACCGAGGCCGAACTCGACGCCAATCCCGGGCTGGTCAAGACGCTCTCGGTCAAGCCGCCGCGCGGCGCGGGGCGGGTGCGGCTGGTGCGGATAGGGCAGGGGGGCGATCAGGTCGATCTGCAGCCCTGCGGTGGCACGCATGTGTCCCGCACCGGCGAGATCGGCGCGGTGCGCCTGGGCAAGATCGAGAACAAGGGCAAGCAGAACCGCCGCGTCAACATCGCGCTCGACACCTGAATCGCCACACCGGTCCGATCCCCCCTTGCAACCCCCAACTTCTCCGGGCTAAACCCGTCGGCGGAGAGGTGGCCGAGTGGTCGAAGGCGCACGCCTGGAAAGTGTGTAGGCGGGGAACCGTCTCGAGGGTTCGAATCCCTTCCTCTCCGCCACCGACCTAACACGTTGATATTTGGTAGAAAAACACCGAGTTTTCGGTCGATTTTTCCGTGCGTTAAGCCGTACCTGCCCATCCAGAGATTCCCTTACGAGACGTTTCCGCCGGGCTTGCCGCGATGCGTCTCTCATCGGCGCATCAGCGGGGTCGGTTTTGCCCGGAATTTCCCTGCTTGCAGGGAATTTGCAGGGAATTTTCCCGGATTTCACCGTCACCTGACTCCTTGGGCGCTGATAATCTCATTTGCATCAGTGGCTTGCGACGATTTCCCTGCGCGGTCGAGCAGGGAAATAGCAGGGAATTCGTACGCCAGGCAGGGACTTCGTGGCGATGTAAGGTCCTTAAGCCATTACCGCCGAGGAGAGCCGCTCTCAGATGCCGTAGATCCGCTCCTGCTCGTGCCAGTCGAGCGGGATCGGTCGTTGCAGGAACCGCCGCAGAGTGAGCTCCGGCGGAAGTGTCCCCTCAAGGATCGCTCTCTGGATCCTGGGGGAGAGAAACGCAAGGGGGCCGCGCGTTCGGATGAAGACATCGTGGTGGCCGGCGTCCTGGGCGATCCGTGAAAGTGGCGTGCCGTTCCTAAGGGCAGTCACCCAGCGATGGGCATCGGCGAGGGTCCGGAGCAGCACCGGGTCGGGATCGGATTGCTCTTTGCCCGCCACCAGCTTCGCTTCGACACCGCGCCTGCGGAGCTGAACCGGAACGGAGAACACGAGCAGATCGCACGCCAGGTCGTCTTGAGCGACGTGCAGTGCCTCTTCCAGGAACTCGGGATCGAGCTTCAACGTGATCTCCCCTGACGAAATGCTGCCGCTGACGAGGATCCGCTGGAGCAACTCAGGTTCGCGCGCCCGAAGTTTGCGGACGAGATCCCGGGCTACTTCGAGCAGCCCCGGGTCCGCTCGGAGATCGGGCATGGCCAGAAGACGATGTTCGACTACTGCCTGCCCGATGTGATCGGCGATGGCAATCGCCACGCGAGCTTCGAGCATGCGGGCTGGCAGCCGCCATCCGGTCGGATCGGGCCCGCCGGAGATCAGCCGGTTCGAGATGTAGTAGGAATGACGCCTGCCGGCCTTGAGGCTGTGGGTCGGGGTCAGGCGGTCCCCGGTCTGGTCGCGGAGCTTGCCGGTGAGACACGCGGTCTCTGCATCGGACCTGCGTCCGCGTGGGCGCCGGGCTGCGGCCTGGAGCTTGGCCTGCACTCTCTCCCAGAGCGCCTCGTCGACGATCGCCGGATGACGGCCCGGCCAGACCCAATCTTTGTGCCGGATCAGGCCGCGGTAGACCGGGTTGGTGAGGATCTTGTGAATCTGGCCGGTGGAAAGAGGGCAACCGCCCTGTTCGCGCCCCGAGCCGAACCGGTGGTGCTTGGACCGAAGCTGCAGGGCCGCGGCCTCGCGCGCGACCGAGGTAATGTTGCCGTGCTCGTCATAGAGGGTGAAGAGAGACCGGACCGTCTCGGCTTCGGCGACGTTCATCACGAGTTCCCGGACCATCGTATCGGGGTGAGGGTCATAGCCAAGGGGCGGCAGTCCCCCCATCCACAGCCCCTGCTTCTTCGAGGCGGCGATCTTGTCGCGGATCCGCTCCGCTGTGACCTCGCGTTCGAACTGGGCGAAGGAAAGGAGCACGTTCAGGGTAAGCCGCCCCATGGAGGAGGCGGTGTTGAAGGCCTGGGTGACCGAGACGAAGGAGCAGCCGGCAGCGTCAAACCGCTCCACCAGCTTTGCAAAATCGGTCAGCGACCGCGTGAGGCGGTCTATCTTGTAGACCACCACCATTGCGATCCGCCGCGCCTCGATCTCGGCGAGCAAGCGAGCGAGGGCAGGGCGTTCGAGGGTGCCTCCGGAGACGCCACCATCATCGAAGCGGTCGTGGGCGAGGACCCAGCCTTCATGCTTCTGGCTGGAGACATAGGCGGCGCAGGCCTCGTACTGGGCGTCGAGCGAGTTGAAGCTCTGGTCCAGACCTTCCTCGGAGGACTTACGGGTATACACCGCACAACGGATCTTCGGCACTGCCATCAGCCGTCCTCCTTCAGGCCGAAGAACCGCGGCCCCGACCAGCGCGCACCGGTGATGGCCCGGGCGACGGCGGAGAGCGAGCGGTAGGTGTTGCGGTTCCAGCGATAGCCCGCCTCCATCACCTCGACCTCGTGGGTCACGCCGTTCCACTCCCGGAGCAGCCGGCCGCCCGGCTGCAGGGCCGGTGAGACCGCCCCTCTGACGCGGGCCCGGTGCCCGAGATCGGCGAGGAAGCCCTTGGGCAGGCCGCCGTAGCGCCGGGACTGCAGCTCGAAAGCGAGAAACCTCCGCAGGAAGGCCTGGCTCAGGCTCTTCGGCACCGGGGTGCCGAAGAGGTCGGTCCAGGCGGCGACCAGCGCCGCCCGGTCCATGGTTTCAATCCGGGCGACGGTGAGCTTCATGCGGCTTCAGGCTTGGCGCTGATCCGGTAGCTTACCACGCCACCTTCCTTCTTCGGCGCGATGCGGTCGATGGTGTAGCCGGCCTTGCGCAGGGTGCTGAGGGCGGCGCGTACCGAATGCGGCTGCCATCCTGTTGCCTCCTGCAGGGCGGTGAGATCGGCGCCGGCCTTGCGGGAGAGCAGGCGGCAGACAAGGGCGGATTTGCTCTCGCGGGGTGGGGTCTGGTTGGGTTTGGACATTCTGGCCTCCTCGGGTTGGCGGTTCCTTGCGTCATGCAGGACCTACCGAGGCAGGCCCGGGCTCTGATCCGGGCGTGCGGACACTGACGCTCTGTTCGCCGGCGAAGTCCAGTCCATTTTTCTGGTTGACAGCGCCATGCCCCTGAAGTGCGTTTGTCAACCTAATCAGTGAGTTAGGATGTTTTCGCATTGCGTTCTGGGCAAGCGTGCTGTACACGTTGATAACCGGTCGCTGAAGGAGGCTAGCGGCAACTGATCACCAAGTTCCCCCACCGGGGATGCGGCATTGATCGGCTGACTGCTTCCTTCCTGACGACGGTGATCAGCCCTCTTATCCGCCTCTCCTCGGTTAAGCCGAAGGAGGCATTCATGGAAGAACACGGCAATCCTGGCCCGGACGACCCGAATCACATCGGGCCTGACCCCGCACAGCATCCGTCCAATCATTCCGTTGTATCGGAGAGTGTGGTCGCGGAGGGCTCCCCGGCGCGTGGCAAGAACGACCTGTTCCCCGAGGTCCAACTGCTCTGGCTCGCGATCACCCTGATCGATGCGGCGCCTCGGCGGTTGCGGCGCGAGACGGAGAGCCAGATCAAGGCAGTAATGCGGGCCATCGAATGCTTCGGGTTCCGGGTCCCGATTCTAGTCCGCAAAATGCCGGGTGGTGAACGCTACCAGATGATCGATGGGCATACGCGGTTCGTGGCGGCTCAGCGTCTCAGTGCTGAGGTCCTGCCCTGCATCGCGGTCGATGACCTCCCCGAGGTCGAAATCCGCCGCCTCGCTCTGTCGCTCAACAAACTGCAGGAAACGTCGGAATGGGATCCGGCGGCCCTTCGGCTGGAAATTGGTGAGATCATCGAGCTGAGCGGAACACTCGAGATCCCGGGCTTTTCAATGCCGGAGCTCGAGGCCATCCGGTTCGGGACCGAGGCGGCCGAGGTTGAGGATCCGGCCGATGATCTCTCGGCATTGGAGACGACCGGCGTGCCGGTCGTGTCCAAGCCTGGCGATGTGTGGCGGCTGGGGGACCACGTAATCAGCTGCGGTTCGGCACGGGATGGTGCAGCGGTGGCCGCCCTGCTGGATGGGCAGGTGGCGGATGCAGTTTTCTCTGACCCGCCTTACAACGTGAAGATCAACGGTCATGTGCGCTCTGCCGAGGCAGGCTATGCCGAATTTACCGAGGCCTCGGGTGAGATGTCGCGGCCGGACTTCGTAGCGTTCCTGGTTGAAACCTTAGGCAATGCTGCCGTCCTGCTCAAGCTCGGTGGCGACCGATGTCGAGCGGTTGCTGGGGACGGTGGCGACGCGCTTAGAAGTGAACTGCACGAGGAGACGAGCCTCAGGTTGCGCTTTCCCGGCATCCGTCAGGACGCTCTGATGAAGCTACCCGGCGCGTCCTCCAGTGTGCTCAGCTTCCCATCGCCCGGCTTGCGCGCTCGTACTTGATCGCTACCACCTTGGGCATCAAGCCAGTTGGACCAATGCGACCACCACGATGCCTTGGTGTAATCAGCGGCTTCCAGCCACGCATCGGGTTCGTCGAAATGGTCCTTCGCTGTATAGTACCCATATTTGACGCGCTCGCGCGGCGGGTTCACGATACCTGCGATGTGCCCAGACTCGCCGAGTACAAAGGTGACATCGCCCCCGAAGAGCGATGTTGAAGGATACACCGACCTCCAAGGCGCAATGTGATCCTCCTTGGTGGCGAGAATATACATCGGGTTTTTTACCCGACCGACATCGATGGCCTTGCCGTCAAGCGTCATTCCTCCGTGGCATGATCTCAGCGGGGAAAGGGGCAATCACGCCTCAAGCCCGAGTTCTGCAACAACGCCCGGCGACAGCGAAACCCTGCCGCTGCGGATCTCGCTGTTCGCGCACCCGTCGGATCCGGCGGCGACGCGGCTTTGCGGGTTGCGGTGACGGGGCCTACGCGGCGGGCGGCAAATCGCGCAGCCAGCCCAGGCTTTCGTCGGTGGGGCCGGTGGGCTTGTATTCCGCGCCAAGCGCGCGGGGCCACCCCTGCGCGGCGATCTGCGCAAAGACGAAACGGTAATCGACCTCGCCGTGATCCGGCGCGCCACGATCCGGGACCGAGGCGAACTGGATATGCCCGATGATCGGCGCGAGATCGCGCAGGCGGGTGGTCAGATCGCCCTCGGTCCGTCCGACGTGGTAGCAGTCGAACATCAGCTTGACGCCCGGCAGGTTCAGCTCTGCCAGCAGTGCCGCCGCCTGGTCGGTGGTCTGCAGAAAGTACCCCGGCGCATCGTGACGGTTGAGCGGTTCGATCAGCAGCTTGATCCCCTCGGGGCACCGGTCGCGCGCATAGCGCAGATTGTCGAGGAAGGCCGCCTGCGCCTCGGGTCCCTCGGCAAAGCCCGCCATGATGTGGATGGCCCCCGCGCCGATGGCCTCAGCATAGGCGATGGCCTGGTCGATGGCGGCGCGGGCCTCGGCCTCGCGGCCGGGCAGGGCGCTTAGACCGTTCTCGCCGGGATTGCCTCGGATCGTGTTGAGCCCCAGCATCCTCAGCCCGGTTTCCTCCAGCGCGGTTGTCACCTCGGCCGCTGGCGTGTCGTAGGGCCAATGGCATTCGACCGCATCGAAACCGGCGGTTTTGGCCGCGCGGATGGCGTCCGGCAGCGGCCGGTCGGCCCAGAGAAACCCGAGGTTTGCCGAGAATTTCATATGTCCCACTCCACATCGAATTTGGTCACGACGGCCCGGACCTGGTCTTCGGTCAGCCCGCGCGCGTTCGTCCCGCGCAACATCATCGCCAGCCGCGCGGTGTCTTCCAGCTCTTCGATGGCGTTGCAGGCGGCCTCGACGTCCTTGCCCGCCACGACGGGGCCGTGATTGGCCAGCATCACCGCCGAACGTTTCCCCGCGAGCCCCCGCACCGCCTCGCCCATCGCCGGATCGCCCGGCAGGAAGAACGGCAAGAGCTTGACCCGTCCCAGCTTCATGATCCCATAAGGCGTCAGCGGCGGCAGGAAATCGTCGGGGTCGGCATCGGGCATCATCGACAGAGCGACCGAGTGACACGAATGCAAATGAACCACCGCCCCCGCCGTGCTGCGGGTGTCGTAGAACGCGGTGTGCAGCGGCATTTCTTTCGTGGGCTTGTCGCCGCCGATCAACCGCCCCTCGGCGTCGAAACGGCCGAGCCGGGCGGGATCGAGACGGCCAAAGCTGGTCCCGGTCGGCGACACCAGCAGCCCGCCATCCGGGGTCCGGGCCGATATGTTGCCGGTGCTGCCGTGGGTCAGACCCCGCTCGAAGAGCGAGCGCGCCAGCAGGCAGATCTGGTCGCGCAGGGCGGTTTCGGTGCTCACAGCGCCTCCAATGCGTCGGTGAAGAAGGTGGGCGCGCCGAAATTGCCGGATTTCAGCGTCAGCGCGATCCGGTGGCCGCCGGTTTCGCAGAACGTCCAGGGCACGCCCGGCGCGATCTCCCGCCCGATGTCGAGCCGGTCGACCCCGAGCGCCTGGGTCACCGCGCCCGAGGTTTCGCCGCCCGCCACGACAAAGCGCCGCGCGCCGCGGTCGCGGGCGGCCATGGCGCAGGCGGCCAGTGCTTCCTCGACGATCTCGCCCGCGCGGGCGCGGCCCAGCCTATCCTGCGCGGCGCGAACGCTGTCGGGTTCGGCGGTGGCGTAGATCAGCGGTGCCTTGTCCAGGTCCTGCGCCGACAGCCAGTCGAGCGCCTGTTGATGCCCGTGATCCGCCAGTTCCAGCGGATCGAGCCGCAGGGCAGGCGCGCCGGTGTCGCGGTAGGCCGCGACCTGCGCGTTGGTCATGGCCGAACAGCTGCCCGACAGGATGACGGCGGCGCGCGGCAGAACCGGCGTTTCCATGCGAGGCGCGTCGGCGGCCAGCGCGCCGTCGGCGCGGTAGAGCGCGGGAAGCGGCATCGCCACGGCGCTGCCCCCCGTCATCAGCGGCATGTCGCGGCAGGATTCTGCAATGGCATCCAGATCCTCGTCCGCCACCGCATCGACGACCACATGCGCCACGCCTTCCTGGCCCAGCCGGGCCAGCGCATCGCGGATGGCCACGGCGCCACGGGCCACGGTCAGCCGGTCGACCAACCCGACGGGCCGGGTGACCTGCGGGTCCAGCAGGCGCATCAGGTTGGAATCGCGCATCGGGGTCAGGGGGTGATCCTTCATCGGGCTTTCGGCCAGCGGCTGACGGCCAACGAAAAGGTTCCCCATAAAGATCGCGCGGCCGTTCTCGGGGAAGGCCGGGCAATAGATCGTCTGCGCGCAGCCCAGATCGTCCATCAACGCCTCGGCCACCGGGCCGATGTTGCCCTCGGGCGTGGAATCGAAAGTCGAGCAGTATTTCCAGAAGAACCGCGACGCGCCCGCAGCCTGTAGCCACGACAGCGCCGCGCGGCAGTCCGACACTGCCGCGGCCACCGGCGCGGTGCGGCATTTCAGGGCGATAACCTCGAAGGGCGCTGTGTCGCGCGGGGGTGTGTCGGGGATGCCGATGCGCAGCGACACCTGCACGCCCGAGCGCGCCAAAAGCCCGGCCAGATCGGTCGCGCCGGTGAAATCGTCGGCGATGCAGCCCAGCAGCGTCGTCATGTGTCGCCGCCCGGCAGGGTCAGGCCGACGTTGCGGGCATAGACCTTGGCGATAGCCGCGTCATCCTCGCCGCCAAGCCCCATGCCCACGGCCACCATGTATTGCTGCAACGCCGCCGCCGTGATCGGCGCGGAGAAGCCTGCCGATTTCGCCACGTCCAGCACGATGCCCAGATCCTTGGGCCAGATATTGATCTGGCTGCGCGGGGTATAGTCGCCCTCGACCACATGCGGCGCGCGGTTCTCCAGCATCCAGCTTGTGCCGGCGCATTGGCTGATGACCTCGACGAATTGCGCGGGCGCGATGCCCTGGGTCATGCCAAAGGTCAGCGCCTCGCCCATCGCGGCGATGTGCACGCCTGCCAGCAGCTGGTTGACCGACTTCATCGCCGATCCCGGGCCTGCGGCGTCGCCCAGCTCGAACACCGTCTGCGCGCAGGCGTCGAGCACCGGGCGCGCGGCGGCAAAGGCAGCTGCCGTGCCGGATGCCATGACCGAAAGCGCCCCCTCGGCGGCCTTTGCCGCCCCGCCCGAGATCGGCGCGTCGAGGTAATGCACCCCGGCCTCGGCGCAGCGCGCCTCCATGTCGCGGGCGAAGGCGGGCGGGACGGTGGCGCAGGAGATGACGACCGCGCCTTTCGGCAAGTTTGCCACCGCGCCGCCTTCGCCGAAGAGCACCGCCTCGGTCTGCGCGGCATTCAGCACCACGACCACCAGCGCATCGAGATCGCCGGGCAAGCCGCCACCTTCGCCGCCCGCGTCCTGAAAGCGCTGCACGGCGTCGGGGTTGATATCCAGACCCCAGGTCCGGTGACCGACCTTGAGGCACGACAGCGCCATCCCGTATCCCATCGAGCCCAGCCCGATCACGGCGGTTTTGACCTCTTGCGCCATAGTGAACCTCCCTCTTTGTCAGCCCCTTGCGCGGGTGGCTGCCCCCTGCGGGTCGAATGGACGCGTAAGACCCTGTCGGACGCGTTTATAACCATATCAGCCCCGTTGTCCCCGCCAAAACGGAGATTCGGCCCTGGCGCGGGCCGCCGGATCAGGGCGATCTTGACGAGGACCCGAGCCGTCGCCGATCATCGCGTGGCTGGCAAACGTGATGGCGCGTGGTGAGATTCGACGACCACCGGCCCAAACGCCCGGGTTTTCCGGAGTTTTCTGCAGGCGGCGATCGAAACGCCTTTTGTTGCAGCGCATTGCGCTTGCGTGCACCTCTGAGACATGCCGTCTCAGTCGGGCGAACCGCCTTGCTTCGAGGGGTGTTCTGGTCTACCAGACCAAGGAATTTGGACCGGCGCTTGCGCGGTCCTATGGCCTTGAGAAAGGAAAGAACTTGCTCAAAGATTCTGACCGGATTTTCACCAATCTTTACGGGATGCATGATCGGTCGCTGAGCGGCGCGCGAAGCCGGGGGCATTGGGACGGCACAGCCAAAATCCTGCAAAACGGCAGGGATTGGATCATCGACCGCATGAAGGCGTCGGGCCTGCGCGGGCGCGGCGGTGCGGGTTTCCCCACCGGGCTGAAATGGTCCTTCATGCCCAAGGAAAGCGACGGGCGTCCGTCATACCTTGTGGTCAATGCCGACGAATCCGAGCCGGGCACCTGCAAGGACCGCGAGATCATGCGCCACGATCCGCACACGCTGATCGAGGGCTGCCTGATCGCCAGCTTCGCGATGAATGCACATGCCTGCTACATCTACATCCGCGGCGAATACATCCGCGAAAAAGAGGCGCTGCAAAACGCCATCGACGAGGCCTATGAAGCGGGCCTTCTGGGCAAGAACGCTGCCGGATCGGGATGGGATTTCGACCTCTACCTGCATCACGGCGCGGGCGCCTATATCTGCGGCGAGGAAACCGCGCTTCTGGAAAGCCTCGAAGGCAAGAAGGGCATGCCCCGGATGAAACCGCCGTTCCCGGCGGGCGCGGGGCTCTATGGATGTCCGACCACTGTGAACAACGTCGAATCCATCGCCGTGGTCCCGACCATCCTGCGCCGCGGGCCGGAGTGGTTTTCGGCCTTCGGCCGCCCGAACAACGCCGGGACCAAGCTGTTTGCGATCAGTGGGCATGTGAACAACCCCTGCGTCGTTGAAGAGGCCATGTCGATCACCTTCGAGGAGCTGATCGAGAAACATTGCGGCGGCATCCGGGGCGGCTGGGACAACCTCAAGGCGGTGATCCCGGGCGGCAGTTCGGTGCCGTGTATCCGCGGTGAAAACATGCGCGAAGCGATCATGGATTTCGACTATCTGCGCGAACAGCGCAGCGGTCTGGGGACCGCCGCGGTGATCGTGATGGATCAGTCCACCGACATCATCAAGGCGATCTGGCGGCTGTCGAAATTCTACAAGCACGAAAGCTGTGGCCAGTGCACGCCCTGCCGCGAGGGCACAGGCTGGATGATGCGTGTGATGGAACGTCTGGTGCACGGCGAGGCCGATGTCGAAGAGATCGACATGCTGCTGGATGTGACCAAGCAGGTCGAAGGCCACACGATCTGCGCTCTGGGCGATGCCGCGGCATGGCCGATCCAGGGGTTGATCCGCAATTTCCGGGACGAGATCGAAGACCGGATCAAAGGGCGCAAGCACTACGCCGTCGCATGATCCGTGCCGCCAGGTTTGCGGGCTGCGGCCCGCGAACCTTGTTACCCCGGCAGAGACAGTCCGAGGTTCGACGCCGGCAGCCTGTACGGGTCGTCGCTAGCTCTATTCGGCGCAGCGGACCGATTGCGTTGATCATATCAAGCTCAGCGATATAGGCTGCGGGCAAACTTCCCCGCAGGATCAACACAATGCCCGACAAGATCACCGTCTATCACATCCCGGTCTGCCCGTTCTCGCAACGGCTCGAGATCCTGCTCGCCCTCAAGGGGGAGACCGGCGCGGTGCGCTTCGTGACCGTCGACATCACCCGGCCCCGCGACCCGGAGCTGTTGCGCAAGACCCGCGGCACCACCGCCCTGCCGGTGCTCGAGACACCCGACGGGCAAATCCTAAAGGAAAGCCTGGTGATCCTGCGCTATCTCGACGAATTGCTGGGCGCGCCCGTGCGCCAGGCCGATCCGATGCGCCACGCGGTCGAGAACATGCTGATCGCCCGCGAAGGCCCCTTCACGGCGGCCGGCTATATTCTGGTGATGAACCAGGATCCGGGCGCGCGGGACGCGCTGACCGGCAAACTGCGCGATCTGTACCGTGACATCGACGATTTCCTGATGCAGCACGCCCCCGAAGGTCCGTTTCTCTTCGAGGATTTCGGGCTGGCCGAGACGGTCTTTACTCCGATGTTCATGCGGTTCTGGTTCCTCGAGCATTACGAAGGATTCGGCCTGCCGCAGACCGACGACTTCGCCCGCGTCGAACAATGGCGCGCGGCTTGTCTCGCGCATCCCAAGGCGCAGCAGGTCAGCCGCGAAGAGATCGTCAAGCTTTACTACGACTACGCACGCGGCGCCGGAAACGGGGCATTGCCCGAGGGGCGGACGGTGTCCAGCTTTGCCTTCACGCCGCGTTGGCGCGACCGCCCGATGCCGCCGCAAGACAAATACGGGCCCGGTGCCAGCGATGCCAAACTGGGCCTGCTGCCCGCCTAAGCCGAAAACGCAGCACAGCCGCATCGGTCGGGCTGCTCATTCGATCCATTTTCGATCAGGTGTCGGTCTTAATCGCCGGGTTATCGGGTCAGCCGGTCTTTATTATGACAGGAAAGACGAAATCCTTGTCCGGAAGGCCCTGACGATATGAATGCACAGACCAATCTCTTCACCTCCCTTACCCTGCCCAACGGCGCGCGCCTGAAGAACAGGATCGTGAAGTCGGCGATGTCCGACATGCTGGGTGATGGCCGGGGCAACCCGACGCCCGCGCAGCTGCGGCTTTATGAACGCTGGGCCGAGGGCGGCGTGGCGGCTTCGATCATGTCTGACGTCAGCACCCACCGGACAGATTTAGGTGTTTGAGCAACGGAGGATTTCTGGTTCATCGAAGCCATTATGGAGCGAAGATGAACAAGACATCCGGAACATCGAAAGACGCCGCTGACAAGCTGGTGAGGGGCATCAAACGGAAGACCCGCAAACACTACTCGGCCGAGGAGAAGATCAGGATCGTCCTGGCGGGCCTGCGTGGCGAGGAGAGCATTTCCGCCCTGTGTCGCCGCGAGGGGATTGCCGAGAGCCTATACTATTCCTGGTCCAAGGAGTTCCTGGAAGCCGGGAAGTCCCGGCTTTCGGGCGACACCGCGCGCCAGGCGACGGCACCCGAGGTTAAAGAGCTGCGGTCGGAATCGGCCGCCCTGAAAGAGGTGGTTGCTGAGCTGACGCTTGAGAACCGTTCGGGCGGGCAAAGCGTCCACTGGACGCTTTGCTGAACCGCCTCACCTCAAAAAAAGCATGGTCGGGGATGGGGGAGACGAAGAATGAGATACCTTGCCTCTGAGAAGCTGGAGATCATACGCACGGTCGAGGCGTCGCATCTGCCGACCCGGCAAACCTTGAAGATGCTCGGTATCCCCAGCAGCACCTATTACGACTGGTACGCCCGCTGGTGCGACGGTGGCATCGACGGGCTTGCTGATCGTTCTCCCCGACCTGGGTCGGTCTGGAACCGCATCCCGGACAAGGTGCGCGACGATGTTGTTGATTTTGCCCTGGAACACGAATACCTGACGCCCCGGGAGCTGGCGGTCAAATACACCGATGAGAAGCGCTACTTCGTGTCGGAATCGTCGGTCTACCGCATTCTCAGTGCCGAGGATCTGATCACAGCCCCGGCCCATGTGGTGATCAGGGCCGCCCCCTCTCGGCAGATTGCTTTGCAATCGTCTGCCGGGCAATGGATGAGTTCCGCGACAAAACCAGCCGACCGAACGAACTTTGGCAGACAGACTTCACGTACCTGAAGGTGATCGGCTGGGGCTGGTTCTATCTCAGCACCAGGTGTTGTCAGAAGGATTTCTGTTGAGAGGTGCAGGGTGGCCTCGTAGCGTTACAACATGAGCAAACCTGACCCGTTCAAGGGCTTTCACAGTAGCCCCGAAATCATCCGGCTTGCGGTGATGTTGTATGTCCGATTTCCGCTCTCGCTCCGGAATGTCGAGGACCTGCTGCACGAGCGCGGCGTCGACATCAGCCACGAGACAGTCCGGTATTGGTGGCATCGTTTCGGTCCGATTTTTGCCGCGGAAATCCGGAAGCGGCGTACCGAAGGAATGAAATCGAGCCGCTGGCGTTGGCATCTCGACGAGATTTTCGTGAAGATCAACGGCGAGCGTCATTATCTTTGGCGAGCCGTCGATCACGAAGGGGAAGTTCTTGAGAGCTTGGTCACGAAGACGCGTGACAAGAGGGCGGCGTTGAAATTCCTCAAGAAAGCAATGCGGAAGCATGGTCAGCCCGTGGTAATCGTGACGGACAAGCTGCGGTCATATGGAGCTGCTCTGAAAGAACTCGGAGCTGACGATCGGCAGGAGACGGGTCGCTGGCTCAACAACAGGGC
>NZ_JAWHTD010000036.1:0-37799 GCF_032586235.1 Aestuariicoccus sp. MJ-SS9
CTCGGCGACACCTCAACACTCGCCGAACCCGAAGTCGTCGACGACCTCATCGAAAACAGAATGAACAAGGGGTGAGCGTCATGGATGGCTCGAAAACCCCCGCTGCAGCCCCGGTTCTGATCCTTCTCGGCCCTCCGGGGGCCGGGAAAGGCACGCAGGCCCGGATGCTCGAGGACAGCTTCGGCCTCGTGCAGCTGTCGACCGGCGATCTGCTACGCACGGCCGTCAAGGCCGGCACGCCCGCCGGCAAGGCCGCCAAGGCCGTGATGGAAGCGGGCGATCTGGTCAGCGACGACATCGTCATCGCCATCCTGCGCGACCGCCTGGCCGAGCCGGACACCGCGAAGGGCGTCATCCTCGACGGCTTTCCGCGAACAGGCGCGCAGGCCGAGGCGCTGGATGCGCTGCTGGCCGAGAATCGGCAGCGGATCAACGCCGCAATCAGCCTCGAGGTCGACGACGCCGCGATGGTCACGCGCATTTCGGGCCGCTTCACCTGCGGCGGCTGCGGCGAGGGCTATCACGACAGCTTCAAGCCCACCGCCAAGGACGGCATCTGCGACAAATGCGGCGGCACCGACATGCAGCGGCGCGCCGACGACACCGCGGAAACCGTCGCCAGCCGGCTCGAGGCCTATCACGCGCAAACCGCGCCGCTGATCGCACATTACGACCAACAAGGCGCGCTTATCCGCATCGACGCGATGGGCGCGATTGACGACATCGCGGGCCAGTTGGCCGCGATCGCAACACGGGTGACGGCCTGACACCGCCCCCGCAAGGGCCCGCAAGCCCTTGATAACCCAAGAGGAGGAACCGCAATGGCGGATCAAACATCACAAGGCGCGGAGGCGCGCCAGAAGTCGGACACGGCTTACTGGGCGGCCAATGTGCGCATCATCCTGGTCAGCCTCGTCATCTGGGCGCTGGTCAGTTTCGGCTTTGGCATCCTGCTGCGCCCGATGCTGAGCGGCATCGGCGTCGGCGGCACCGACCTGGGCTTCTGGTTCGCGCAGCAAGGCTCGATCATCGTCTTCCTGGCGCTGATCTTTTTCTACGCCTGGCGGATGAACAGGCTCGACCGTGAATTCGGCGTCGAGGAGGAATAAATCATGGATCAGTTTACCATCAACCTGCTCTTTGTGGGCGCGTCCTTCGCGCTCTACATCGGCATCGCGATCTGGGCCCGCGCGGGCTCGACGTCGGAATTCTACGCCGCCGGGCGCGGCGTGCATCCCGTCACCAACGGCATGGCCACGGCGGCGGACTGGATGTCGGCGGCCTCGTTCATCTCGATGGCGGGTCTCATCGCCTTTACCGGCTATGACAACTCGACCTTCCTGATGGGCTGGACCGGCGGTTATGTGCTGCTGGCGCTGCTGCTGGCGCCCTACCTGCGCAAGTTCGGCAAGTTCACCGTTTCCGAATTCATCGGCGACCGGTTCTACAGCCCGACCGCGCGTCTGGTGGCCGTGATCTGCCTGATCGTGGCATCGACCACCTATGTGATCGGCCAGATGACCGGCGTGGGCGTGGCCTTTGGCCGCTTTCTCGAGGTCAGCAACACCACGGGTCTGCTGATCGGCGCCTGTGTGGTCTTTGCCTATGCGGTCTTCGGCGGCATGAAGGGCGTGACCTACACCCAGGTGGCGCAATACGTCGTGCTGATCATGGCCTACACCATCCCGGCCGTGTTCATCTCGCTGCAGCTGACGGGCAATCCGATCCCGGCGCTCGGGCTGTTCGGCGATCACACCGCCAGCGGCATGCCGCTGCTGGAAAAGCTCGACCAGATCGTGCGCGAGCTGGGCTTTAATGAATACACCGCCCATCACGGCGACACGTTCAACATGGTGCTCTTCACCCTGTCGCTGATGATCGGCACCGCCGGTCTGCCGCACGTGATCATGCGCTTCTTCACCGTGCCGCGCGTGGCTGACGCACGCTGGTCGGCGGGCTGGGCGCTGGTCTTCATCGCGCTGCTTTACCTGACGGCCCCGGCCGTGGGTGCGATGGCGCGGCTGAACATCACCGACATGTTCTGGCCCAACGGCACCGACGCCGAGGCGGTTTCGGTCGAGATGATCGAAAGCGACCCGCGTTACGACTGGATGGCCACCTGGCAGCAGACCGGCCTTCTGGGCTGGGAAGACAAGAACGGCGACGGCCGGATCCAGTACTACAACGACGCCTCGCCTGCGATGCAGGAAAAGGCGGCGGCGAACGGCTGGGAAGGCAACGAGCTGACCAACTTCAACCGCGACATCCTGGTGCTGGCCAACCCCGAGATCGCCAACCTGCCCGCATGGGTGATCGGTCTGGTGGCGGCGGGCGGCCTTGCGGCGGCGCTGTCGACGGCGGCGGGCCTCTTGCTGGCGATCTCGTCGGCGGTCAGCCACGACCTGATGAAAGGGCAACTGACCCCGAACATCAGCGAAAAAGGCGAGCTGATGTCGGCGCGTGTC
Organism: Aestuariicoccus sp. MJ-SS9; assembly: GCF_032586235.1. Taxonomy (NCBI): domain Bacteria; kingdom Pseudomonadati; phylum Pseudomonadota; class Alphaproteobacteria; order Rhodobacterales; family Paracoccaceae; genus Aestuariicoccus; species Aestuariicoccus sp. MJ-SS9. The sequence goes on from NZ_JAWHTD010000036.1 coordinate 2,466, forward strand.
GCCATGGCCGTGGCCATCGCGGTGGCGACCTATCTGGGCCTCAACCCTCCGGGCTTTGCGGCGCAGACGGTGGCCTTGGCCTTTGGCCTCGCGGCGGCCTCGATCTTCCCGGCGCTGATGATGGGCATCTTTACCAAGGTGAACAACAAGGGCGCCGTGGCAGGCATGGTGTCGGGTCTGGTGGTGACGCTGATCTACATCTTCCTGCACAAAGGCTGGTTCTTCATCCCCGACACCAACAGCTTTACCGACGCCGATCCGCTGCTTGGCACGATCAAGTCGACAAGCTTTGGTGCGGTCGGTGCGGCGATCAACTTTGCGGTGGCCTTCACCGTGTCGAAGATGACCGAAGCGCTGCCCAAGGACATCGAAGAGCTTGTGGAAAGCGTGCGCATCCCCCGGGGCGCAGGCGTGGCGCAGGATCACTGATCCTGCCCGACGAAGGCCGGGGCCGTGCCGCACAACACGGCCCCCCCTTCCACAGCGTCCCCGCCCGGTCTATCCCGGTGGGGACGTTTTCTTTTGGAAACCAAGGTTTGACCATGCCCATTGCCATTGACGCGTTGCAGACATTCCTGGCGGCCGTGCATCCCTACGACACCCTGACCGCCGACGAGATCGAGGCGTTGGCGCACGCCTTCCGCCCGCAGGCGATGAAGGCCGGAGAGACGGTCTACCGGCTGGGCGAGCCTTTGCAGGGGCTTTACCTGATCCACGACGGGCAGGTCGCGGTGCGCGACGAAAACGACGTGCAGATCTCGGCGCTGGGGCCGCGCAATTCGTTCGGCGAACGCGGGCTCGCGCGCGACGGCATCGCCGTGACCAGCGCCAGCACGGTGACCGACAGCCTGCTCTTGGTGCTGCCCCGCGCCGATTTCCTGCGGCTGGTCGAAACCAAGCCCGACGTCGCGCGCTTTTTCGACCGCAGCCGCCAGCCGCGTCCGAAACGCAGCGATCTGGCCACCAGCCGGGTCGAGACGCTGATGACCGGCGACCCGCTGGCCTGCGCGCCCGAAACGCCCGTGCAGGACGCCGCCGCCGCGATGCGCGACGCGCATGTCTCGTCGATCTGCGTGACCGACGCGGGTGCCCTGCGCGGCATCCTGACGATCCGCGATCTGTCCTCCAAGGTGGTGGCCGCCGCCCTGCCCGTCACCACCCCGGTGTCGCAGGTCATGACCGGCGATCCGGTCAGCCTGCCGCCCTCGGCCATCGGGTCGGACGTGCTGCACATGATGATGGAGCGGCGCATCGGCCATATTCCGGTGACCGAGGGCGACCGACTGGTCGGCATCGTCACCCAGACCGATTTGACGCGGTTCCAGGCGCTCAGTTCCGCCGACATCGTGCGCGACGTGGCCCACGCCGGCAGCATCGCCGACATGGCCGCCGCCACGGCCCGCATTCCGCAGCTGCTGGTGCAGCTGGTGGCCGGCGGCAACCGGCACGAGGTCGTGACCCGCCTGATCACCGACGTGGCCGACACCGCCACCCGCCGCCTGCTGAGCATGGCCGAGGACACGCTCGGGCCGCCGCCCGTGCCCTATCTGTGGCTCGCCTGCGGCAGCCAGGGGCGGCAGGAACAGACCGGCGTCAGCGACCAGGACAATTGCCTCTTTCTCGACGACGCAGCGACCGAGGCCGACATGGCCTATTTCCACGCCCTCGCCACCTTCGTCAGCGACGGTCTGAACGCCTGCGGCTATGTCTATTGCCCGGGCGACATGATGGCCACGAACCCCAAGTGGTGCCAGCCCGTGCGCGTCTGGCGGCAGTATTTCGCCTCGTGGATCGCCGCACCGGGGCCCGAGGCGCAGATGCTGGCCTCGGTCATGTTCGACCTGCGGCCCATCGGCGGCACGCCGTCGCTCTTCGAGGATCTGCAGCGCGACACGCTGGCGCTGGCCGCGCGCAATTCGATCTTCGTGGCGCATCTGGCGTCGAACGCGCTCAAGCACACGCCGCCCTTGGGGCTGCTTCGCGGCTTCGCCACGATCCGGTCGGGCGAGCACAAGAACCGGCTCGATCTGAAGCACAACGGCGTGGTGCCGGTGGTCGATCTGGCGCGGGTCTATGCGCTGCAGGGCAAGCTTGCGCCGGTCAACACCCGCGCCCGGATCGAGGCAGCGATGGCCCAGGGCGTGCTCAGCGCCACCGGCGGGCAGGATCTGCTGGATGCCTACGACCTGATCGCCGAAACCCGGCTCGAACATCAGGCCCGCCAGATCCGGGCGGGCCGGAAGGTCGACAATTTTCTGGCGCCCACCGATCTTTCGGATTTCGAGCGAAGCCACCTGCGCAACGCCTTCGTCGTGGTAAAGTCGCTGCAATCGGCGCTTGGCCATGGCCGGGGCGCGCTGGGATAGCCCGCCACAGCCCAAGGGAGGAAAACGGATGTTTCTCGAACTCATAGCCGTTCTGGTCGCGGGGTTCGCCGGGGCCGGCGTGATGCTGCTGCTGGGCAAGCTCACGGGCGGCCGCCTGCCGCGCTGGATGGTGCCGGTGGGCGCCGGGCTGACGATGCTGGGCACCGCGATTTCGTCGGAATACGGCTGGTACGGGCGCACCACGGCCGCCCTGCCCGAGGGGCTGGTGGTGGCCGACACCGTCGACAGCCGCGCCTTCTGGCGGCCCTGGACCTATGTCGTGCCGATGACCGACCGCTTCGTCGCGGTCGACACCGGCAACATCGTGCGCAACACCGAGACCGATGGGCTCTATCTGGCCGAGGTGTTCTTTTTCGGGCGCTGGCAGCCGGTGCAATCGGTGCAGATCATGGTCGACTGCCCCGGCGGGCGGCGCGCGGACCCGGCGCTGGGGGACGGATCGCCCCCGGTCTGGCGCGACGTGGGCACCGACGACCCGCTGGTCGCCACGCTCTGCGGCGCGGTCTGAGCGATGTCGGGCCTCAGCCTCCGCCTGCGCGTCTTTCTCTTCTTCGCGCTTCTGGCGCTCGGCGCTTCGGCGCTGGTGCTGGGGGCGCTGTGGTTCGGGCACGCGCGGTCCGCCGTCACCAGCGTCGCCGACGGCTTCGTCACGGCGGCGATCCTGTCCACGCTGGGGATCGTGGGGCTGAGCGCCGGGATCTGGCTGCTCTTCGACGAGAACGTCGCCAAGCCCATCGACCGGCTGGCCGCCGCCATGCGCGCGGGCGCACATGCGGGCGTCGATCCGGCGCTCGACACCCAATCCGCGCGCTATCTGGGCGATCTGGCCCCGGCGGCGGACGCCGTCACCCGCAAGGCCGCCGATGCCGCGATGGCCACCGCCCAGCGTGTGGCGACCGAAACCGCCCGCCTGCGCGAGGAACAGGCGCGCCTCACCGCCCTTCTGACCGAAATCCCGGTGGCCACGATCCTGGCCAACCCGCAGGGGCAGATCGTGCTTTACGACGGGCAGGCCGCCGAGGTGCTGGCCCAGCAGGGCGTGCCCCGGCTGAACGCGCCGCTGACCGATTACTTCGCGCCCGCCGCGCTGACCCAGGCGCGCCGCAAGATGGAGCGCAGCGGCCACGAGGTGGCCTTCCAGGCGCTGGGGGCCGAGGCCGACACCGCCTATGACGCGCGGCTGAAACCGCTGGATGCGGGCAGCTTTCTGATGATCATCGACACCGCCGAGGCGCGCATTGCCGCCGATGCCGCGCGCCCGCTGGTCTACGATTTCGCCCTGCTCGACCGGGCCGCCCCGGCGGATGTGCGCGACACGCCGCTGGATCAGCTCTGCTTTTGCGTGTTCGACACCGAAACCACCGGGCTCTTGCCGCACAAGGACGCCATCGTGCAAATCGGCGCTTTGCGCGTGGTCAACGGCCGGATCGTGCCCGGCGAAGAGATCGACCAGCTGGTCGATCCCCGCCGCCCGATCCCGCCCGCCTCGACGAAGGTGCATGGCGTGTCCGACGCCATGGTTGTGGGCAAGCCGGGCATCGAAGAGGCCGGGCGCAAGCTGCACCGCTTTGCCCGGGACGCTGTGATCGTCGCCCATAACGCGCCCTTCGACATGGCCTTTCTGCGCCGCGACGCCGAGGCGATGGGCGTGGCCTGGGATCACCCGATCCTCGATACGGTGCTGCTTTCGGCCGTGGCCTTCGGCGCGCATGAGACCCACACGCTGGATGCGCTCTGCGACAGGCTGCGGATCGAGATCCCCGAGCGGCTGCGCCACACGGCGCTTGGCGATGCCCGCGCCACCGCCGAGGCGCTGGTGCATCTGATTCCGATCCTGCAGGGGCGCGGGCTGACCACCTTCGGCCAGTTGCTGGAGGAAACCCGCAAACATGGCCGGCTGCTGGAAGACCTGAACTGACCGCGTTACGCGGGCCGCGCTTGGGCGCGCGTCTGCGGCCCTCCGATCTCTGCCACGGCCCGTTGCAGTGCCGCGTCGTCCAGCCGCTCGACCGGCAGCGCGGCCAGCGCCGCCACGCGAAAGGACAGAGCGTCATACAGCGCGCCCAGCCGCGACAGCCCCGCGATCACACCACCACTGGCAACCGGATCAGGCAGAGCCCAATGCACCACCACCGGCCCCGGCTGCGGGACCGGGCATGGCGCGCGGGTCAGCCGGATGATCAGATCGGGCGCCGCGGCAAGCCCCAGCCGCGCCGGATCGTGCCCGCGCGCCTGAAGCAGCTGATCGGCCAGCGGATCGCGACGCGGCGGATGCACTCCGCCCGAGGCGGCGACAAAGCGCGGCCGCCCGATCCGGTTCAGCTGCGCCGCCGCAAAGCGCGACCGCGCGCCGCCGTCGCGGCAGACGAAAAGCGTGCGCAGCGGCAAGGCGCGCGCGCCAGCCGCCGCCCCGCCGCGAACCCCGTCCAGCAGATCGTCCAGCGCGCCGGGCCGCGCCGCATAGAGCCGCGATGTGCCTGCGCAATGCTGCGTGACCAGCCCCGCATCGCAAAGTCGCGCCAGATAGGCCGACAAGGTCGACGGCCGGATCCCCAGCGCCTGCGACAGCGCCCCCGCCGCAACGGGATCGCCCCCCGAGGCACAAAGATACCGCCACACCGCAAGCCGCTGCGGATGCCCGAGCGCCGCAAGAGAGCAAACCAGCCGATCCATCCACAGGAAATACCCGGCAAGCGCTTGCCGTTCGGTTAACGAAAGCGCTGTCAGGCTTGAAACACGGCGCGGGAAAAGCGATGTAAGACAAGGACTTTTTACAAAAGGACCGGCAGAATGGCGCTGCCCGTGCTGGAACAGTTGAAATACTGGGGCGTGGCCCTGGCGGTGTTTGCCGTGACGCTCTGGTTTCTGGGCGATGTTCTCTTGCCGTTCGTGCTGGGCGGAGCCATCGCCTATTTCCTCGATCCGGTGGCCGACCGGCTGGAGCGTATGGGCCTGTCGCGGGGCGCCGCGACCGGCGTCATCACCATCGCGGCGATCGTCATTTTCGTGATCATGGCGCTGTCGGTGGTGCCGGCGCTGATCCAGCAGACGCTGCAATTGTTCAACACCGCGCCGCAGCTCTTCCGCGATCTGCAGGCCTTTCTGACCGAAAGCTTCCCGTCGGTCATGGTCGAGGACAGCGCGGTGCGCCAAACGCTTGTCGGCATCGGCGACACCATCCGCGAGCGCGGCGGCCAATTGCTGGAAACCGCGCTCAACTCGGCCGCGTCGCTGATCAACATCGTCCTTTTGTTTGTCATCGTGCCGGTGGTGGCGGTCTACCTGCTGCTCGACTGGGACAACATGACCGCCCGCATCGACGAGCTTTTGCCCCGCGATCACGCGCCCACCATCCGCATCCTCGCGACCGAGATCGACCGGACGCTGGCCGGGTTCATCCGGGGCATGGGGTCGGTCTGCCTGATCCTGGGCACCTATTACGCGCTCGCGCTCTGGCTGGTGGGGCTGCAATTCGGGCTGGTTGTGGGGGTCGTCGCGGGCATCCTGACCTTCATCCCCTACGTCGGGGCGATTGTCGGCGGGGCGCTGGCCATCGGCCTGGCGCTCTTTCAGTTCTGGGGCGACTGGGGTTGGATCGTGGCCGTGGCGGTGATCTTTCAGATCGGGCAGTTGCTCGAGGGCAATGTGCTGACGCCCAAGCTGGTGGGAAACTCGGTCGGCCTGCATCCGGTCTGGCTGATCCTGGCGCTGTCGGTTTTCGGGTCGCTCTTCGGCTTTGTGGGGATGCTGGTGGCGGTGCCTCTGGCGGCCTCGCTGGGGGTGTTGATCCGGTTCCTGATCCGGCAATATCGGGACAGCCGCCTCTATCGCGGCCTCACCGACCAGAACCGGGAATGACGTCATGAGCCGCCAGCTGGCCCTTCCGCTGAAAGTCCGCCCCGCGCTGGGGCGCGGCGACTTTTTCGTCGCCCCGCCCAATGCGGTCGCGGTGGCGCTGATCGACGGCTGGCGCGACTGGCCGGGCGGCAAGCTCTTGCTCTGCGGCCCCGTCGGGTCGGGCAAGACCCATCTGGCGCATGTCTGGTCGGCCGAAAGCTTTGCACGGATCGTTCCGGCGCGCCGGCTGGCCCAGGCGGATATCCCGGCGCTGGCGCAGGGCCATGTCTGCGTCGAAGACGTGCAGGCCATCGCCGGCCAGCCCGAGGCGGAAAACGCGCTTTTTCATCTTCACAACCTGGTTCTGGCCAACGGCAACGCACTTTTGCTGACCGCCGACACGCCGCCCGCGCAATGGCCGCTGACCCTGCCCGATCTGAAAAGCCGGATGATGGGCACCCCGCTGGCGCGGCTCGAGCCGCCGGACGACGAGCTGCTGTCGGTCGTGCTGGCCAAGCTGTTCGCCGATCAACAGATCGTGCCGGCGGCCAATGTGATCCCCTATCTGGTGCGCCATATGCCGCGCTCGTTCGACATGGCCGGGCGCATGGTGGCGGCGCTCGATGCCGCGGCGCTGGCCGGGTCGCGCCGGATCAGCCGGGATCTGGCCCGCGAGGTGTTGGCGCACGAGGAACAATACGTCGAGACGACGGTGTCTCCCCTGCGGCGCTCGCCGCCCGGAGAACCGGCATGACCCAGGCCGATTTCCTCGCCTCCGAACCGCCCGAACCGGTTGCACTGCCCGATCTGGACCAGAGCGGGCCGGGCCGGTTCCTTAACCGCGAGCTCAGCTGGCTGGGCTTTAACTGGCGCGTGGTCGAAGAGGCCGAGAACCCGCGTGTGCCGCTTCTGGAACGGTTGCGGTTCCTGTCGATCTCGGCCTCCAACCTCGACGAATTCTACACCGTGCGCGTCGCCGGTCTGCGCGAGCTGGCCAAGGAAGGCAACGCCACCCCCGCCGCCGACGGGCTGAGCCCGGCCGAACAGCTTGTCCTGATCGACGAAAACGCCCGCCGCCTGCTCGCCCGCCAGCAAGAGGTGCTGGCCAGTCTGCGCACCGAGATGGAGGCGCAGAACATCACCATCGTCCGGCGCGACGGGCTGACCGACGACGATATCGCCTTTCTCGAAGAGGCGTTCCTGGCCCAGGTCTTTCCGGTGCTGTCGCCGCTCGCCATCGACCCGGCGCATCCGTTCCCCTTCATCGCCAACATGGGCTATTGCCTGGCGCTGCAGCTGGAACGGCGGCGCGACCGGAAACCCTTGCAGGCGGTGCTGCCGATCCCGGCGCAGATCAGCCGCTTCATGTCCCTGCCCGCCCCCGAGGGCAGCCTGCGCTACATCTTTCTCGAGGACGTGCTGCTCTTGCATATCGACAGCCTGTTCCCGGGCTACGAGGTCAAGAACCACTTCGGCTTCCGCGTTCTGCGCGACAGCGATCTGGAGGTCGAGGAAGAGGCCGAGGATCTGGTGCGCGAATTCGAGGTCGCGCTGAAACGCCGCCGCCGGGGCGAGGTCGTGCGGCTGACCATCACGACGGGCGCACCCAAGGCGCTGCGCGGCGTGGTGATGCGCGAATTGCACGTCGCCGACAACGAGGTGGTCGAACTGGACGGCATGATCGGCATCGCCGACCTGTCGGAACTGGTGACCGACGCGCGGCCCGATCTGCTCTGGCCCACGTTCATGCCGCGTGTGCCGGAACGAGTGCAGGACCACGAGGGCGACATGTTCGCGGCGATCCGCCAGAAGGACATGCTGCTGCACCACCCCTACGAGACCTTCGACATGGTGGTCCGGTTCCTGGCGCAGGCCGCGCGGGATCCGGATGTGGTGGCGATCAAGCAGACGCTCTACCGCACCTCGCGCAACTCGCCCATCGTCGACGCGCTTTGCGAGGCCGCCGAGGACGGCAAATCCGTCACCGCGCTGGTCGAGCTGAAGGCCCGTTTCGACGAGGCCGCCAACATCCGCCAGTCGCGGCGGCTGGAACGGTCGGGCGCGCATGTAGTCTATGGCTTTCTCGACTGGAAGACCCACGCCAAGATCAGCACCGTTGTGCGCCGCGAGGGCGACAAGCTGGTGACCTACACCCATTTCGGCACCGGCAATTACCACCCGATCACCGCGCGCATCTATACCGACCTGTCGCTTTTCACCTGCGACGCGGCGCTGGGGCGGGACGCGACCAAGGTGTTCAACTACCTGTCGGGCTATGCCCATCCCGAGAGGCTCGAAAACCTGGCGATCTCGCCGCACAACCTCAAATCGAGGATGCTCGAGATGATCGCCGCCGAGGCGGAACACGCGCGGAACGGCAAGCCCGCGCAGATCTGGCTCAAGATGAATTCGCTGATCGAGCCCGACATGATCGACGCGCTTTACGCCGCAAGTGCCGCGGGCGTGCGGATCGACGCGGTGGTGCGCGGCATCTGCGGGCTGCGCGCGGGCGTCAAGGGGCTGTCCGAGAACATCCGCGTCAAATCCATCGTCGGCCGGTTTCTGGAACATTCGCGCATCATCTGCTTTGGCAACGGCCACGGCCTGCCGCACAAGAAGGCGCGCGTCTTCATCAGCTCGGCCGACTGGATGGGCCGCAACCTCAACCGCCGGGTCGAGACGCTGATCGAGGCGACGAACCCAACCGTCAAGGCACAGATCGTCAGCCAGATCATGGCCGCGAACCTCGCCGACACGGCACAAAGCTGGGTGATGGAGGCCAACGGCGACTTTGTCCGCCACCCGATGCCCGAAGGCGCGTTTTCGTTCAACTGCCACCGGTTCTTTATGGAGAACCCGTCGCTTTCGGGGCGCGGATCGGCGGGCGCATCGGACGTGCCGCAGCTGACCCATACCGACGACGGCTGATCCGCCCGATCCTTCGGCACCGCCCGGCCGGTGACGCGAATCGCCGCACTCGTCCCGGCCAATGGGTTGACCTGCCCGGCGGCCTTGCCCAAGGTGCCCACGCAACGCGAGACCCAAGGTGGTTTATGGACGGACAACCGGACCCGGCAACACCAGAGTGGGAGCCTTTCGGCAGGCCGCTTTTCGAAGATCCCCGTGCGCGTGCGCTTAGCCGCGTGGGAGTGGTGGATATCGGATCGAACTCGGTCCGGCTGGTGGTCTTCGACGGCGCGGCGCGCAGCCCGGCGTATTTCTACAACGAAAAGATCATGTGCGCGCTTGGCGCGGGCATGGCCGAAAGCGGCAAGCTGAACCCCGAAGGCAAGGTCCGCGCTTTGGCCGCTCTGAAGCGCTTTCAACTGCTGGCCAAGGGGATGGGCATTCCCGCGCTGACCGCCGTGGCCACCGCCGCCATGCGCGAGGCCAGCGACGGCCCCGCCTTCCGCCAGCAAATCCAGGACGAATGCGGGCTCAAGGTCTGGGTCATCGACGGAGAGGAAGAGGCGCGGCTTTCGGCGCAGGGCGTGTTGCTGGGATGGCCGGGCAGCTTTGGCCTGGTCTGCGACATCGGCGGATCGTCGATGGAGCTGGCGGAAATCTCGGGCGGGCGCGTGGGCAAGCGCATGACCTCGGCGCTGGGGCCGCTCAAGCTCAAGGACCTGCCGGGCGGGCGCAAGGGCCGCGAAAGACACATCAAGACCGTGATGCAGGATCTGGCCGCGTCCATGGGCGCGCAGCGCGACCGGCTCTTTCTGGTGGGCGGCAGCTGGCGCGCCATCGCGCGGGTCGACATGGAACGCCGGGGCTATCCGCTTCATGTGCTGCACGAATACCGCATGACGGCGAAAAGCGTGGCCGCCACGGTCGAGTTCATCCGCAATTCCGATCTGGAGGAACTGCGCGCGGCCTGCAGTATCTCGAATGCGCGGATGTCGCTGGTGCCCTATGCCGCCGAGGTGCTCAAGCGGCTGGTGCAGACCTTCAAACCCAAGGATATCGCAATTTCCAGCTATGGTATCCGCGAAGGTCTGCTTTACGAACAGATGCCGCAAATCCTGCGCGACCGCGATCCGCTGATCGAATCCTGCCGCTTCGCCGAGTCCAAGGACGCCCGCATGCCCGGCTTCGGCAAGACGCTTTACAGGTTCGTCCATCCGCTCTTTGCCAATGTCCCCGAACCGCGGCAGCGCCTGATCAAGGCCGCCTGTCTTTTGCATGACGTCAGCTGGCGCGCGCATCCCGACTACCGCGCCGAGACCTGTTTCGACAACGCCACCCGCGCCAATCTGGGCGGGCTCAAGCACGGCGAGCGGGTCTATCTGGGGCTGGCGCTGCTGCACCGCTACCGCAACAAGCGCGAGGGCACGCGGTTCGAAGAGCTCTACGACCTGCTCGACGCGCCCGAACAGCGCGAGGCCGAGGTTCTGGGGAAGGCGATGCGCTTTGGCGCGATGCTGTGGATGACCGAGGCGACGAAGGGCGGTGCCGCGCTTAGCTGGCAACCCAAGAAGCGCATCCTGCAGCTCAGCTTGCGCGAGGACGCGCTTGCCCTGTTCGGAGAAGTGGCCGAAGCGCGCTTCAAGTCGCTTGCCAGCGCGCTCGAGGCCACGACCGACGTCAAGGTGATCTGACCGCGCTTACTGCGCCTGGATCGATTCGAGGTAATAGACCAGCGACAGGATGCGCCCACGCACGAACAATTCGCGCGCTTCGGGAAGCTCGGACGATTCCTCGGCCGCCATGGCGGAGACCGTGTAGCGATCGCCCCAGAGCGGCATTTCGCTGCCATGCGCGCGAATGATCTCGCGCCCGTCGATCATCCACAGAACGTATTCGAAGGGGAAAGTGCCATCGCCCTTGTCCCGCGCAAGGTGGGTCAGGTCGGGGGTGTGCATGTCCAGAACCCCGGCCAGCGGGCCGTCGCCCTTGCCCGATTCCCCGTGGCATCCGGCACAGGCCACCATGTATTCGGCGCGCCCCGCGTCTTCCTGCGCCCAGGCCGCGCCTGCGAACGCACCGGCCAACAATGCCGCGCTCAGAATGGATTTGATCATCGCTCTGTCCTCCCTAGCGACCGGCCGTTGGAAATAACCGGCCATGGATCGAAAGGGTAAACCCGGCGTCGGGTGGCGCATTGATCTGTGTCAGACAACGGCGCGGGGCGGCTAAAGCTCGATCGCGCCTTCGTCGGCGGGGGTTTTGGGCACCTTGCGGCGCAGGATGATGTCGCCGTTGGGCAGCATTTCCGGCGGCTCGTAGGCCGACCAATCCTCGACCTCGGCCATCAGCTCGCGCAGCGCCGGGCCCATGTACTCGACGAAATCCTGCAAGGCGGGCTCCATTTCCTGGGCCAGGTCCTGCAAATCCTTCAGCGCCGGTTCGACCTCGTCCATCAGCCCGCGAAAGAAGAGCTTGGCCCCTTCCTCCATCAGGCTCAGCCCGTCGCCTTCGGCCTCCTGCGCGGCGGCGGGGGTGGCGATGCCAAGGGTCAGGATCAGGGCGATCATGCGTTTCATGGCATGAATATAGGCGCGGCGCGGCCGCTTGATAAGGGTCAGATGTCGATGTCGAGCGTGACCGGGAAATGATCCGAGGCGGTCAGCAGGGCCTCGCGCAGCTCTGGTGTCGACCAGCAGTGCGGGTCGTCGAAAGGATGCCAGATGCGCCAGACCGGGCCCCGCGCCGCAAGATCGGGCGACACCATCACGTAGTCCAGCATCGCCTGCATGAACTTTTTCTCGTGGTTGAGATAGAATCGCGCCGTGGTGGGCTTTGGCCCCCGCTTGGCGTAGAGCGACTGTTCGGCATGCGGGTCGAAGAGCCGCGGGCCGCCGTCGCCCAGCACGATCTCGACCGAACTGCGTCCGAAGAGGTGTTCGTATTCGTCCAGCCCCGGACCGTCGTTCAGATCTCCGGCGACGATAACGGCTTCGCCCGCCGCCATAAGCTGCTCGATCCGGCGGCGCAGCCAGATCGCCTGGGCCAGTTGCTTGCGCCGGTTGGCGATCGACAGGCGCATGATCTGGTCGCGGGTCGAGGCCCCGTGCGGCGCCTTGGATTTCAGATGCGCCCCGATCAGCCGCAGGTCGGTGCCCTGCGCCGTGCGCAGGGCAACCTCTAGCGGTGGCTTGGAAAACTGGACCTTGTCCTCGGTCGCGTCGATGTCGAGGTCGATCCTGAGCACCCCGTCAAAGCGCGGGGCCGCATCGCTTTCGACCGGATCGTGCCGCGCCGTGACCCGGTCGGGATCGTAGAGCAGCGCGATTTCCTGCTGGGTGTCGTTGACGAATCCCATGGTCACCGCCCGCGCGCGCAGATCGAAGGCCTCGGCAAAGGTTTCCAGCGCCGAGGTTGTCGAGCGGCGGCGATGGCTGTCGGGCGCCTCGATCACCAGCACCGCGTCGGCGTCGAGGGCGGTAAAGACGATCCCCAGCGCCTCGATCTGCTGGGCGCGCGTCACGTCGTAACGCGCCGACCATGCGTCATCCATCAAGAGCGCGCCGCTGTCGTCGAAGAGCGCGTCGAACCATTCGACGTTATAGGTGGCGATCCGCATCACGCGTCCGCGCGGGCGACGATCTCTTCCCAGGCGCGGTTGATGTCGATAAGCCGCTTTTCCGACATCCGCACCGCCTCTGCGGGTAGGCCGCGGGCGATCATGACATCGGGATGGCTGTCGCGCACCAGTTGGCGCCAGACCTTGCGGATTTCCTCGACCGGCATGTCCGGATCGACGCCCAGCACCGCGAAGGGATCGGGGGATGCATCGGGCACGAAGCGCGCGCGCAGGCGCTGGAACGAGGTGTCGCGAATCCCGAAGATCTCTGCCACGCGGCCCAGAAAGGCGTCCTCTTTGGGGTGGTAGGTGCCGTCGGCCATCGCGATGTGAAAGAGCCCCTCGAGCAGGTCGCAGAGCGTGCCTTCGTCGGTGCCGAACATGGCGCGGATGCGGGCGGCGTATTCCTCGAACCCGGCCACGTCCTGGCGGGCGAGGTTGAACACCCGCGCCGCACCGGCCTCGTCCTCGGCACGGATGTGGAACACCTCGCGGAAGGCCATGACCTCGTCGCGGGTGACCAGACCGTCGGCCTTGGCCATCTTGGCGCTGAGCCCGATCACCGCGATGGTGAACGCGACCGAACGCTCGGGCGGGGTGCGCAAACGGTCGAAAACCGCCGTCAGCCCCTCGCCCGAGGTCAGCGCGGAAAGCGCCTGGGTTATGCGTGTCCAGATCGACATGGGGCAAGGTTACTGCACCGCAGCGCGAATGTCCCTGCGACAGGTCACAGCATTTTCTGCATCAGCACCAGATCCATCCAGCGCCCGAACTTGAAGCCCACCTCGGGCAGGCGCGCGATTTCTTTGAACCCCAGGCGTTCGTGAAAGGCCACCCCTTCGGGATTTTCGCCGCTGACCCCGCCGATCAGCGAGTGGATCCCTGCGTCGCGCGCAACCGCCTCAAGCGCGGTCATCAGCGCACGCCCGGCGCCCTGCCCCCGCGCCTCGGGCGCGAGCATGACGGAGTGTTCCATCGTCCGGGCATAGCCGGGCCCGCCGCGAAACGGGAAATACGTGGCGAAGCCTATCGCCGTGCCGTCCGTCTCGGCGACCTGAAAGGCCGCGCCGCGCGCCGCGACATCCGCGGCGATCCCGGCCTCGGTCTTGGGCGCGGTGGTAAAGGTGATCGCGGTGTCGTCGATGATCGGGTTCCAGATCGCGGCGATCGCCGCCGCATCACCGGCCCGCGCGGGCCGGACGATCATGTCAGCACGCGCGGCCCGCGCGCCGTGTTCAGCGTGGCGCGCAGATCGGGGCTGTCGGCAACCGTAAACCTGACGCGCGCGTCGCTGAAATGCGGCGCGAGCCGGGCCGCGAGCTGATCCGCCGCAGGGTGCAGCACCTCGAGCGTTTGCAGCCGGCAGCCCTGCGACGGCAGCGCCTTGCCCGGCGGCACCGAGCCGTGCCACTGGATCAGCGCCGGAAAGAGCCCGTCAAAGGCCAGGCGACCGTCCTCGGGCACCGCCATGGTCCAGCGCAGATCGCCGCGCTGCAGCTCAATCGGCGACCCGGCCTCGGGGAAAACCGCGAGCGCGGCCGCCATATCGGGCACCGCGCAGATCCACTTGTCGAGCCGCGCGGGGCCGCGAAAGTCGTCCATGCCGAACCAGCGCGGGCGGTCCGGCGGAGGCGCCGCGGGGTCGATGGCGATGGCCTCAAGGTAAATCCCGCCGCCCAGTCCGATGACGCGGTTGTGCGTGCCGAAGCGCTGATGCTTGCCGCCCGGCTGCAAGGGCACGCCCAGCGCGGCCTCGGCATGAGCGACCGCCTCTTCCAGCGTTTCGCCCAGCACCGCGATATGATCGAGTGTCAGCATCCCCATGGTCCGTCGTGTTCCAACCATTGGCACGATAAGACAGGGTCCGGGACTTGAAAAGTTCCGAAATCGCGTTTGGCAGAGCCGGGGCGCGCTGGCGGCGCGCCCCGGGCTGGTGGCGTCAGGCAGCTTCGGGGCGCGCGGCGCGGATCAGGCGCAGGATATCCTGCGCGGCCTCGGGGATGTTGGTGCCGGGGCCGAAGATCGCCTTGACGCCCGCGTCGTAGAGGAACTGGTAATCCTGCTGCGGGATGACGCCGCCGCAGATGACCAGAATATCCTCGGCCCCGGCGTCCTTGAGCGCCTGCACGAGCTGGGGCGCAAGGGTCTTGTGGCCCGCCGCCTGGCTCGAGATGCCGATGACATGCACGTCGTTGTCGACCGCGTCCTGCGCCGCCTCGGCGGGGGTCTGGAACAGCGGGCCCACGTCGACGTCGAAACCGATGTCGGCAAAGGCCGTGGCGATCACCTTGGCGCCGCGGTCGTGGCCGTCCTGGCCCATCTTGACCACCAGCATGCGCGGGCGGCGGCCTTCGTCCTCGGCGAATTGCTCGACCGCCTTCTGGATCGCGGCGAAGCCTTCGTCGCCTTCGTAGGCGGCGCCGTAGACGCCGGCGAGCGTCTTGACCTCGGCGCGATGACGGCCGAACACCTTTTCCATTGCCATGCTGATCTCTCCTACCGTGGCGCGGGCGCGGGCGGCCTCGACCGCGCCGTCGAGCAGATTGCCGCCCTCGGCCGCGCGGCGGGTCAGCTCTTCAAGCGCTGCTGCGCACGCGCTTTCATCGCGACTGCCGCGCACCTGCTCGAGCCGCTTGAGCTGGTTTTCGCGGACCTTGGCGTTGTCGATGTCCAGAATGTCTATCGGATCCTCGCGGTCCTTGCGGTATTTGTTGACGCCGACGATCACCTCGGCGCCGCGGTCGATATCGGCCTGCCGCCGCGCCGCGGTCTCCTCGATCCTGAGCTTGGGCATGCCGCTGGCCACCGCCTTGGTCATGCCGCCCATCTCGTCGACCTCTTCGATCAGCTTCCAGGCCGCCTCGGCCAGGTCGTGGGTCAGCTTTTCGACGTAATAAGAGCCCGCCAGCGGGTCGACCACGTTGGTCACACCGGTTTCCTCTTGCAGGATCAGCTGGGTGTTGCGCGCGATCCGGGCCGAGAATTCGGTCGGCAACGCGATCGCCTCGTCCAGCGCGTTGGTGTGCAGCGACTGCGTGCCGCCCAGCACCGCGCTCATCGCCTCGTAGGCGGTGCGCACCACGTTGTTATAGGGATCCTGCTCGGCCAGAGACACGCCCGAGGTCTGGCAATGGGTGCGCAGCATCTTCGAGCGCGGGTTCTGCGCGCCAAGCTCGGTCATGATGCGGTGCCAGAGCAGGCGCGCGGCGCGCAGCTTGGCCACCTCCATGAAGAAGTTCTTGCCGATGGCGAAAAAGAACGACAGCCGGCCTGCGAACTTGTCCACGTCCATCCCGCGCGCCATGGCGGTTTTGACGTATTCCTTGCCGTCGGCCAGGGTATAAGCCAGCTCTTGCACCAGGTTCGCGCCCGCCTCCTGCATGTGGTAGCCCGAGATCGAGATCGAGTTGAACTTGGGCATCTCGTTGGAGGTATATTCGATGATGTCCGCGATGATCCGCATCGACGGTTCGGGCGGGTAGACATAGGTGTTGCGGACCATGAATTCCTTCAGAATGTCGTTCTGAATGGTCCCCGAGAGCACCGAGCGGTCGTGCCCCTGCTCTTCGCCGGTGACGATGAAATTCGCCAGGATCGGGATCACCGCGCCGTTCATCGTCATCGACACGCTGACCTGATCCAGCGGGATGCCGTCGAAGAGGATCTTCATGTCCTCGACGCTGTCGATGGCCACGCCGGCCTTGCCCACGTCGCCCACGACCCGTTCGTGATCGCTGTCATAGCCGCGATGGGTGGCCAGGTCGAAGGCCACGCTGACCCCCTGCTGCCCCGCATCCAGCGCCTTGCGGTAAAAGGCGTTCGATTCCTCGGCCGTGGAAAACCCGGCGTATTGCCGGATCGTCCAGGGCCGGCCCGCGTACATGGTGGCTTTGACGCCTCGGGTGAACGGCTCCTGCCCCGGCAGGCCGCCCATATGCGGCAGCCCCTCGGTATCCTCGGCGGTGTAGATCGGCGAGACGTCGATCCCCTCGAGCGTCTGCCAGGTCAGATCCTTGACCGGGCGCCCCCTGAGTTCCTTTTCAGCGAGTTTGCGCCATGTTTCCTTGTCTTTGGTCATGTGGTCTTTGTCCTCTTGTCATCGGACCCGCCGGCCAGGCGATCCTGGTCCTGTCGGGGTCCGGGTCTTCGATCAGTCGGGCCAGCCCGTCCGCACCTGTCGTCAGCCAATGCAGATCCTCGGCATAGGCCGCGCGCAGCAGGGCGGCGTCCTGCGGTATAAAGGGCATCCAGCGGCCATGACCCGCGGGCAGCAGGGCCGGATCCTCGCCCCTGTCGCGCAGCACGGCGCGCAGGGCGGCCAGATCGGGCGCGCGGTTCAGCCAGAGAGGCTGCGCCGGCTCCGGCACCTCCGCGCGATCCGTCAGAGCCCGCAACAGCGCCGCCGGGTCGGACGCGAAGCGTTCGAAAACGGTCACGCAGATCTCGGCCCCCGGCATGGCGCAGGCCATGTCGACGATCACGTCCCGCCACGACCTTTGCCCTCGCGCCAGCGCCGCGATCTGCGCAGGCAGCGGCATCGACACGCCGCGCGGCAGCGCATAGGCGTAAAGCGAGGCCCAGTAGAGCTCGGGCGAGCGGATTTGCAGCACGACCCGCCGCACGCGGCCGCCGAAAGCCGCATGGAACCGCGCCATCCGCTGCCCCGCGCCCGGATAGAGCAGGCCGCTGCGGATATTGTCGCGCGGAGTGCCCAGCATGTTCTCGTCGCTGACGATCAGCGTGCGATAGCCCTTGCGTGCCACGCCGCGCACATTCAGCAGGACCCGGCCAGCCGGCCGCCCCTCGCGGCCCGGCGGCGCCGTGCCGTCGGCCACGCCGTGAAAAAGCCCCTTGCGGGTGCGCCAAGGCCCCCAGTAGGCCAGCCCCTGCCCGCATATATCGTCCTGCACCGCGCGCAGGTAGCTTTGAAAACTGGTCGATCCGGTGCGATGCGCGCCGGGATGCAGAACGATGTCCATTGCGAAATCCGCCTCTGAGGGGCAGGCGGCCGGCAGAGCCGCCGCCAGACGCGGCAAGGCATGGCACGTCTCCCCTCACAATGCGGTTAACACGACAAAAATTCCGCGCTGCCGACGCGGAACGCTTCGCAAATCCCGGTCCCGCGCTTATATCTTGTAACATGATCAAAGCATGCACTCTCGCCCTGGTGGCGCTGACGACACTTGCCCCGGCGCCCCTGGCCGCCGCCGACGCCGGTGCACCGACCGAAGAGACCATCCTGTCGGCCGCCGACGTGACCCTCGGAGAGTTCCTGTGGCTGAAACGGCCCGTCGTCGTCTTCGCCGACAGCGCCGCCGACCCGCGGTACGTCCAGCAGATGCAGTTCATCACCGAACGGCTGGATGCGCTGGTGGATCGCGATGTGGTCGTGATCACCGACACCGACCCCGCCGCGCGCAGCGAGGTGCGGCGCACCCTGCGCCCGCGCGGCTTCATGCTCGCGGTGATCGCCAAGGACGGCACCGTGGTGATCCGCAAACCCGCACCCTGGTCGGTGCGCGAGATCTCGCGCTCGATCGACAAGCTGCCGCTGCGCCAGCAGGAAATCCGCGACCGGCGCGACACCCTGCTGGAATAACCGCCAGCCACGATGCGCAACGCCGTAGGGTGCGCCTTCAGGCGCACCGTTCGTTGCGGATCGGGCGAAACGGGCGACATGGCGGGTTACTCGAACTCCATGATCACTTCGTCCACCGCCAGGCTGTCGCCCGGACCGGCGTTGATCTTGGCGACCACGCCCTTGCGCTCGGCGCGCAGGATGTTCTCCATCTTCATCGCCTCGACGGTGCAGAGCGCCTGGCCCTCCTGAACCTCCTGGCCCTCTTCGACGTCGATCTTCACGATCAGCCCGGGCATCGGGCAGAGCAGCATTTTCGAGGTGTCGGGGGCCTGCTTTTCCGGCATCAGCCGCGCCAGCTCGGCCTGGCGCGGGGTGCGCACATGCACCTTCAGATCGGCCCCGCGCGAGCGGATGCGGAACCCGCCCGGAACCTTGCCGACCTTGAGCACCAGCGGCGCGCCATCCACCTGCATATGCGCCAGCGTATCGCCCGGCGTCCAATCACCGGTCACCCGCAGGCTCTCGCCGCCGTCGAAGGCAACCGTGGCGCCATCGTGATCGGCGGCAATGGTGACGTCAAAGCTCTTGCCTTGCAGCGTCACGTTCCAGGCCTCGCCCACATGCCGTTCGTGGTTGTCGAGCCGCCCCGACACCCGCGCGCGCCTTATCTCGGCCACCCGGTTCATCGCCGCCGTGGCCGCCGCGATGCGCTGAAGCTCCCAATCCCCCAGCGTCACGCCCGCAAAGCCGTCGGGATATTCCTCGGCGATGAAGGCGGTGGTCATGTCGCCGCTGACGAATTTCGGATGATCCATCACCGCGCTCAGGAACGGCAGGTTGTGACCGATGCCCTCGACCTCGAAACTGTCCAGCGCCACGCGCATGCCCTCGATGGCCTCGTCGCGGTTATGACCCCAGGTGCAAAGCTTGGCGATCATCGGGTCGTAATACATGCTGATCTCGCCGCCCTCGTAGACGCCGGTGTCGTTGCGCACCACCGCCCCGTCCAGCGCCAGCTCTGCCGGCGGACGGTAACGGGTCAGACGACCGATCGAGGGCAGGAACCCGCGATAGGGATCCTCGGCGTAAAGCCGGCTTTCCATCGCCCAGCCCTTGAGCTTGACATCCGCCTGGGTGATCGAGAGCGCCTCGCCATTGGCGACGCGGATCATCTGCTCCACCAGGTCGACCCCGGTGATCAGTTCGGTGACGGGATGTTCCACCTGCAGGCGAGTGTTCATCTCGAGAAAGTAGAAATTCCGGTCGCCGTCGACGATGAATTCCACCGTGCCCGCGCTGGCATAGCCCACCGCCTGCGCCAGCGCGCAGGCCTGTTCGCCCATCGCCTTGCGGGTGGCCTCGTCGAGGAAGGGCGAGGGCGCCTCTTCGATGACCTTCTGGTTGCGGCGCTGGATGCTGCATTCGCGCTCGCCCAGATAAATGCAATTGCCGTGGCTGTCGGCCAGCACCTGGATCTCGATGTGGCGCGGCTGCGTCACGAACTTCTCGATGAAGATGCGGTCGTCGCCGAAGGAATTGGCGGCCTCGTTCTTGGAGCTCTGGAAGCCTTCGCGCGCCTCGTCGCCGTTCCAGGCGATGCGCATGCCCTTGCCGCCGCCGCCGGCGCTGGCCTTGATCATCACCGGATAGCCGATCTCGCCGCTGATCTTGACCGCCTCTTCGGCGTCCTCGATCAGGCCCATGTAGCCGGGCACGGTGCTGACGTCGGCCTCCTGCGCGATCTTCTTCGAGGTGATCTTGTCGCCCATCGCCTCGATTGCACCCTTGGGCGGGCCGATGAAAGCCACGCCCGCTGTCTCGAGCGCGTCGGCGAATTTGGGGTTTTCGCTGAGAAAGCCGTAGCCTGGATGCACCGCCTCGGCGCCGGTGTCGCGAATCGCCTGCATCACCTTGTCGATGACGATATAGGATTGGTTGGCGGGGGGCGGGCCGATATGCACCGCCTCGTCCGCCATTTCGACATGCAGCGCGTGCTTGTCGGCATCCGAATAGATCGCAACGGTCTGGATGCCCATCTTGCGCGCTGTCTTGATCACGCGGCAGGCGATTTCGCCGCGATTGGCGATCAGGATCTTCTTGAACATGTCTGTCCCTTTCTGTGGTCTTTGCCCGCGCACACGAAACGGCCACCGGGGCGCTGCGCCCCGATGACCGTCTGACTGCGTGAGTGGTGTCTTGTGGCGGTGCGCGTGAACGCGCACCCTACGGCGCCGCGCCTAGCAGCGGGCCGGGTAGCGGTGGCAATAGGCGATGTTGGCCGCCGCTCCGACGGCCGCGCCGGTGAGCGGGTCGCCCCTGAGAACCGCGGCACCCGTGGCCCCGGCGCCTGCGCCCAGAAGCGCCCGTTCACCCAGAGTGTCGCCGCATCCCGCCAGTACCAGCAGCGTGGCAGCACATATGATCCGAAGCATGTTTCGCCCCCTTTGTCCGGTCTGCTCTGCGCGCCTCTTTGCACGCTGGGACGGACCGGGGGCCAGCCCTTTCGCGGATCGGGACGAAAATCGGCAAACCCTTGCCAATAAACGATTTTACCCGGAACGGAAAAATCGGACGGGCGACCAGGGGATTGATCGGCCCGTCCGCCAGGGGAAGGGTAACGGTGAATGAATGGTGCCAGGCAAAAGCACCGCACACACTGGTACGAGGCCACGCTGGCACGGGCTGCGGGCGCCGCCAAGCCTTGCGCGCAGCGCGCGCGCCAATCGGCTTTTTCCCGCGCAGATTCCCGCTCCGGTGGCAAGATCATGCCCATGCCCCCTCGTCGAACGCTTCCGGAAAGGCCGCGCGGGCGCGCGGTTCGTCGATGATCAGAAGCGCGTCGTAGCTTTCGGGATCGAACGGGTCGTCATAGGGCAGCACCTCGCGCCCGAAGAGCCAGCTCAGACGCCCGGCGTCGAGGTTGCCGCGCTCGAACGGCTCGGTGCCGAACTGCGCCCAGAGCGCGGCCATGAAGGCGGTGTCGGCGCGCTTGTCCGGCGGGCGCCGGTCGCGGAACCGCTCGCGCGCCACCAGCGGGGTCGCGCCCTTGGGATTGGCCCGGCGGATGGTGAACTGAAAATCGGTGCCCGGCAGACGCCCGGGAAAGCCGCGGTGCTTCAGCATGGGACGGCCCCCACGCAGGACCGCGGGCAGATCGGGACGGACCGCACGGCGGCCCGTCCCGCATGTCTTTTACTTGTACTTGCCCGTATAAACCGGCTCGACGCTGATGGGCTCAGGGTCGACGACGACAAATTCTTCTTCCTGCTGACCGCAGGCCGAGAGGCCGGCGACGAGGCCGAAGATGGCAAGCAACTTGATGCTCTTGGACATCTGTCACTCCTGTCAGTTTCGACGGCGCCGGTGAGGCCGCAGGGGCGCGTCCGGCGTCGCGTCAGGGTTGCGGCCGCGTTGAGACGACCGCCGTTCACCCTATCCCAATGCGGGCGCGATTGATATGTTCCGCGCGCGCTGCCCGTTTTCTGTGATGCGAAAGCCGCAAACCCCGGGCGGCCCTGGAAGAAGCCCGCAACATATTGTAGAGACATCAGAAAACCTCCCATATGCAGGTGTCGTCCTCGACCCGGTAGGCTTCGAAGAACTGCGGCACATCGGGGGCAGGCTGACCGAATTCGACGGATTTCTGCGCAAGCGATATGACGATTTGAGCGGGTTTCGGCCCAATCGCCGCCAGCTTGGGCAAAGCGTAGGTCTGGCAGAGATGCTCCATGTCGAGCGCGACCTCCTCGAAGGCGCGCCCGCCGGGCCCGATCTCGGGGGCGACGAAGCGGAAGCGGTAGGTCAGCCCCTGGCCGGGCTGGTCCCAGAGCATCTCGTGGAAGGTCACCGGCATGCCCGAGGGCACCGCGAGCGCCCCGTCGGCAAAGGCCGGGCCGACGGTGAGCGCGGCGAGGAGAAGGGCCGGTCTCATGGCGCCTCGGCCTCGTGGGTGGCGAATTGCGCGGGGCTGGTGATCTCGATCAGCTCAAGGTCGTCGGAATGGCGCACCTCGCGATGCTTGATGCCCGGCGGTTGCAGCACGCAGGAGCCTTCGCGCAGGATCTGCTCGCCCTGGTCTTCGTATTCGAACACGACCCAGCCGCGGGTGACATAGACCATCTGGAAATCGAGATCGTGGGTGTGCCAGGCCGCGGGGCTTTCCATCCCCGGCACCGCGCGGATCACATGCGC
Organism: Aestuariicoccus sp. MJ-SS9; assembly: GCF_032586235.1. Taxonomy (NCBI): domain Bacteria; kingdom Pseudomonadati; phylum Pseudomonadota; class Alphaproteobacteria; order Rhodobacterales; family Paracoccaceae; genus Aestuariicoccus; species Aestuariicoccus sp. MJ-SS9. The sequence goes on from NZ_JAWHTD010000036.1 coordinate 24,985, forward strand.
GCCGTAAGCGCCGCCCGTAGCCTCGGCGATGCCGAGCTGGCGGTATTCAAAAAATGACCGCAGCCCCTGCCCTTCGAAATGGCCGGAATCGGCGTGCGAAATGGTGAAGGCCTGGTTTTTCCACAGACGGGGCATGGCGCATGTCCTTTCTCGCCGCGTTCCCGGAGGCTGGTGTCGGAGCCTCCGGCGGGAGTATTTTCGCCAAGAAGAAGCGGGGAGGGTCAGAGCGGGATGTTGTCGTGCTTCTTCCAGGGGTTCTTGAGCTGCTTGCCGCGCAGGGCGGCGAAGGCGCGGGCGACGCGTTTGCGAGTCGAGCGGGGCTGGATCACCTCGTCGATGAAGCCGCGTTCGGCCGCGACGAAGGGGTTGGCGAAGCGGTCCTCGTATTCGGCGGCATGGGCGGCGATCTTGGCGGGATCGCCCAGATCGGCGCGGTGGATGATCTCGGTCGCGCCCTTGGCGCCCATGACGGCGATCTCGGCGGTGGGCCAGGCGTAGTTCATGTCGCCGCGCAGATGCTTGGAGGCCATCACGTCGTAGGCGCCGCCATAGGCCTTGCGGGTGATCACGGTGACCTTGGGCACCGTCGCCTCGCCATAGGCGAAGAGCAGCTTGGCGCCGTGCTTGATGACGCCGCCGTATTCCTGGCTGGTGCCGGGCAGGAAGCCGGGCACGTCGACGAAGGTCAGGATCGGGATTTCGAAGGCATCGCAGAAGCGCACGAAGCGCGCGGCCTTGCGGCTGCTGTCGATATCGAGGCAGCCCGCCAGCACCATCGGCTGGTTGGCGACCACGCCGACCGACTGGCCTTCGAGGCGGATGAAACCGGTGATGATGTTCTTGGCGAAATCCTCTTGGATCTCGTAGAAATCGCCCTCGTCCGCGACCTTGAGCAAGAGCTCCTTCATGTCATAGGGCGTGTTGGCGTTTTCCGGGATCAGCGTGTCGAGGCTGGATTCGACCCGGGCGACATCGTCGAAGAACGGCCGCACGGGCGGCTTCTGGCGGTTGTTGAGCGGCAGGAAATCGACCAGGCGGCGCACTTCGGCCAGCGCCTCGACATCGTTTTCGAAGGCGCCGTCGGCGACCGAGGATTTGCGCGTGTGGGTGGAGGCGCCGCCCAGTTCCTCGGCGGTGACATGTTCGTTGGTGACGGTCTTGACCACGTCGGGGCCGGTCACGAACATGTAAGAGCTGTCCTTGACCATGAAGATGAAGTCGGTCATCGCCGGGCTGTAGACCGCGCCGCCGGCGCAGGGGCCCATGATCACGCTGATCTGCGGCACCACGCCGGAGGCCATGATGTTGCGCTGGAAAATCTCGGCATAGCCGGCCAGGGCGTCGACGCCCTCCTGAATGCGCGCGCCGCCCGAGTCGTTGAGCCCGATCACAGGCGCGCCGTTCTGCACCGCCATATCCATGATCTTGCAGATCTTCTGCGCGTGGGTGGCGCTGACCGACCCGCCCAGCACGGTGAAATCCTGGCTGAAGACATAGACCATACGGCCGTTGATCGTGCCCCAGCCGGTGATCACGCCATCGCCGTAGGGGCGGTTCTGCTCCATGCCGAAATCGGTGCAGCGGTGGGCGACGAACATGTCGTATTCCTCGAAGCTGTCCTCGTCGAGCAGCAGTTCGATTCGTTCGCGCGCGGTGAGCTTGCCTTTGGCGTGCTGTGCGTCGATGCGTTTCTGCCCGCCGCCCAGCCGGGCGTTTTCGCGGCGGTTTTCGAGTTCTTGCAGGATGTCTTTCACGGGCCCCTCCTCGCACGCTGTACGCGCCGGGATCGCTCCGCGGCGCTTTTGCGCGAGACTAGGGGTTGGGGCGCGGGCCCTCAAGGAAATTTCCGCAAATTTGCAAACAATGCATAAACGCCCGCGCGGAAACTGCAAATCCGCAAATACCTCTGGCGTGAGTGGACAAGCGATGCGGCGAGGACTACGCATGGCCACATGCAAAACGCACCGGTGGTCCGTTTTCTGGACCGTTCGACCCCGCCTCATATCGTGACGTTGATCCTGCTGGCCGGGCTGTCGGCGCTTGCCATGAATATTTTTCTGCCAAGCCTGCCCAATATGACCGCCTATTTCGACACCGAATACCGGCTGATGCAGCTGTCGGTGGCGGTGTACCTGGGCGTGAACGCGGTGCTTCAGGTGCTGATCGGCCCGATCAGCGACAAGCTTGGCCGGCGGCCGGTGATCCTTGGGGGGCTGGGGCTGTTCATGCTGGCGACGCTGGGCTGCCTCTTTGCCGCCGACGCCTATACGTTCCTGGCGTTCCGCATGGCGCAGGCTGTCATCGTCACGTCGATGGTGCTGAGCCGGGCGGTGGTGCGCGATATGGTGCCGCAGGAACAGGCCGCGTCGATGATCGGCTATGTCACCATGGGCATGGCCGTGGTGCCGATGATCGGCCCGGCCATCGGCGGCGTGCTGGACGAACACTTCGGCTGGCACGCGAATTTCTGGCTGCTTTTCGCGCTGGGGGGCGGGGCGCTCTGGCTGGCGTGGTCGGATCTGGGCGAGACGGCGCGGCCCTCGGGGCTGACGCTGGGCCAGCAGTTCCGCGAATATCCCGAACTGCTGAAGGCGCCGCGGTTCTGGGGCTATGCGCTGGCATCGGGCTTTGCCTCGGGGGCGTTCTTTGCCTATCTGGGCGGCGCGCCTTACGTGGGATCGGTGGTCTTCGGCCTCGATGCGTCGGAACTGGGGTTCTATTTCGGGGCGCCCGCCATCGGGTATTTCCTGGGCAACTGGGCCTCGGGGCGTTTTTCGGCGCGGATCGGGGTGAACACGATGGTGTTCTGGGGCTCGATCATCAACGCGGCGGGCATCGGCGCGTCGATGCTGGTGTTCTGGTCGGGGCACGGGTCGGTGCTGACCTTCTTCGGGTTCATGTGCTTTGTGGGTCTGGGCAACGGGATGACCATCCCGAACGCCACCGCCGGAATGCTGTCGGTGCGCCCGCATCTGGCGGGCACCGCCAGCGGGCTGGGCGGGGCGATCATGATCGGCGGCGGCGCGGCGCTCTCGGCGCTGGCGGGCGCGGTGCTGACGCCCGGGTCGGGCGCGATGCCGCTTTTGTGGATCATGATGGTGACCGGGCTCTGCGCCATCGCCTGCATTGCCTTCGTGATGTGGCGCGCGGCACAGCTGGAGCGGCTGGACAGGGTCACCTGAATTTGCAAACTGGCGGGAAGACACCCGCTAAGATGCAAATCCGAGGCACAACATGGCAACCCAGAAACTCTATGCCGGCGCGAAGCTGCGCGAGATCCGCACGCGGCTGGGCCTGACCCAGCGCGATTTCGCCGCCAAGCTGGGGGTGTCGCTGCCCTATCTCAACCAGATGGAAAACAACAACCGGCCGCTCAGCACCACCGTGGTGCTGGCGCTGGCGCAGGAGTTCGGCTTTGACGTGACCGAGCTGGGCCAGGGCGATTCCGAACGTCTGGTCACCGACATGGCCGAGGCGCTGGCCGATCCGGTTTTTGCCGAAGGCGCGCCGCCGCTGGCCGATCTGCGGCTGACCGCGTCTAACGCGCCGGCGCTGGCGCGGGCCTTTCTGGCGCTGCACCGGGCCTACCGGCAGACGCATGAACGGCTGGCCTCGCTCGACGAGGCATTGGGGCGCGAGGGGACGCAATTGCAGGCCAGCCCGTGGGAAGAGGTGCGCGACTTCTTCCATTATTGCGACAATTACATCGACGCGGTGGACCGTGCGGGCGAGCATTTCGCGCAACTGGCGCAGGACGAGGGCGACATCCGCCAGGCCGCCATCGCGCGGCTGGGCAAGCGCGGGATCGCCGTTCGGCTGTCGCAGAGCGGCCCGCTGCGCAGCTACGATCCCGAGAGCCAGACGCTGACGCTGTCGGCGCTGGCCCCGCCCGAGACGCAGACCTTCCAGCTGCTCTTGCAGGTGGCGCTCTTGCGGCAGAACGCGCTGCTGGAGGCAACGCTCGATCTGGCGCGGTTCCAGTCCGACGCCGCGCGCGCCATCGCCAAGATCGGGCTGGCGAATTACTTTGCCGGGGCGGCGATGATGCCCTACCGCGCCTTTCTGGCCGCGGCGCAGGACACGCGGCACGATCTGGAGCTCTTGTCGCTGCGCTTCGGCGCCTCGGTCGAGCAGGTGGCGCACCGGCTGTCGACCCTGCAGCGGCCCGGGGCCAAGGGCATTCCGTTCTTCTTCGTGCGGGTCGATCAGGCGGGCACGATCACCAAGCGGCATTCCGCGACACGGCTGCAATTCGCGCGGTTCGGCGGGGCCTGTCCGCTGTGGAACGTGCACCGCGCCTTCGAGACACCGGGGCGGTTTCTGCGGCAGCTGGCCGAGACGCCGGACGGGGTGCGTTACATCTCGATCGCGCGGGACGTGTCCAAGCCCGGCGGCCATTTCGGCGCGCCGGTGCGCCGCTATGCCATCGCGCTGGGATGCGAGCTGCGCCATGCGGGCGCGCTGGTTTATGCCGACGGGCTGGATCTGGGCCGAGACGGCGCGTTCGAGCCGATAGGGATTTCGTGCCGGATCTGCGAGCGCAAGGGCTGTCATCAACGCTCGGTCCCGCCTTTGGAGCGGCGGCTGAGCGTGCCCGAGGACCGGCGCGGCGTATTGCCTTACACGGTGGAGTGAGGGTTTTTGGGTTCGGATCGCTGAAGCGATCCGACCGAAGCGAGGGGCGCTGCCCCTCGCGCTCCCCGGGATACTTATGACCAGATGAAAGGGAGGGTCAGTCCGCCGGGAAGCGGTGGGCGAGATCGGCCATCAGGGCGCGGTCGGTGTCGTCGAGCGGGCCAGTGGCCTGGGGGCGGAAGCGCAGGCGGAAGGCTGCGAGCAGGGCGTCGTCGTTGCCGGCCTCAATCCCGTAGCCGAAGCGCCGGGCATCGGCATGGAATTCGCCGGGGTCTGCGGGCGCGGGCCAGACGGCGAGGCCTTGCGCGGCGAGGCGCGGCCAGTCGAAGCGCGGGCCGGGATCGATCTTGCGGCCCAAAGCGGTGTCGGAATGGGCGATGACACCCTTGGGCGGGATCGACCAGCGCACCATGATGCCCGGCAGCAGCGCCTCGAGCGCCTGCATCTGCGGTTCGGCGAAAGGTTCGAAGCCGGTGTTGGCCAGCTCGATCCCGATGGAGGCGCTGTTCACGTCGTCGCAGCCGCCCCAGCGGCCTGCGCCTGCGTGCCAGGCGCGATCAGCCTCGTCGACCAGCTGCCAGACCGTGCCGCTGCGCGCGATGACGTAATGCGCCGAGACCTGGGCCTGCGCCGTGCAGAGCCAGTCGCGCGCGGCTGTGGCGCTGGCCATGGCGGTGTAGTGTATCAGGATCAAAGCGGGCCGCGCCCCTCCCCGGCGCGGCCCGCAATTGGGCGACGGATGCCAGATCGGCGTCAGCCGCCGCGCACCGCGCGGAACGGCGCGGGGTCCCAGTCGCAGGCGAAGCCATCGCCATCCGGGTCGACGCCCAGCCGGTCCCGCTGCGGGCCGCCCCGCGCGAGGAAATCCTCCTGCGCGAGATCGGAACTGGGGTAGCTGGCGCAGGCGCGCAAATACTTGTTCTCGGTGGTGAACGACGACCGCCGGTAGAGCGGCGCGCCCACCGGGTTCGACGTGCGCAGCGCGTATTCGACGATGTTGGGCCGGTCGCTGCCCGGCCGCGTGGGCAGGTCGGTGGGCGCGATCAGCGTGTATTGCGCGCGGTTCTGCGCGATCATCGCCGCGTCGCCCTCGATGCTGCGCTCGTTCGACACGGCGTCAAAGCTGTTCTCGCGCGAGATGCCCGCGGCGTTGGTCACCGCCTGCGGCGCGGGATTCTGCGGTGAGGCCTGAAGCGGGGCGACGCCGGAATTCGCAGCCGCGGCGCGTTCGGCGGCCAGCGCCTCGGCGGTGCCGGCCTCGTCGAGCGCGGAGGCCTGCACCTCGGCCGGGGGGCGCACGGTGGTCACGTCGCTGCGGCCCTCAAGCTCGGCGTCGCGGGCGGCGCGCCGGTCGACATTGTCAAAGCCCACTTGCGCGGCGCTGTCCGGGACGGCGGGCTGGCACGCTGCCAGAGCCAGCGCCGCGACACCGCAAATCATTACCCGCATTTTCAAATTCCCGCCTGCCACGTCCGTTTTACCGCCGCTTACCACCATTTCGACGGTTTGGCCACAAAACCGGCGGATTGCTCGAGCGCGTAGGCGGTATTCAGCAGATCGCTTTCCTCCCACGGGCGGCCGATCAGCTGCAGGCCCAACGGCAGGCCCTGGCGGTCCATGCCCGTAGGCACCGCGATCCCGGGCAGACCGGCGAGGTTCACCGTCACGGTGAAGACGTCGTTGAGATACATCTGAACCGGGTCGTCGACCTGCATGCCCAGCTCGAACGCCGCAGAGGGCGTGGCGGGGGTCAGGATCGCATCCACGCCATCGGCGAAGACCTGTTCGAAATCGCGCTTGATCAGCGTGCGGACCTTGCGCGCGCGGTTGTAATAGGCGTCGTAGAAGCCCGCCGACAGAACGTAGGTGCCGACCATCACGCGGCGCTGCACCTCGGGGCCGAAGCCCTCGGCACGGGTCTTTTCGTACATCTCGGTGATGCCGTCGCCCTTGGCCAGCTTGGCGCGATGGCCGTAGCGCACGCCGTCATAGCGCGCCAGGTTCGACGAGGCCTCGGCGGGCGCGATGACGTAATAGGCGGGCAGCGCGTATTTCGTATGCGGCAGGCTGATATCGACGATCTTGGCGCCTGCATCCTTGAGCATGGCGGTGCCGTCGGACCAGAGCTTTTCGATCTCGTCGGGCATGCCCTCCATCCGGTATTCGCGGGGGATGCCGATGGTCTTGCCGCGAATGTCACCGGTCAGCGCGGCCTCGAAATCGGGGACCGGCAGGTCGGCGCTGGTGCTGTCCTTGGGGTCGTGGCCGCACATGGCCTGCAGCACGATGGCGGCGTCGCGCACGTCCTTGGTCATAGGCCCGGCCTGATCCAGCGAAGAGGCGAAGGCCACGATGCCCCAGCGCGAGCAGCGCCCGTAGGTGGGCTTGATCCCGGTGATGCCGGTGAAGGCGGCGGGCTGGCGGATCGAGCCGCCGGTGTCGGTGCCGGTCGCCGCGAGGCAAAGGTCCGCGGCCACGGCGCTGGCCGACCCGCCCGACGAGCCGCCCGGCGTCAGCGCGGTGTCGTCATTGCCGCGCCGCCAGGGGTTGACCGCATTGCCGTAGGTCGAGGTTTCGTTGCTCGACCCCATGGCGAATTCGTCCATGTTGAGCTTGCCCAACATCACCGCGCCCGCGTCGAAAAGCTGGCTGGTCACGGTGGATTCGTATTCAGGCTTGAAGCCGTTCAGGATCGCCGAGGCGGCCTGCGACGGCACGCCCTTGGTGCAGAAGAGATCCTTGATCCCCATCGGAATGCCGCACATCGACGGCGCGTCGCCTGCCTTGATCCGGGCATCGGCGGCCTTGGCCTGGTCCATCGCAATCTCGGGCGTGTGGTGCACGAAGGCGCCAAGCGCCCCGGCGCCGTCGATGGCGCTCAGGCAGGCCTCGGTCAGTTCGGCGCTGGTCACTTCGCCCCGGCGCAGCGCGTCACGCGCCTCGGCCACTTTCATCTTGGTGAGATCGGTCATGTCGGTTCTTTCTCGTGTCGGACCTGCGGACCGGTCCTGTCCGCGCGTGTTCGTCGGGACGGGTTATTCAACCACCTTCGGCACCGCGAAGAAGCCTTCGCGGGCGTCGGGCGCGTTGGACAGGACGGCCCCCTGCTGGTTGCCGTCGGTCACCACATCGGCGCGCCGCTTGAGCCGCATGGGCGTCACCGACACCATCGGCTCAACGCCGTCGACATCGACCTCTTCGAGCTGCTCGATGAAGCCGAGGATGGCGTTGAATTCCTGGGCCAGCGCGGGAAGCGCATCGTCCTCGACCTTGATGCGGGCCAGTTTGGCCACGCGGGCCGCTGTTTCTGTGTCGATCGACATGGGCGCACCTCGTCTTGAAACTCGGCACCGCATCTACCGCCCCCCGCGAGCGCCCGCAAGCGCCGAGACGGGAAATGAGCCTGGGCGCAGGGCAATACGGGCGAATGGCGGGACGTTACTGGGCCAGATGCACCGGCGATCCGTGAGGCGTGGACAAATAGGCCTCTTCCCAGGCGGCCTTCAGCTCTGCCAGCCGCGCGTGTTCGGCCAGCCCCTTGTCGGCGCAGATCCGTTCGAGCGCCGCGACCCAGGCGAGGAAATAATCGTCGCCGCCGTTGAGCTCTTTTTCCACTCCGTGCTCGGCCAGGACCGCGCCGAATACTGCGGCCCACTCGGGCCAGGTGAAGGCGCCGCGCGCGTTGAGATGCACGGCGACGGCAAAGGCCTGGGCGTGCCAGGGGGCCTCGAAGACCGGCTCATCCATGGCCGGGCTCCAGATAACTTTCCCAGAGATCGAGGATCACCTCGTCGCCCGCGCCCTCGGCCTGCCCCCAGAGTTCCGCCGCGTCGAAGGCCACGGCGTAAAGCGGCTCGGGCGCCTCGCCCAGCCCGTGGGCGTTGGTGTCGGGCAGAACGTGGCTGCCATGGCAGCGCAGTACACTGCCCTTTGCCCCGGCGGCATAGGCAGGCAGCCTTGTGTGGCCACCGTCGACCCGCGTGTTCCGTGACGGGCGGATTGTGCGCACCGGATCGCCCGGAACGAAACGCGGCGCGTTGCCCTCGCGGGTGGTCGGCCCGCCGGAGGCCAGGACCGCGGCGACCTTTTCGGCGGGCAAACGCCGAGCGGACAGCTCGCTGGGCGCGGGGGCGGCCCCCGCCAGTTCGTCGCGCGTCACCACGCCCTTGGCGACCAGCAGATCGGCCAGCCCGGCCATCCATTTCTCGTAATAGGAAAAGCGCGCGTAATCCGCGGGGCTGAGGCTTTCGCGGGCAAAGCGCGAGGCATCCAGCGTCCACTGCCCCAGCGCGCCCGACGCCAGCGTCACCGCCAGCGCGCGCCCGTGCCATTCGGTCGCAAATACCGGCGCGTCCTCGGGTTCGGGCCGGACCGGCCCGTCGCCAAAGCGCCCGCCCATGTCATGCACCCGCGTCACGCTGGCACCCGTGCGAGGCCCGTGCCGATCATCGAATCGCGTGTGACGCAGGTCATCAGACGATCGACATCCCAGCCTTCGGTGCCCTCGGGCCGCTGCGGAAGGACGAGATAGCGGATTTCGGCGGTGGAATCCCAGACGCGCACCGCCTGCCCCTCGGTCAGTTCCATCCCAAAGTCGGCCAGGACCGCGCGCGGCTCGCGCACCGCGCGGGCGCGGTAGGCGTCGGATTTGTACCAGCCCGGCGGCATCCCCAAGAGCGGCCACGGGTAACACGAACAAAGCGTGCAGACGACGATGTTGTGCACCTCGTCGGTGTTCTCGACTGCCACGACATGCTCGCCCTGCCGTCCGTAAAAGCCCAGCTCGGCACAGACCCCGGTCGCATCGGCCAGAAGCCGCCGGCGGAAATTGTCATCCGCCCAGGCCATCGCCACCACCCGCGCCCCGTTCTGCGGGCCGATCTTGTGGGCGTAGGTGTCGATGATCTCGTCCAGCGCCGCCGGGTCGATCAGACCCTTGGCGGTGAGCAACGTTTCCAGCGCCTTGACCCGCAGCGCCGGGTCCGGCGGCAGGAGCGCATGGGGATGATCGTGGTCGTGATGGTCATGTGGCATGGCGTCGATATTGGCCGAGGATGCGGGCGGCGGCAAGCCCGCCTCAGCCGTCGCGCAGGATCTCGAGCTGCCGCTGCCAGCCGGTGCCAAGGGCCGCGTCCAGCGCCTCGGCCAGGCGGCGGCCGTCGCCGGTGCGCCCGGCAAGCGCCGACATCACCATGTAGCAGGTGCCGAATTTCTCGATCAGCATCCGGTTGCGGCCGCAGATCGGCCCGAGCGTGCTGGCGATGTAGCTCAGGCGGCGCTGAAGGTTGTAGTTCACGACCCAATCCCCCGGCGCAGCCGCGCCCAGCACCGCCACCGCCGCGCGGCAGTCCTCTTGGTGCGGAGAGGCATGGGCGGCGCTGCCGAACCCCAGCACCGTTTCCAGCGCCCCTGACACCCGTTGCGCCATCGCCTCGTCGCTGGCCGCAGGGCGCGCGGCGATAAGGATCAGCGCCAGCAAGACCAGCGCGGCGATGACAAGGCGAAGGGTTCGGGCCTGCATGTCGTTTGCCCCTCTTTTGCCGCGTGCGCGGCAAGGCTACATCGCGCCGGGCGGAGCATGTTTGAGGCAGATCAACGGCCCGCTTGCGACGGATGCGGCGGAAACACCCGCCAAGCCCTGTCTGGCGGGTTGCGGGACGCCGGAGTTTTGCATAGATAGCGCCAAACCGCAGACCCTAGCGAAAGCCGATCCGCTCATGGAAAACGTCATCCTCATCATCCACCTGCTTCTGGCGCTTGCGCTGATCGGCGTCGTGCTGCTGCAACGCTCCGAAGGCGGCGGGCTTGGCATGGGCGGCGGGGGCGGCGGCGCCATGAGCCAGCGCTCGTCCGCGACGGCGCTTGGCAAGGTGACCTGGCTGCTGGCGATCGCCTTCATCTGCACCTCCATCACAATGACGATCTTTGCCGCGCAGAACGCGTCGGGCACCTCGATCATGGACCGGCTCGGCGCAGGCAGCGCATCCGGCACATCGGGCGATGGCGCACCGGGCGGCGATCTGGACCTGGACGGCCTGCTGCCGCCTCCGGCCACGACCGACCCCGACGCGCCGCTGGTGCCGCGCGCCGACTGATACGATCCACAACGGATTGACGTACCGCCGCCCTCCGCAACAGCATCTTGCGGTCGGCTGGACAGGCGGTTGCGAATCCTTTATATCTCAAGTCCCGTGATGCTGCGCAGTTTCGCCTGCGCGGGTGATCTGAAACTCGACAAAAACCACAGTCAAATCACGGGGCTGCTCCACATGGCGCGATTCATCTTCATCACCGGCGGTGTGGTTTCCTCGCTTGGCAAAGGGCTGGCCTCGGCCGCGCTGGGCGCGCTCTTGCAGGCCCGCGGGTTCAGCGTGCGGCTGCGCAAGCTCGACCCCTATCTCAACGTCGACCCCGGCACGATGTCGCCGTTCGAGCATGGCGAGGTCTTCGTCACCGACGACGGTGCAGAAACCGACCTGGACCTGGGCCATTACGAACGCTTCACCGGTGTGAGCGCCCGCAAGACCGACAGCGTGTCGTCGGGACGCATTTATTCCAACGTGCTCGAAAAAGAGCGTCGCGGCGATTACCTCGGCAAGACCATCCAGGTGATCCCCCACGTCACCAACGAGATCAAGGATTTCATCTCGATCGGCGAGGACGAGGTTGATTTCATGCTCTGCGAGATCGGCGGCACCGTCGGCGACATCGAGGGCCTGCCCTTTTTCGAGGCGATCCGCCAGTTCAGCCAGGACGAGCCCCGCGGCCAGTGCATATTCATGCATCTGACACTGCTGCCCTGGATCAAGGCCAGCGGCGAGCTCAAGACCAAACCGACCCAGCACTCGGTCAAGGAACTGCGCTCGATCGGCATTGCGCCCGATATCCTCGTCTGCCGTTCCGAAGGGCCGATCCCGCAGAAGGAACGCGAAAAGCTCGCGCTCTTCTGCAACGTGCGCCCGGATGCGGTGATCGCCGCGCAAGACCTCAAGTCGATCTACGAGGCCCCGCTCGCCTATCACCGCGAAGGTCTGGACCAGGCCGTGCTCGACGCCTTCCAGATCACGCCCGCGCCCAAGCCGAACCTGGCCAAGTGGGAAGACGTGGCCGACCGCATCTACCACCCCGAGGGCGAGGTCAACGTCGCCATCGTCGGCAAGTACACCCAGCTTGAGGACGCCTATAAATCCATCGCCGAGGCGCTGACCCACGGCGGCATGGCCAACCGCGTCAAGGTCAACATCCAGTGGGTCGATGCCGAGATCTTCGACCGCGAGGATCCCGCCCCCTATCTCGAAGGCTTCCACGCCATCCTCGTGCCCGGCGGCTTTGGCGAACGCGGCACCGAGGGCAAGATCAAGGCCGCGCAATACGCCCGCGAACACAAGGTGCCCTATCTGGGCATCTGCCTGGGCATGCAGATGGCGGTGATCGAGGCCGCGCGCAACGTCGCCGGGCTGACCACCGCGGGGTCCGAGGAATTCGACCACGAGGCCGGCAAGAAGCGGTTCGAACCGGTGGTCTATCACCTCAAGGAATGGGTGCAGGGCAACGAAAAGGTCAACCGCTCGGTCGCCGACGACAAGGGCGGCACCATGCGGCTGGGCGCCTATGACGCGGTGCTGGCCGAGGGGTCGAAAGTGGCGCAGGCCTACGGCACCACGACCATCGACGAACGCCACCGCCACCGCTACGAGGTCGACATCAAGTACCGGGACAAGCTGGAGGCCGCGGGGCTGAAATTCTCGGGCATGTCGCCGGACGGCAAACTGCCCGAAATCGTCGAATGGCCCGACCACCCGTGGTTCATCGGAGTGCAATTCCACCCTGAACTGAAGTCAAAACCCTTTGACCCCCACCCGCTTTTCAAGGATTTTGTGCGGGCGGCGAAAGAGGTTAGTAGGTTGGTTTAGAAAACCTGAAACGCTTCAGCAGCGAATCAGTGGCAGTGCACGCGACCGACACGCTTTTCCATATGGCAGCATTGACCGGGGGGCGAAGATTTTCGGCATCCCCCACCGTGTGAAACGAACTCGGCACCCCAAATCGCGCCCACCGGAAGCGAATTGCTGGCTGCCAGTGCCGGAAATGCCGTCATGGAAAGGGCGTTGTTGCAAAAGTCTGTCGGCGAAGGATTCACTTCGTGAATCCATGCCGTTAGACGCGTTGTATGAACAAGC
>NZ_JAWHTD010000037.1:0-35890 GCF_032586235.1 Aestuariicoccus sp. MJ-SS9
CACCTCCACATATGGTGAATCACAAAATCCGGCACGTGGAAATCCCATCGATTCAGATTTCAAGGATGACGCTTTAGCCATCTTCAATTGATTTGCAAGAGGCTCGCAGTTTTCTTTACATAAATTGTCTATAGCGCTCGCGGCCCGTTAGGTCGACCGCGACCTTTCCCCCGACATGGCAGAGGCTCAGCGGCTCAACCCAACACGGCCCGACGGGTGCAAAGGCCCGGCAAAATGGACCCTTAGTTGCTGGGAGTACTTTCCTGACCGCCGATGTTTATGACAACCGGCCGATTTTGATCCGTGTCCTCCGATGTATCGAAATCTTCACTTTTCCTCGCCTTGATCGTCCCGTACTGGATCAGGACGTTCCCCGTGTTTTCCACTCCGCCGATGGCCGTCGTGTAGGGTGTTGCCCCGCCATCACGAATGACGCGGATGGTTGTTCTTGGATTGATGTGTTCGGGGTAAGAAATCGAATATACCAAAGGCTCTGATGAAGCGGCATATGTTTGCGCGATGTCGAGCACGATGGGAATGTCGTCAGGCTTTGCGACGTTTCCCTTGAGGTAAATCCGATTGTTTATGACGCTGACAGAGATTGTTGACCCCGGAACGGCGTCATTGATCAGGGCTTGAAGCTTGGGCTCCACCTTGTCGATCGCGATCTGAATTTCGATCTCGCCCATATATTCGTCCTGTTCGCCGAAGATTGTGAGGTTCGTAAGCCCGACTTCCTTCGTCTGGATGTACAAAGACGATTCCGTAAGCGGAAACGCATCCACGACCCTTGTGTCGCCGATCGCCACGTTCTTGTAGGCGTCGTCAAAATACACCGTCCAGATTATCCCCGGCGACAGGACCATGCGCTGCTTGGTTTCCGTGCTCAGACTGACACGGCTGATGGAGGTTTCCTGCGCATGCGCCTTGGTCGCGAAGGTGAGCGTAGCTGCCGCTGTGCAGACGGCCAGGATGCCGCAGAAGCCAGCTTTCCGAAATCTGTGGAAATTCCTTACGGCGGATTTCTTATTCATGGATTTTTGCCTCCATCCAATGACTGCTTCCTCAACAGCTTCGAAAAACATGCTAACCGACTTTGAGATCCTGTCAAAGGACTGTGCATAACCAGGTCTCGGAGCGTTGCCCGTCGGTATCGGAAGGCTGGATGGGCGGCGCCTTGAAACCTTGCGCCTGCCCTACCGGACAACCTGGAAGGCAGAGATGGGGGCGTCAATTTCCGAAACACGCTGCAACCAGCCGGGAAGCGGGCCGGTTTGCAGTATCTTCCCGAAAGAGCCGTCGGCAAATCGCGTTCCGCTGCAGATCACGACATAATCCGCCTTGTATTCGACGAACCTTTGCAATGCGGCCTCTGGCGAACCTGCAAAGGGCAATACGCCGTTGAGCATTGCTGCGCCGCTGCGATGATAGGGCACAGAAGTCACGCTGTGATCTGTGAAGAGAAGAATGCGCGTGCCCATGTTCAGAGGTGACATGATCGTCGCCGGCGGTAGTCCGTCGAGCTGCGCCAGCGCGTTTTGTGTCAGGCATTGACGGTCGGGCACACTGAAGGCCGGACCGAGGTTCGGCTTCGCTCCGGTGGAGGCACGGGCCGAGGTGTTGATGAGCGCGGTGATGACCTGCGGCACCATGACGAGGATGACGAAGACGACCAAGAGGCCGAGGCGAAGAATGGCGGACCGGATCCGCCGGGATTGAAGCAGCGCCGCGAGGATGGCGCCGAACGCCACCATCTGCACCGCGCCGCCCCAGGGCATGGCGCGAAACTGGTAGAAGGTGCCAGCGGTGCCCAGCAGCAGGAAGACGGCCAGAATTCCCCAAGCACGCCGCGCGCTAGCAGAGGTCAGCCAGAGCCACAGAACCGATACGGTGATCAGCAGATGCGGAACCAGAATTGCAATCGCCATACCTTTTCTGTCGCGGATCATCTCGAAGGCGGACATGTTTTCCGACACCGTGTCTATGACCAGACGTCGCGCCAAAGGGTCGGCCTGGGACAGCGGTCCGGACAGGCAGGCCGAGTATAGCGGGAATGCCGCGACCAGAAGCAGGCCAACCGAGATGAGGGTATAAAGCGCGCGCACAGGCCATCGCCGCAGGCGGTGCAGCAGCAGCGCGGCGCCCAGGGAAAAGAGCAGCGCCCTGAGGGTCAAGGCCAGATACGGCGCGGACAGGGCGTCGCAGGCAACGCGCCCCCATTCGGCAGGCGATGTCTGCGCGACAAAAAGTACAGGGGCCAGAGCGCCAAGACCCGTTCCGACTCCGAGCAGCCGGGTTTCAGAAAACGGCCGGTCTCGGATGTAATCCCAGGTCAGGATCGCTCCGGCGACGCAGAGAAATACAAAGGTTTCCAGACCGACGGCGAGTGAAAGCGCAATGACCGCGCCGATCGCGAGCCCGTTTCGATCTGGTTTGATCCAGAGATGACCTGGCGACCACCACCGACAGGCAAGCGTGGCCGACATCCGAGTTTCAGCGACGCGGCGATCCAGACATGTCTGACAATGAAGGTGCTCTTCGGCATGCCGTTGCGCCAGACGACGGGGTTCGTGCAAAGCCTGTTTGAGCTTGTCGGTTTGGACTGGGTGGTACCGGACTTCAGCACCCTGTGCCGCCGTCAACGAACGCTGAACGTTAGCATCCCCTATCGTGGCGGTAAGGGACCACTGAACCTGCTGATCCCCTCTCGGGACATCACTTCGTGATGCCCTGCCGGGCAGTGGACAGCACCGGCATCAAGGCCGAAGGCGAAGGGGAATGGAACGCCCGCAAGCACGGTGGTGCTAAACGCCGTCTATGGCGCAAGATACACATCCACTGCCCGGCAGGCGATTGCGCAGCAATCTGCCGAGAGGGGCATCGATGAAGAAACGCTGGAAGTCCGGGCCGTCCATTGCCCGGCAGGCGATTTGCATCGCAAATCTGCCCCGAGGGGAGATCACCGGAAGCAACATCGGAGATGCACCTGTCCTACCGGAACTGCTGGAGCAGATCCCGCCGGATCAGAAGATCGGTAGCGTCACCGCCGAAGGTGCCTACGACACCCGAAAGTGCCACGAAGCAATTGCCGCTCGAAACGCCGCCGCTGTCATACCGCCCCGAAAAAACGCCAAGCCATGGAAACCGACGAGCCCGGGCGCCGTCGCACGCAACGAAGCTCTGCGAGCCTCAAAGTACCTGGGTCGCGCTATCTGGCAACGATGGAGCGGTTATCACCGCAGGAGCCGTGTCGAGTCCAAGATGAACTGCATCAAGCTGCTTGGTCAGTCATTGATGGCTCGAGACTTCGATCGTCAGGTCGCGGAATTGCAGGTCCGCATCGCCGTGCTGAACGGCTACACCGCGCTTGGCATACCCGTCACCGTGGCCGTAGAGTAAATCCGTCCGGGGAAAGGGGAAGTCCGCCCCTTGGCTGATTTATGCAACAACGCCCTTTCAGGTGGTTCCGATCCTAGCGCAACATCGCTGAAACCGAAGGAGATCTTCGTTCCTTCCCAGAATTGCGTCGAAGAAATCACTTTCTGGCTGCGGCCTGGATGAGGCATTCGGGCGTTCTGCGGTTTTTGGGATTCATGACGGAGGCAAGTTTCACCAAAGATCAGAAAGCATTTGTCGCGACGGCGATTGTCCCGCACACTCGTCGCGACATTTAACCAAAAGTGCCCACGAGAGACCGATTTGAACCGTTTCGAACACCAAGCGCCTCCGAAGACCATCGAAGAAACCGGCCTGAACCCAGGCTTCCTGATCGGGCTGACGTGCAAGATCCTCTACGAAGGCGGCACCATGACCCCGGCGGACATTTCCGGCGTGATCAGGCTGCCCAAACTTGTCTGCCGCCAGCTCATCACGGAAATGACCGCGCTGAACCTGGTCGAGTCCCAAGGTCTGGAATCCGCGGATATCAAGTCCGACATTCGATACTCCCTGACGGACGCCGGACGGAAGTGGGCGCTCGAGGCCATGCTGGTGTCGCAATACATTGGGCCGGCGCCGGTCTCGCTGGCGCAGTTTCAACGCCAGATCGAACGCCAGTCGATTTCGCATGAGGAAGTGCATCGCAACGATCTGGAGAAGACACTCAGCCATCTGGTGATCCCAAAGGGCATGATGTCTCAGCTGGGTCCGGCGGCGAATTCCGGGCGGTCGGTTCTGCTTTATGGTGAGCCGGGCAACGGCAAGACTTCGATCGCCGAAGCGCTGGGACGCTCCTTTCACGACACGGTGTTCTTTCCCTATGCCGTTGTCGTGGGCGCGCAGATCATCCGGTTCTTCGACGAAACCCTGCACGAGGTCGCTGACCTGCCTGAAGACGCCGAGCCGCTGGATGGCCGGTGGGTTCCCTGCAAACGTCCGGTCGTCATTGCCGGCGGGGAACTGACGCTTGACATGCTGGATCTTTCCTTTGAGCCGACGGCCCGGTTTTACGAAGCCCCGATGCACCTGAAAGCACTGGGTGGCGTCTTTGTTCTCGACGATTTTGGGCGGCAGAGTTCGACACCGCAAGAGTTCCTGAACCGCTGGATCGTTCCGCTGGAAAAGGGATTCGACATCATGTCGTTGCACACCGGCAAGAAATTCACCGTTCCCTTCGACCAGCTCGTGGTCTTTTCGTCGAACATGCTGCCGGAAGAGCTTGGCGACGCCGCATCGCTTCGGCGCATCTATTTCAAGATCTTCGTCCCGTCTCCGACACCGGACGATTACATGCAAATCTTCGAAGACGCCTGCCAATTGTACGGGCTGGTCTGGCGGCGCGACGTCGTCAGCAGCTTTTTCAAGCGGGAATACGAGGACCAGAACGTCGTGACCTCGGGCGCGCATCCCGGGTTTCTGCTGCAGCACATCAAGGCCGCGTGCCGGTATCTCGACCGGCCGGTGGAACTTTCGGAAGAGTTGCTTCAGATTGCCTGGAAGAACGTTAGCAAATCAAAGCGCCGCGGCAGCCCTGACAAGTCCTGGGCCCAACGCACATTTGGTGCCTGACAACAGCATATCCTTTGGTACCCACCCGGCGGCTGGCGCAGAACATGGTTAAGTAAGTGTTTCAGGAAACAGTGCTTTTCCCCACGTGTGCTTGAGTGGAGCCGGTCTGGCGGGTACATTCCATCGGCGTTCGCAGGACAGTACCCATGTTTCATCTCTTTATACTGTGTTCCGGTTTTGCCGCGCTTGTGAATCTCGCCATCGGCTATCTTTTGTATGGGATCGGCGGTCTGAACGGCGTGTTCGGTTACACCTTCAGCGTTTCCTGCGCCTTCCTTTCGGGGATGGGAGTCAGTTTCGTGCTGAACCGGCGGTTCACCTTCGATGCCACGGACCGTGCAGCCAGAACCCAGCTTCCCGATTTTCTTGCCGTCTCGATCGGGGGCCTCATGCTCACGGCCGGATTGTCGAACCTTCTGGTGTACTCTCACCTGCTCGTACTGCCGCTTCCGAAGGCAATCACTGTTGCTGAAGAGACCACGGCACATTCCGTTGCTGTCGGCCTGACCGCAATTTATTCGTATTTCGCGCATAAATATGTGAGTTTCCGGAAAAAGGCATCGGGTGGTGCGGCTCTGGCTTCGTTGGAAACGGGTCTGCAAACCAGCGGAAATTGACGAGCAGGCAGTTCATGGCAAGTCAGAAAATCGCCCTAATCGTAGGCGGGGGACCGGCGGGGCTAACCGCTGCCTATGAATTGGCCACGCGAAGCGATATCAAGCCCGTCGTTTTCGAAGCGGATGACCAGGTCGGCGGCATTTCGAAGACCATCACCTACAAGGGCAACCGTATCGACATCGGGGGGCACAGGTTCTTTTCCAAGTCCGATCGGGTTATGGACTGGTGGGCCCGGATGATGCCGCTCGAACGCGGCGGCGCTGGCAAGGGCCCCCTGACGATCAGCTATCAGAACCAGCATCGCGACGTCGATGTCGCGGGCGCGGGCGCGGATCCCGAAACCGAGGATGAGGTGATGCTGGTTCGCAGCCGGGTGTCCCGGATTCTCTTCGGCCGCAAGTTCTACAGCTACCCGATCAAGTTTTCCTGGCAAACCTTCGCCAACCTGGGCCTGAGCCAGACTGTCGGGATCATCCTGAGTTACGCCAAGGCGCGGCTGTCCCCAATCCGGCCCGAGCTGACCTTGCGCGATTACATCATCAACCGGTTCGGCGTGACGCTTTACGACACCTTTTTCAAGAACTACACCGAAAAGGTCTGGGGCGTTCCGTGCGAGGAAATCCCCGCGGACTGGGGTGCGCAGCGGATCAAGGGCGTTTCGATTTCCGCTCTTGTCGCGCATGTGCTGAAAAAGGTCCGGCCCGGGCGGAGGGACCTTTCCCAGAAAGACATGGAAACCAGCCTGATCGAACGGTTTCTCTATCCCAAGCTCGGTCCCGGCCAGCTTTGGGAGATCGTCGCGCGCAAGGTCGAGGACAACGGCGGAGAGGTTCACATGAACACCTGCGTCACGGGCGTTCATCATGAAGAGGGCCGGATCACCGCGCTGGACATCAGACAGCCCGATGGCGGCACCGAAACGATCCGCGGCGACCTGATATTTTCCTCGATGCCGGTTCAGGAACTGGTCCGGGGCTGGCAACCAGCTGCGCCCGAGACGGTCCAGAGCGTGTCGGACGGGCTGACCTACCGCGATTTCATCACCGTCGGTGTCTTGCTGAAACGTCTGACGCTGGCCGGTGGTGTCGATGCGGCCAGCCTGGCCGACAAGGTGCCAGACAACTGGATCTACATCCAGGAACCGGACGTGCAGGTCGGGCGGTTGCAGATTTTCAACAACTGGAGCCCCTATCTGGTGGCCGATCCGGACACGATCTGGATCGGGCTGGAATATTTCGTCAACGAGAGCGACGATTTCTGGTCGATGCACGACGATCAGATAAAGGCCTTCGCGATTTCCGAGCTCGAGGCCCTCGGCGTCGCCGCGCAGGGCGATGTCCTGGACTCGGTCGTGGCCCGCACCAAGAAAGCCTATCCCGCCTACTTTGGAACCTACGACCGGTTCCACGTGATCCGCGACTACGTCTCGACTTTCGACAATCTCTACTGCGTCGGCCGCAACGGGATGCACCGCTACAACAACCAGGATCACTCGATTCTCAGCGCCATGGTCGCAGTCGACGGGATCATCGCGGGCGAGGACACGCGCGACGCGATGTGGAACATCAACACCGAGCAGGAATATCACGAGAAAAAGTCGTAACCACGGGACAGGCAAAAGGTTGAGCATCTTGGAAACCCCTCGGTCGTCAAGCCCTGGCCAGACGAGCTTTCCAGTGGCGTTGGGTCTTTTGGCCATGGCCGCGACCTACCTGTTGTCGCGGCCGCTTTCGGGGATGCTGGTACATGACGCGATGCTCTATGCGGCGCAGGCCCTGGTGCGGGCCGATATCGGGTCGATCGACAAGGACCTGACCTTCATCGCCGGCAACCAGGCCCGGTTTTCGCTGTTTCCATCCCTGCTGGCGGCGCTGATCGAGACGTTCGGGCTGATCGGGGCGATGATCCGGGTGCTTGTCGTTCTGACACTCTTCTGGCTCGGGTCGCTCTGGATCCTGATCGTCGCGCTCTATGCGAACTGGCACCACAGGGTGCTGGCCTTCATGCTGGTGCTGGCGCTTGCCCCCCATTATGGAAATGGGGTTCTGTCTTACGGCGAACCCTTCGTCACTGGGCGCGTAGCGGCCGAAGGTCTGGGGATGCTGGCCATCGCCAGCGTCTTTTTCCGCCGCCCCATCATCGGACTGGCCGCGCTTCTGATCGCGGCGGCGGTTCATCCACTCGTCGCGATGGGCGCCGCGGGCATATGGCTGGCGTTGCTGCTACGGAGCGTCGGCAAGTTCCTGGCCGTGGCAGCGGTGCTGGCCGCAATGGCCGCCACGTTGGGGCTGACGGGGATCGGTCCGTTCGCTTGGCTTTTCGAAACCCGCTCTCCCGCCTGGGTCGCGCATCTGCTGGCCTACGAGTCGCTGGGATTTCCCAGCAGTTGGGGTTACCGGTTTTTCGTCGTCCCGGCGCTACCTTTCTTCTTTCTGGTCATGACCTTAAAATGTGGCGAAGCGCGCTCGGGCGCTCTGGCGCGGGCGACTCTGCTTGTTGCCGGCCTTGGCCTGATCGTCGCCGGTTTCGGGGCCGATCTGATCGGAAACCGCCTGATCAGCGTCATTCAGCCATGGCGAGCGCTTGGCTGGTTGACGCTTTTGGGTAACCTTATGGCCCTGCGTGTGTTTCTGGACGGGCGGTTTGGGTCAGCAGGACGGTGGCTTTTTGTGGTGACGCTCGGGGTCAACGTGGCCGAGCACTTTCTCTCCACGATGCCTGCGTTTTCGGCGATTCTGGCGTTGCTGAGCCTTCTTTATCAATGGAGCGAACGTGACGGTTTGATGTGGCGTTGGGTGGGGGCATTCGCGCTGGCTGCCGCGACGCTGACAGTTCTGGGGGTCGCAAGCTTGATCTTCAGCCGGATACAATTCGACGGTGGCGATGCCTTGCTGTCCCTGTCGCGAATCCTGCTCGCTGGTCTGCTGGTTTTGGCGGTCACGCGGCTCGCCGCCGCCCATGCGCTTGGTGTCGTCTGCGTGGCTCTTGCCGTGGGGCTCTGGACATACGACGCCAGAACCCCCTGGCAAAAGTACATCGAGTCCTACCGCCACCTGCCGTCCGATCTGGCACAGCGGTTGCGCGGGCGAACCGTCTATTGGGAAGACGGGCTGCCGGTGATGTGGTTCAAGCTCCATCAGCCGCAATTCTATTCCTGCAATCAGAAATCCGGCTCGCTGTTTTTCGAAGAGCAGGGATTGGAGTTCGAGCGCCGCGCAAAGGCGCTGCTCCCGCTCAAGACATTCGATTTCCGGCCCGAGCTCGCCCGAGCCTGCCCGGTGGTGCGCGATCCGGGCGCCGGCGGGCCTTTGGAGCCGGCGATGAAAAAAGTTTGCGAAAACCTGCCTGAACTCGACGTGATCGTGTTGAGTGAACCGGTCGGATCGCTTGCGGCGCCGTCTTGGAGCATCCCAAGCGAGGCCCCGGCGCGGACAGTTTACCTCTACGAATGCGCGGATCTGGTTGTTCGCCGCACGCGCCCGGCGGACGGCTGATGTAGCATATTCATCGCACTTTCCACCTGACATGATCACAATCACTTGTCCCGCGCCGAAAATTTGCTGCATATTCTCCGAAAAGGTTAACGCGGCCGCGCGCAGGTTCCATTGCGTGAAGGTCAATCGCGACGTTGGGGAATTGAAATGGGCCGGGCACTACTCAGCATTTTCATCGTTTTCGCATTGTCCTCGTGCGAGAACTCGGCCTTCAGCGAAAACTTCAAGTCGCTGGCAGACACGTCCAACCGGGAATACTATCCCAGTGACGATCCCATCGTCGTGGGCAAGGTATTGTTCCGGGACGAGGCCTACGGGCGCGCATACACGAAATTCAAGAAAGCGCTTGACGTCTATCCCGACGATCCGGCTGCGTGGCTTGGGTTCGCGGCGTCGGCGGACATGCTTCGCAGATTCGACCGCGCGGATTATGCCTACCGAAAGCTGCAGCCGATCATCGGCAACAGGATCGAGTTCCACAACAACTATGGGTACTCCCTGTTGCTGCGCGGCGACCTGATGGGCGCGCGCCGGCATTTCCTGAAAGCCTATGAAATCGACCCGTCGAACGAATATGCGGCAAATAATCTGGAGCTCCTTCGGAACTCGGTGAGCTTCCCCAAGCGGGCGGCGGGCGACCTGAAGGGTATCTAGGCGAAGGTCTTCGACCACATGACAGGACTTTTGGGCGACGCCATTCTTCTGGCGGCCATAACCGTCCTGCTCCAGATCGTCAGAGACGATTTCTGGAACCTCAAGATCCGGAACAGAGCATCGCTGGCGCTGGTCGGCTTGTACGTGGCGTGGGCGGCGTTGATGGGCGGCGCAACACTGCCCGGCGATCTGCTTGCCGCTTTGATCCTGTTTCTTCTTACCCTTGCGATGTGGCTTGCAGGCGCGATGGGCGCGGGTGACGTCAAACTCTCTGCGGCGCTTGGTTTGCTGATCGGCTACAAAGCCCTGGCAGTTTATGCCGCCTTGCTCCTGGTCGCTTCGGTTCTCTTCGCGGTGACGCTGGCCCTCGCAAAACGCTCAAGAGCGCCAGGCATGATAATCGGCAGACTGCGTGACATCGCGCAAAGCGGTCGGGCGCCCTACAGCATTCCCATTGCTGCGGCAGCCATCCCTTCACTTCTTTGGCGGGCCTTCACGTGACAAACAGCCCATCTTGATCGAATGCCGCGCCTGTGAGACGCTAAAAAATGGAAGTGTTCCAAATTCATGCCTATTGAATCATGTTGTGAGGGTTGTTGATGAGCAAGTTCATGCGTTCCGAAGAGGGCTTCGTGCTGACCTTCGCCTTGATTATCCTACCGATCTTTATCGGGTTTGGCCTGTTGATCATCGATGCCGGCCGCGGGAATAACGCTCACGCGGACCTCGCCGCGGCGGCGGATTCGCTCGCCCTGGCTGGTGCGCGGGAGCTTGACGGCGGCGTCAATGCGATCCCACGCGCCAAGGCGGCGATGTCGAACCTGACGAATACTGTCAGCATGCTGGCCAAGGAAGGCGATGATGTCGAAATCGAATTGGTCTACGAGGATGTGGCCGGGAACGAATTTCAGGTCGCCTTTCTGGAAGATATTCCTGAATTTGACACGACTCCGATCGATAGCGCGTGGCTCGCGGCGAACAGCACGAACTTCAGTCCGGATGCAAATTATATATATGTCCGGGCGCAGTCGCAGAACCTCGAGACGGTTTTCCTGAACCCGGTCAACCTCTTGCCATCTTCAGTTCCTATCGTTGCAACAGCCGTCGCAAAGTCTACATCCGCCGCTTGCGACGTGCCGCCAATCTATATGTGCAACCCGTTCGAAGAAGACACGGACATCGACGGCGACCAGTTGCAGGTTGAATTCGCCTTAGGAAATCTTCATGGCCGCATGATCCGCTTGCATCCGCCGGGCGGTCTAACCCAATCGCCCGGTAACTTCGGCTTCTTGTCCATGCCCGGCAACCCGGGCGCGGATGCGATCAACGACCTTTTTGCTGGGGCGACCAATTATTCTTGCTACTCAAATGAGACGGTTACTACCAAACCTGGGGCGTCCGACGCCATTCGCCAGGGCATCAACACACGGTTTGATATTTATTGGGGTCAGTACAGTGGTGGCGGCCCGCCCGGCAGCTTCCAACCGGTTCCTGCGAAGAATGTCCGCAAGGGCGCGGCACCTGCGATAAACGGCCCCAACTTTAACGATTGTGTCGCGCAGGGTGGCAATGAGGCTTCCCCAGGCGGCGGTCCGGGTGCGGTCATCGGGGATGACCATGTAATGGACCTCGAGACAGGTCTTTTCAATAGTAACACGAATATTTCCAATGCATATGGCCTGCCCGACAACTCCAGCATGAGTTCTATCGCCGGAAGCGATCTGGGATATTCACTGGGGGCCGACCATAACTGGGATATCAACGAGTACTTCTCCAGGAATTATGGGGTGAACACGAGTAATCCGCCGGATACGTCAGATGAACCGCATCCTCAAAACGTTACATCCTCGTTCACAGGGCTGACGCCCTCACGATACGACGTATACCTCGCAGAAATCGCCAACGACTGGCACCTCTCACGTGCGCCTGGCGATCCTTCGACCCCCGCAGATGATGGCGAAACTGGCGAGCCTCAGTGTGGAGCTCCGGCCAGTACCGATCCAGATGCAGAAGATCCTCGCGTTTTCGCTATTGCAATCATCGATTGCAATAGCCAGAGCGTCGAGGGCGGCGGATCGAACACTTACGTGGTCAACAGCTATGCGAGCGTTTTTCTCACCCGGCCGATGTTCCGGTATTCTCCTGCGACCGACAGCACCATCGACATCGAAATCATCGACATCACAGGCTACGGCGGCAACGGAACGCTGGAGACCTTTGTGCGAGAAGAAGCTATTCTTGTTCGATGATCGGATGGAGCCGTCTGGATTTGAACCGTAGTTTCTGACGGTTGGATCACTTTCTTCAAGTGCTTCGGAAAGCGGTTTCGGCGCTTGCGCCTGAGCCTGTGTGGGATCCGATCAGTGGTGATTCGGCACGGAACGAAAATTTAACTAGCGCATAAATTGTTTTCTGAATAATACATCACCTTTAATGAGAATTTTTGTCAACCTCCCCGCACCAATGTTGTCACAAGGCCAACATTTTTTCGCATTCCCCTGAAAAATAAGGTGCTGGCACTATTCGCTTTGACTTGTGTCATCATTGTGGCGAAATTTGGACAGTAGCTGTTGGTAGAGCAGTCTATGACAAGCTTTCACAGCAGTTGGAATGGGTGCAAGCTTACAACTAGAGAGAGAAGTATGATGGTAAACGGATTTGTTTATTTGCGCGGGCTCTTCAATCGGCTACGGTGGGAAGAGGATGGTCTGGCGCTTACGGAATATCTGATTCTGCTGGGGCTTTTGACCGCTGTTGTGGTTATCGCGGTGATTACATTCGGCGAAAACCTCGGGTTGGGGTGGCAAGCTTGGGCGGACTGGTTGACTGGTCTGAACGCGCCGCCAGCGCTACCGACCTGACGCCTACGAGCCTATGGCAGATGGGCCATAGAATGATCAAGGAAATGATCCGGCCCGGCGGGCCGGATCAGCTTTGTTATCGTTTTGGCGGTTTGACGTTTAAGCCTGGTCAAAAAAGCCTTGGTCCAATCCGGTGAACTGAATGCTGGGATGGATGCAAAGAGAGCGGAATCCGGGCAGTGAGTACTTGAGGAAACAGCGATGCGGTTCTCTACGATAGTCAGTCTTCTGATCGCCATTTTGTTGGCGGGTGCGGCAGTCTACGGAGCTCAGACCTGGCTGAGTACAGAGCGTGCTCAATTGATGTCGCTTCTGCAACAGCAGCAATCGGCGCCGCAAGAAGAAGCGCCGAAAGACACTATTGTTGTTGCAAGCGAGCCGATTCAATTCGGCGAATTGATCAACTCGACCAATGTGCGGGAAATTGAATGGTCCGGCTCTTTGAAGCCCGACGGCCACTTCGTCAAGATTGAAGACCTTGTGATCGGCGAGTCCGATGAAACCGCGCGTTTCGCCCTGACGTCTATCGCAATCGGGGAGCCCGTGCTGACATCCAAAGTCACCATTCCAGGGCAGCGGGCCAAGCTTTCGACCGCCCTGGCCCCCGGCAAGAAGGCCGTTTCGATCCGGGTGAACGACGTTTTGGGTGTTGCCGGCTTCGTTCTGCCCGGCGACCGCGTGGACGTCCTTCTGACCCGCGGCAACTTCGTCGACGTGCTGCTGCAAGGCGTGAAAGTCTTGGCGATCGATCAGAAATCCGATGAGCGTCAAGACAATCCGAGCGTTGTGCGAACGGTCACGTTCGAAGTAAACACCGAAGAAGCACAGAAACTGGTGCTTGGTGCGCAGGTCGGAACACTTTCCCTGACGCTGAGAAATCTTGCATCGACCGACATCGAGAGAAGCGAGCGGATCACGATCAACGACCTGGACGAACTCGATTTTGCCGACGACCTCGTGCAGGGGCAAAATCAGGAAGAAGAACCCGCAGAACCGGTGATCGACCCGTCAGTCGCGCGTCTGGACGAGCTGGAAAAGTTGCTAAAAGACCTCTCCGAGGGAGTTTCCGAGAAAATTTCCGTCGTCGAGGAGAAACTAGACAAGGAACCTGTTATACAAGAAGTCGTCAAAGAAGTGGTCGTCGAAAAGCCGCCCATCATTCCGGAGAAGAGTACGGTCGGCGTGATCCGAAACGGTCAACGGAACGAGTACAAAGTGAACCGAAGTGACGAAGAGGCGGAAGACTCTGCAGAACTGGAAGAACAGGTAACGCAATAGCGACGACGGCAGGAAAAAACAGATGCAGAGGCATCGGGAAGAAATCGGGTTGATCACATGAAAGAACTTAGCAGGGAAGCCAGGCTTGTTGCGGCGAGGTTCCGCAGTGCAAGGCTTGCGGGCGTGCTCTCCGCGCTGCTCGCTTTTGTCGCCTTCACCTCTCAGGCACAGGCGCAGGTGCGGGACATCATTATCGACGATGGCATCGTGTCCAAGGTCCAAATGGCGCCGGGAACCACGCTCACCATAGAAACCAATCAGCCGTTTGCCGACATTCTGATCGGGAACACTGCCGTCATCGACGTGTTTCCTTTGACAGATAACTCGCTCTACGTTCAGGCAAAGACCACCGGCACGACGAACGTCACGCTCTATTCGGTCGATAAGCAGCTGCTCGAGGTGGTCGACGTCCGTGTCCGGAACGATTTCACTGAGTTGGAGCGCGCGATAAGGTCCGCTGTGCCAAGCTCCAGGGTCACCGTCGACAACGTCAACAACCGTATTCGCCTTGGCGGAGAGGTTAAGGACAATGTGGACCTGAACCGTGTTGTGCAGATCGCGCAGCAATTCGCGGGCGAAAACCCCGTGATTAACGGGATCCGGGTCAAGAGCGCGCAGCAGGTCGAACTGGACGTGCGGATCCTCGAGGTCGAACGCAACGCGGGCCGCAATCTCGGCGTGAACCTGACGGGAGCTGGCGCAACGACCGGGCGTCCCGTCTTCCAGACCCAGTCATCCGGAACTTCGGGCGGCACGCCGTTTGGGTCTTTCGTGGGCGAGCTTCTCGAAATCTCGGGCGTCCAAATCGATTTTGTTATCAATGCGCTAGAGTCGAAGGGCCTCGCTCGCAGGCTCGCCAATCCCAAACTCATCACCACCAGCGGGATCGAGGCGAATTTCGTGGTTGGCGGTGAAATTCCGATCAGCAGGACAACCGTTGGCGACAATGGCAGCGTCGGAACCGAGACCGGATACAGGGAATACGGGGTCCGGCTGAACTTCCAGCCTGTCGTGCTGGATGAGGGGCTCATCAATCTCAGGATCACCCCGGAGGTTTCGGACGTCGATTTCTCAAACCTTGTGAACGGTCAGCCGGCCTTCATCACGCGGCGTGCGGATACCACGGTCTCGCTTCGTGACGGACAAAGCTTCGCGATTGCGGGGCTTTTGCAAGCCAACAATGCGCGCAATATCGAGCAATTGCCCTGGCTCGGGCAGCTTCCGGTGATCGGCGCGCTGTTCCGGTCGACCGGGTTCCAGAAACGGGAATCCGATCTGGTCATCCTGGTGACGCCGCGCCTCGTGCGGCCGACCGCCCCGAACGAAAAGCTCGCGAGCCCGCTGGACGACACACGGTCGACCAACGACATCGAGCTTTTCCTGCTTGGAATGATGGAAGTCGACAGACCGCTGCTTCGCCGTTTCCGCGAGGGCGAGGGTGTCGTCGGACCTTATGGCCATATCATAGATTTGGAGTTCGAAGATGGCGTCATCGAGAAGAAATAAGGGCGTTGCTGTCGCCTTTGCTCTGGCCATCCTGCTCGGCGGCTGCGGCGATTATCTGAATAACCGCGATCGCGTGGCGTTACGTGCCGGAAACGCACATGAATCGAACACTGCGATTCAGAGCATTCAGGCGTGGCCGCCGGAATCCTATAATACGGATATCGAAAAGGGCGGTTAAGGCCGTCGCCCGGTGGAACGGCTTCGCCGGGCGCGGCGGGCCGTCAAAACTGGCTTCGGTTTTTTAAGTGTGCCGCCTGCGGGCGAAGTTCGCGGGCCTTTGCAAAGGGAAGTCGGCCAAAACATGCGTTTCCTTTTGAAAAAGTTCATTTCTGACGAGCGTGGCGTGGTCTGGGTTGAAGCCCTTCTTGCGATTCCTCTTCTCACTATCATTACGATTGGCATACTCGAATTCGGCACCATGATGTGGCAACGGGAGCAACTTCAGAACGGCGTCCGCGACGCCGCCAGATATTGGGCGCGCTGCCGGCCCACGGACCAAGGCGCGTCCTACATGCCCTGCAGCATTCAAACGGCTAGGAACATCGCATTTTATGGCGACCCGCGTGGAAGTGTCGATGCTTTCGGCGATCCTAACCCGTTACGTGTTCCCGGATGGTATGACGGTGCGCCCGGAGCCACACTCGATATCTTGCCGGCGACGCCGCCCACCGCCCCGACGGCGGATAGTCTCGTCAGTGTCGAAGGACGGGTGCTTTATCAGGGCTCACCGCTTTACGCTGCAATTCTCGGGGATGCCGTGACGCTCGGGTACTACCATACGACGAGGTATATCGGATGGTAGGCAAGGAACGCATCAGATCGTTCATTCGCTCGGAAGACGGCATTTCGATGACGGAAGCACTGATCATTATGCCCATCGTCCTCCTGGTGATCACAGCCATGA
Organism: Aestuariicoccus sp. MJ-SS9; assembly: GCF_032586235.1. Lineage (NCBI taxonomy): Bacteria > Pseudomonadati > Pseudomonadota > Alphaproteobacteria > Rhodobacterales > Paracoccaceae > Aestuariicoccus > Aestuariicoccus sp. MJ-SS9. Next base: position 16,323 of record NZ_JAWHTD010000037.1, read on the forward strand.
TCGAATTTGGCATCCTGGTCTTGCAGTGGAACCAGTCCGTTAAAGCTCTGCAGGTGGGCGCTCGCCTGCTTGCGGTGTCGACGCCGCTCGTCGACGATTACGAAGACTTAGGAGATTTCGGCGGAACAATCGGTGAGGGGGAGCCCGTCCCATCCGGGGTTGCTTCCACCGGTTGCGGAGCTGGTGCGCCGGTGGCCTGTCCCAGTGCGCGGTTGAATAGGCTGATGACCGGCGGGGATGGCACCTGCGAGCCGACGACACCGGCCATCGACCGTCTGGTCGGAGTGTGCGACGTTGCTCCCTGGATCCGACCGGAAAACTTGCAAGTCACCTACTCAAGAGCTGGTCTGGGGTATGTCGGAAGACCCGCCGGACCCGTCACAACGATTACCCTGGAACTGAAAAATCAAACTTTTGAGTTTGTCCTTCTAGGCGCCCTTTTGGAATATTTTACCGGGGGCACATTTAGCAATGTGCCGATGCCACCGAATGCTGTGACCATCACCAGCGAAGATCTTAGCGATTGCCGAACGGCGTGTTGAATGAATTTTGGTTGGACGCGAACATGAACACTTCCCCACTCAGCAGGATCCTGCTGGTCAACAGCTCGTCCTCCAAAGCGGCGGATCTTGAGAACACAATCGACAAGAAACCCGGTTTCATCATCACGAAGATCTCCCCGAGCGAGATCGCGGAAGAACCCAGCGCCGGGACAGCCGATCTCATTCTGGTCAACATCGACCATCTCGGCGAAGACGAGCTTCTGATCTTTCCCGAGATCCGCGCGCGCGCGCCTGAAACGCCGCTGATCCTGCTGTCAGAGGACCTGCCGCCTGAATCGATGCGGCAATTGTTCAAGTTCAATGTTCAGGACTGGCTGCAGAAGCCATTCAGTGACCAGGAAATACTCGACAGCATTCGAAGCGCGGTCCGGGTTACCCGGGTGACGACGAACAAGGTGCATGCCGTCATCTCGTGTGTTGGCGGGGCCGGCGCCACGACTGTCGCAATCAATATGGCCGATATAGCCGCGAACAAGCTGTCGCGAAAATCGCCTGACGTTGCATTGATCGACCTGGATTTTTCGACCGGGAACTGCGGCTACGTGCTCAACATGGTCAGTACATTCAACCTCGGAACCGTGGCCAGTGCACCGCGCAGGATCGACGCCGAGTTCATCAGCGTCATTCAGCAGAAACACGAGGGGAAATTCTTTCTTTACTCGTTCAAACGGCCCGAGGTGAACACCGAAATAAACGGCTATGAATTGGTACTCCGGCTTTTGGACGCAGTCACCGCCGAACACGGAACCACCTTCCTCGACATCCCCTATTATGCAACGGAATGGCGCGACGATGTCTTGTCGGCGGTCAACAGTTGCACGCTTGTAACGGAATTGAACCTGCCCGCGATCAAGCACACGCTGGACCTTATCGAACACCTCAGGTCGCTCCGAGGTGCCAACTTCCCGATTCAGGTCTTCTTCAACAAGCATAAGAGCAGCCTGTTCGGTTCACGTGTGCCCAAGCGCAAGCTTAAGGAGTTGTTCCCCGACACACCGTTCGGCTACCTTCCTCTGGACGAAAGCCTGATCGGCGAAGCCGTTGACCGTGGCGTATTGCCAAGCTCGATCTCCGGGCGGGCGAAGTTTCTGAAAGTGCTGACCAAATACATGAAATCGGCGGACATGATGGGACAGGTGGAAAAATGAGTGTGAAAAGACATAATCGACGCGCCTTCCTGTACGGACTTATCGCCTTTTCCATGATCGGTGGTCCTGGCACTCTCTACGCGCAATCGTTGCGGAAGGTTCCGCGCACGCATGGCGAAAGGACGATGCGTCTGGTCCGGTACACAGGCGGCGAGGCCCCCGGAACGATCATCATTTCCAACAAGGACCGGACACTCCTGCGCGTGTTGTCGGGTGGTAAGGCTGAAAAGTATCAGGTTTCGATCGGGCGAGAGGGCTTCTCGTGGACAGGAACCACATATGTCGGGAGCAAGAAGGAATGGCCAGCGTGGCGCCCTCCGGCGGAAATGCGCAAACGCGACCCGTCCTTGCCGGATTATGTGCCGCCCGGACCTTACAACCCATTGGGGGCTCGCGCTCTTTATCTCTATTCGAACGGGCGTGATACGCTCTACCGTATTCACGGAACGAACAGTGCGGGAACCGTCGGCGAGTACGAGACATCTGGGTGTTTCAGGCTCACAAATACTGATGTGATGGAATTGTTCAACAAGGTCCGCCCTGGGACAAAAGTCGTCGTTCATTAACACGCAGGAGCGCAGCAGATGGCAGGCCGTTTTTTCCGAACATCCGCCCCGGAGAACGAAAATAAGACGGAAGCGACGGTTTTGAACCTGGACGCGTTCAAGGCCGAACCGGAAAACACGAAACATGCCGAGCCGGCGCACGACGGTCCCGACTTCGTTTCCGAAAGGGTTGCTCTTCACCGCTATCTTCTCGACAAGATCAACCTTTCGATCCTCGACACGATGGAAGAGGACGAGATCCACGCCGAACTCAGGCCTTTGGTCCGGGCTTACGCGAAAGAGCACAATTTCCCACTGAATTCGGCGGAGCTCGACTCGCTAATTTCGGATATTGGCGACGAGATGCTGGGTCTTGGTCCCATCGAGCCCCTGCTCGCCGACGATACGATCTCGGATATCCTGATCGTGGGCGCAGGGACGGTGTTCATCGAACGCCGCGGGGTGATCGAACGCACCAAGGTTCGCTTCAAGGACGAAGCCCACCTCATGCGGATCGTGAACAAGATCGTTGCCGCGGTGGGACGGCGTGTGGATGAATCCTCGCCGCTTGTTGACGCGCGGTTGCAGGACGGTTCGCGCGTGAACGTCGCGATCCGCCCCGTGGCCGTGGATGGTCCTCAGGTGTCCATTCGGAAATTTTCCAAACGCCCCTACTCGCTGAAAAAACTGGTCGATGCCAAGGCATTGGCGAAAGGCATGGCCGAATTGCTGGCCGCGGCGGTGGAAAGCAAGGTCTCAGCCATCGTATCTGGCGGTACGGGCTCGGGTAAGACCACCATGCTGAACGCGCTTTCGGCATATATCCCGCATGAAGAGCGCCTCGTCACGATCGAAGACGCCGCGGAACTGCAATTGCAGCAGCCCCACGTCGTGCGCCTTGAAACGCGCCCTCCGACCGTGGATGGACGCAATGAGATCGTACAGCGCGACCTTGTGAAAAACGCACTGCGGATGCGACCGGACCGAGTTATCATCGGTGAGGTCCGAGGCCAGGAGGCCTTTGACATGCTTCAGGCGATGAACACCGGCCACGAAGGGTCGATGTCCACGATCCACGCCAACAATCCCAGAGACGCGCTAAGCCGGATAGAACAAATGGTCGGCATGGCGGGTATGCCGATGTCGCAGTCGGCGATCCGGTCCCAGATCAGCTCTGCCGTGCAACTGATTATTCAGCTTCAGCGTATGAGAGACGGTACCAGGCGCGTCACCTCGATTTCCGAGATCACCGGAATGGAAGGCGATGTCATTCAGTTGCAGGAAATCATGAAGTTCAAACGCCTGGGCGTCGACGACCATGGAAATATCCTCGGGGAATTCAGGGCGACCGGGATCCGCCCAACCTTCCTCGACGACATGGAAACGATGGGCCTTCACCTTGACCGCTCGATTTTTGATCCTTCCAAAGTGCTTGAATAGATGTTCGATAATCCACTGATATTTTACGGGTTGATCTTCGCATCGGCGCTTCTCGCCTTCGACACGCTGCTGCGTGCGGTCGCCTCCGTTAGACGCGCGAAACGCGACGTCCGGAACCGTCTTGAAAGACTGCGCGAAAAAAAGGGTGTCGAAGAGGCCTATGGAGAACTTCTGAAACGTCGAGGTCTGGGCGGGCGAGACGGCCAGCAATCTCTTGGATCCTGGTTCAACCAGTATGTCGCGCAGACAGGTCTGGAAATCAATTTCGCAAAGCGGATTCTGTATGTCACGGCATTCTGCATTATCGGCTATATCATCACATTCCTGTTCATAACGCGGGATCCGGTCCTTCAGCCAATTTTTGGCGTGGCGATCGGGTTCGTGCTGGCGTTCCTCGTTCTGCGCTACCTGAGAAACAAGCGCATCAGGATCTTCACCGAACAGCTTTCACCCGCGATCGACATCATCGTGCGCAGCCTGAATGCCGGTCACCCTCTGACCACCTCGATTGCTTTGGTCGCGCGTGAGATGCCGGACCCGATCGGATCGGAATTCGGCATCCTGAGCGATCAGATGACCTTCGGCTCGGAACTCGAACAGGCAATGCTGAACATGTACGACCGGGTTGGTGCACCCGAGTTGAACATGCTGACGGTCAGTGTCAGCGTTCAACGCGGCACCGGTGGCAATCTTGCCGAAATTCTCGAGAACCTGTCCCAGATGATCCGTGACCGCCTTATCATCAAGGCCAAGATCAAGGCGATCTCGGCCGAGGGGCGGATCACCGCGTGGATCATGCTGGTGTTTCCCTTCCTGCTATTCTTCATGCTCAGAACAATGGTTCCCACCTATTTCGATCTGGTCTGGGAAAGCGGATATGGAACGTTCATCGTTGTCGGCTGCCTGATCTTGATCTTCTTTGGCATGATCGTGATCCGGCGGCTCGTGAACTTCGACTACTGACGCGGCGCGAAGGGAGCAGCAGACGTGAACCCGAATATCGTACTGGTCAGCACCTTTGTCGCGGTCTTGTTGATCGTGTTCACGGTCGTGAATTACGTTCTCCGCCGCCGGGAAGTTGCGCAAAATATCGACAACACGCGGAGGAAGCGTACCGTCACTGATGCCGAAATCGACCGCATTCTCGGCAGCGAAAACGAAGATATGAAATACTATCTGGACGTAGTTCAGAACGAATCCCCAAACTCTCTGAGAATGCGGCTCGTCCAGGCTGGTTATTTTTCGAGATCGGCGATTTGGAAGTTCAATCTGATCAGGCTGTGCGCCGCCGCAGTCACGTTCATGGCCGTTCAGTTCGGCGCGTCGGCCACGCTGGAATCGTTGAGCACCATTGTGATACTCAGTGCGGCGATGATCCTGTCCGCCATCGTTTTCGTTTTTTCCTCGGCAGTTTTGGAAAACATTGGAAAACGGCGGACACGGGAATTCAAGAAACTCTTTCCCGATTTCATGGATCTGCTGATGGTCTGCGTAGATGCCGGCCTTGGGATCGAGGCAGCGCTTGATCGGGTCACACGCGAATTTCTGGCCACCACGCGCGATTTCGGTCTGCAGCTGAGCATCATCAACCTCGAAGTCCGCGCCGGGCGACCGCTGCACGAAGCCCTTCAGAACTTCTCGAGGCGCATCAATCTCGAGGAAGCCCGCACGCTGGCGGTCTTATTCAAGCAATCGCAGGAACTCGGCGCGAGCATCAGCAAGACGCTGCGGGTTTTTGCCAAGGAAATGCGGACCATGCGGCTTCTTCGCGCTGAGGAAAAGGCCAACGCGCTCCCGGTAAAGATGCTGTTTCCAATGGCTCTATTCATGTTTCCGGTGAACCTGATCATCGTTCTGGTTCCCATTCTGATGATCATTCTCAAGACGCTCTCGGGCCTGACCCCCCCGCAGTGAAGCCGTTGTAAAACGCGGCCAACGGCCGGACCGTTTCGCGACACCTCGGGACATTTCTGATTTCCTGAGCGCTTCTCGCGTTCGAGGTCTCTACCATCAGGACCATCAATTTCGCGCTGGGTCCGAGTTTCATCTTCATTTCAATCGCCTTCGCAATGCTCGGATTGACCGTCCCCAAAACCCTCCTGAGCCCCATAGACGTCGAAGCGGTCAAGGCCCCGCGCGAGACCGTCCTCGCGGTGCTCGGCGTTCTGATTTGCAGCCGGAGCTGCCGGCGGCAGAAACGCGATCTTCCAAGTGCTCTTTTCCTCCGGCCCGCTGCTCGCGGCGCAGGTCGGCCTGGCGTTGACGGCGCCGTATTTCTTCTTTGACGTACTGCTGTCCTTTTGTTCGCAAGATCGCCTCTGGACACCAAAGCACCCCAAAGGTGCGCGAAAGAACTATCATTTCAGCCGCAAACACCGTGCAAAAGACGGTGGCCAGACGGGCCGCGGCGTTTTAGTTTGGGGGCGATCTGATCGAAATTTCCCTGCGGGACACATTTGGCGCACCGCGGCGAGGAGCCACTGGAACACCTGACTTGCCCTTGTCGACCTCTCCGAAGAATCTGCCCGCCCACGATCCGCCTGCATGGTTCGACGAACTCGCATCCGCCGGGAACTATGCCCGGCACCTGGTCTTGTCGGGTAATATCCGCGACATCTTTCCAACCGTTCAAGGCGCCGAAACCACCTTTGCCGATCTTTTCGGGGTAGTCAGGCGCCTGCTGAGCGCTCAAGGTATCGAAACACTGCTGATCTACGATCCGGTTGCGGGCCTACGGTGCGACACCACCCCTTCCCCCGACGTCGAACGCCTCCTCAAGAACGCCGAGCTGCCGCTGGGCCGCGCCGATCTGAGCCTGCCCGAACTGGCGCGGGTTCATCTTGCCGTTTCCCAAAGCGCCACCGCCCGCGTTGCGTTGATCATGGATTACGCGTCGCACCTGGGTCGTTCCGACCCGGAGGAACGGGATCGCTTCTTTGTTCAGATCGACAAGAACACCCGCGAACGTCAGGGCGCGGAAGGGTCAGGCGACATTCAGAACCCGACGATCTGGATGGTCGACGAATCCGCGCGGGTGCCGCACTGGTTCGGGATCGGGAATACCGCCCTGCGGGAGATTCATGTCGAACTGCCAAATCTGGAAGACCGCTTCCTCTATGCCGGCCAGCTCGTCGACCGTTATGGTCTCGGCTGCGCGAACGGGGACGCGCCCGATCACGACAAGCTGCAGCAATTCGCGCTGGGATGCGACGGCGAGACGCTTCTGGCGATGCGCTCCATCGCGAAGGTCGCCCGCGCCGAGGGCATATCGCTTGCCCGGATATCTGACGCGATCCGCGTCTACCGAACCGGGATGCGGCGGAACCCCTGGAATTCCAAGGTCCTGGCCGACCGCGTGCGCATGGCCAAGGACATCCTCGGACGCCGGATCAAGGGTCAGCAGGCCGCGATCGACAAGACGACCGACATTCTGGCCCGCTCGATCGTCGGGCTGTCGGGATCGCAATCGGGGTCGCGGCAGCTCAAGCCCCGTGGCATCCTCTTTCTTGCCGGACCGACCGGCGTCGGCAAGACCGAGCTTGCGAAGGCCGTGACAGAGCTTCTGTTCGGCGATGAGGCGGCCTGCCATCGCTTCGATATGTCCGAATTCATGGAGGAGACCGCGGTGTCCCGGTTGGTTGGCGCGCCTCCAGGGCATCCGGGCCATGAACGGGGCGGCGAACTTGTCAACGCCGCTCACCGCCGGCCATTCAGCGTCTTCCTGTTCGACGAGGTCGAAAAGGCCCATCCGCGCACGCTCGATGTGTTCCTCCAGATCCTCGATGACGGCCGGTTGACCGATTCAAGGGGCTCGACCGCGCATTTCTCAGAATCCCTAATTATTTTCACCTCCAATATCGGCACCGTCAAAGAATCGCGCGTCTCCAACATGGGGATGAACGTTCTGCCGTCCGACAGCCACGAAGAGCTCGCCCTAAAAATCGGAAGGTCGATCGAGGATCATTTCCGCGTCCGGCTTCAGCGGCCGGAGCTTCTGAACCGGATTGGCCAGAACATCATCGTATTCGACTTCCTGTCCGCCCCCGCCGCGCAGACGATCTTCGGAGCCATTATCGAAAGAGTGCTCGAGGCGGTCCGGATCGAACGCGGGATCACCGTGACGGTCGGTGCCGTGGCCTTCGAAAAGCTGCAAACCATATGCACAGAAAATTTCTTTGAAGGTGGCCGCGGGATCGGCAACCGGATTGAAAGGCACTTCATCAACTCTCTGGCGCGAGAGATTTTCGAAAACGATATCCAACAGGATTTCACAGTGGTTGACGCGACCATTGGGCACGAGAAGACCACGCTGGAGATTGAGCCGCTGGCATAGTCTTCTCCTCCCGTCTCCGGCCGCGTTGCGGCGGCAATGCGTAGCGGATTCCGGCAGATTCCTGCGACGCCCTTGCCGAATGACTGCGTATGAGCTTTCTGCCAATGGATGCTGGAGCGGATGAAGTCGCCGGGTATCGTCGTGGTTGTCTCTATCGACGAGTAAGAGAGCACGATCCCCGTCGATTTCGAAAACGACGACTACCAGTTTTTCGGAGATGATGTGGTGGCCTAGATTCGCTCCGACTGGACCGTGGCCTGGCCGGGCTCAACGCGGGGCAGGGCGAGGCGCAAAAAAATAGGCGGTGGGAGAAGGGGGCGTGACGAGTGAATGCACGTCTCGCATGTGACGCGATTTCCACAGTCGGGTCGGGTGCTCACTAGGCAGGAATAGCACCGATAGACATGTTCCGCACGTCGGTATAGCGTGCCGGACAATCCCACCGCCACTCAATTTTTAATTTTGTCCTTCGTTTGCTCTTCTTTTTTATCGGCAAGAGTAGTCTGGGCCAACACGACAATCGCGTTGCGAAGGGCATGGCGTCATGATCAATAGGCCCGTCTTTCTGGCTGCGGCGTTTGGGGCTCTTTGGCTGATACTGGTCGTAGCGCTGCCCGCCGGGCTTTGGGTGCCGGACGAAACGGTGATCTACGCCTCGCTCGAAGTCTTGCGCCAGAACGGGGGACTGTTCATAGACAATGGCTATGCCCAGTTCGAGCATCCGGCGCTTCTGTTCAATGACCTTTTGAAAGTTGGACCCGAGGGCGTTGTTTCGCAGTATCCCTCGGGCCTGTCCTACTTTTTGCTACCGATCTTCAGGGCCGCCGGCCTAAAGGGTGTGTTGGCCCTGAGTGCAATTGCTGCGGCCTTGGCCGTTTGGCTGACCCACCAGATCTCGGTTCTGCTATTCGAGGATAGGCGCGTTGCCGCGCATGCTGCGGTTCTGTTCGCACTTTGCAGTTATCTGGTGATCTACGCTAAGGCGTTGTGGCCTCATGCCATGGCAACCGCTGCCGTGCTGGCCATAGTTTGGCTCGTGCTGAAAGCCGTTCATCGCCCACGGGCATGGCGGCGCGACGCCTTGATTGCGGGAGGCGTGCTGGGTCTTGGTCTGTCGGTGCGGGTGGACGTGGTTCTGGCGGTGCCGGCGTTGTTGGCGATCATATTGGTATGGGCGGCGCGACCGGCACAGCTTATTGCCTTGGCAGGGACTGGCGCATTGCCGGGCGCCTTGCTGGCATCGTGGTTGAATTGGCTCAAATTCGGTGTGTTTCTTCCTGCAAGCTACGGGTCGACAAACGGCGGAACGTCGCTTGAAAGCTACGGTGGTTTGGCCTTGGCTATGGGTGTATTCCTCGCGATTTGCCTGCTGATACGGCGCCGACCGGTTCGTTTCAAGCCAATCCCGTTCGCAGCTGTGCTGATCGCTGGATTGGCCGCGGTTATGTTTGTTCCATGGTTCCGGCCGGTAGAGGATGAATTGCGAGCCATCCTGCGTGGCATGGCGACACTGTGGGGCGATATGCGGCTTCTGGACGACCGCAGCCACCAGGTTACGCGCCATCCGGACGGCACATTGACCGTTCTCAGCATGTACAAAAAGGCGGTGGCGCAAAGCATGCCGTGGATCGGGATCATTGTGGCGCTCGCAGTATTTCCCTTGCGCCCGTCCGAACGTTTTGGCCTCATTGTCTGCACACTTTTGATCGTAACCTGGAGCCTGCCGTTCGCTCGCATTTCCTGGCATGGGGGCGGATCGGCAAACATGCGCTACTTCCTGCCGGTAATACCTTTCGTCAGTATTCTTTCCGCGATTGCATTATCTCGGATCGGGGAAATTTCAGCCCGAAGTTTCTTGGTTGTGTGGTGCGGTGGCGGTGTCGTCGTTGTTTTTGCAATGGCGGCTGCCGTTAGCGTTCTGCCCTTTCCGGCCGCGGCTGTGTTACAGCATTCACTTCCCCTGTATGCATGCGGAACACTGATGGTCGCTGCGGTTTTCTCACACCTTTCGCAACTATGGAAAATGCTTACTCACACAGCTTTTGCCGCGGCTGTCTGGCTTAGCCTCTTTGGAACCTATGGATACGACCTCCCGATGGACATCGGTCGCCGGTTTTACAACGCCAAAGCCGAGTCGGTGATGGCGGCTCTTCCGAATAACAGCTTCCTTTACGCACGGGTGTACGAGTCCATGCTGTTTCAAATTCGCAGGCAAGACCCGATAGCGGCGCGAGATAGATTTACGGACCAGATGGATCCGCGCCTGGTCCAGGCTGCCCGCGCGGCTGGTTACGTCGTTTACGTTCAGTCGGAGAAACTGAAGGATCAACTTCTTGTCGAGCGTCCGGACTTGCGTGCCACGCGGGTGTTCGAAGACAGTGCGTGGATGAGCCCGCTTTTCAGGATTGAGCCCTTGAATTGATACGAACGGCCCTGCTGGGGGCGCGACTTGACTATTCGGAAACAGTGCGGCGCTATTTTTCCCGGTTTGGCCGAGATGGGTTGACCCGTCACAATAGCTTGGCAAACCTGCTGGCAACCATTAACCGGCTTGTTGACCTTGAAGCTTGTCATTCAGATCCCGTGTTTCAACGAGGCGGACACCCTGCCCCAAACACTCTCGGAGTTGCCGCGAGAAGTGGAGGGGTTCGATGTTGTCGAGTGGCTGGTTGTCGATGATGGATCGAGCGACGGTACGTCAGATGTTGCACGCGCCAACGGGGTGGATCACGTGGTTCGGCTCGATCATAATGCTGGACTTGCCAAGGCGTTCATGACCGGGCTCGAAGCAGCGCTTAGGCGCGGAGCCGATGTCATAGTCAACACCGATGCCGACAATCAGTACCGAGCAGAGGCGATCCCGTCTTTGACTGCGCCGATCCTGCAAGGCCGGGCGCAGCTTGTGATCGGTGCGCGGCCTATCAAGAAGATCGCGCATTTCTCTCCTGTGAAGCGTCTCCTTCAGAAGGTTGGGTCGTCCGTCGTCCGGCGCGCCTCCGGGCTCGACATTCCCGACGCGCCCAGCGGATTTCGCGCCTTTCACCGCGACGCGGCGATGCAGCTTTATGTTTTCAATCGCTACACCTACACGTTGGAAACGCTCATCCAGGCGGGGCGGTTGGGCATCCCAGTGGCCTCTGTTCCGGTAAAGGTCAATGATCCGACCCGACCATCGCGGTTGGTCCGAAATTCCGCTGACTACGTGCTGAAATCGACGTTGACGATCTTGCGCGTCTCGGTCCTTTATCGACCGTTCCGGTTTTTCGCCGCCTGCGCGTTTTTCGCGGCTTTGCCAGGCTTTGTAGCATTTGCGCGGTTTCTTGTGTTCTGGCTGATGGGCGATGGCAGCGGCAAATTACAATCATTGATTATCGGCGGGGCGTTCATCGTTACCGGCATGGTTCTGCTGATCGGTGGCGTGTTGGCTGATATGGTGGCCGCCAACCGGGTGTTGCTGGCCGAAATCCGGTATCGGCAGATGAAAGCGGACATTGATCGGGACGCACTTGACTGATCGTGAGGCGAATTCGCAGGCAGGCACCCAGGTCAACACATGATGCAGCGAGGCCTGAACCTGTCTTTTCCGATGATCCGGACCGGCACCGGGGCCGAGATCTGGACCCGAAGGCTGGCGGAATTGTTGGCCCGTCGCGGGCACTCCGTGACGCTAAGCGAGATCGCGCACGGTTTTCAATATGCGCCTTGGCTGGCGCCGGTTTCGATCCCGCCTGAAACCGACGCCGTGATTGCAAACAGCTGGACAGCGGCGGCCTTTGCAAGGCGAGGGGTGCCCTTGGTATCGGTCTGCCACCTTGTTGTGCAGGATCCGGTATTGTCGCCATTCAAGAGTTTCGCGCAATCGCAATTTCACGCGCATTTCGTAACGCCAATGGAGCGGGCCGCCGCAAGACGCGCACAGATTAATGTTGCGGTCAGTCATTACGTGGCCAGGAGCATGCGCGACCTGTTGGGCATTAACGGCGTCACCGTCATCGAGAACGCGGTCGACACGGAGTTCTTTGCTCCAAGCCAGACGCCACGCGACTCTTCGGGTCCGATCAGGCTGCTCTTTGTCGGCAAACCGAGCCGGCGGAAGGGAATCGACCTCATTGCAAGGGTTATGGCTGAGCTGGGGACGCGCGTACAGCTGACCTTTGTGGGTCCAAGCCCGGAGCCCTCGGATATCCCCTCCGGGGCGACGTTCACCGGCTCGCGGGATCGCGCCGGCGTGCGCGACGCTTACCGAGAGGCTGATCTTCTGTTATTTCCGTCGCGGGCGGAAGGTTTCGGTCTAGCCGCGGCCGAGGCATTGTCTTGCGGTCTGCCGGTGGTTTGTACCGAAGGCACCGCGGTCTCGGAGATCGTGAATCCAAGCTGTGCAATCTCTTGCCGGGCCGAGGACGTCTCGGGCTTCGCGACAGAGATCCTGCGTCTGGCAGGCGATCGGCCGAGGTTACGCCAAATGCGACAAGCGGCCCGGGAACACGCGCTGGTGCGGTTCGACGAGCGCCGTTGGGTCGCAGCGTTCGAAACTCTGCTCTACGATCTCCAATGCTGGAGTCCCGGGGTTTGATGGACACTTTTTCATTGATGAAGGAAAGTGTTTTGCATTCCAAGAACGAGGACCCCGCCCCGACGGAATTCAAGGCGCAATTGGTTGCGGTGGCGCGAGCTGGTCGCAGTATTGAAAGTCTGGCGCGGGAGTATGTGCCTTGCCCCCCAACGATCCATGATTGGGTCCAGCAGGCCGGCGCAATTGATTGCGAACGCGATGCACTTTTGACAAAATGCCGAGCTGGCCAAGCTGCACCGGTTACGCCGTGAAGTGAGGCATCTGCGCCAGGAATGAGATGTACTTTCAAGGGCAGCGGCTTGGTTTGCACAAAACGACGTGGCAGCGCGGAGGTCTTCAACTTCATGACTGCGAAACAATCCGAGTGTTCTGTCCAGTTGCTGTCGCGCACCCAAGGGTCAGGATTCATAACCAGTAGATGACGACTGCTGCGAGGGCGATGGCCGAGAGGAAGACCTTCGGACAGCGGTCATAGCGCGTCGCCACGCGCCTCCAATCCTTGAGCCTGCCGAACATGATCTCGATGCGGTTGCGCCGTTTGTATCGGCGCTTGTCGTATTTCACTGTTGTCTTGCGCTGCTTTCGACCCGGGATACAGGCGCGTATCCCTTTGTCTTTCAACGCTTCTCTGAACCAGTTGGCGTCGTAGCCTCTGTCCCCGAGCAGCCAGTCGACTTTTGGGAGACTGCTGAGCAACGCTCGCGCGCCGATGTAATCGCTGACCTGACCGGCGGTGACGAACAGGTCGAGCGGACGTCCTTGGCTGTCGCAGATGGCATGCAATTTGGTGTTCATGCCGCCTTTGGTTCGACCGATCAGACGACCGCGCCCCCCTTTTTGGCGGCCATGCTGGTCGCCGTTCGGTGTGCCTTCAGGTAGGTCGCGTCGATCATCACGGTCTTCTGTTCGCCGTGCTCGGCAGCCAGACCCACCATCATCCGCGCGAAAATGCCTTTCTCGCTCCAGCGCTTCCAACGACTGTATAGCGTCTTGTGTGGGCCATAGGCTTCAGGGGCATCGCGCCACCTTAACCCATTGCGGTTGATGAAGATAATCCCGCTCAAAACCCGCCTGTCGTCGACCCTGGGCTTGCCGTGCGACTTCGGAAAGTAGGGCCTCAGACGCGCCATCTGCGCGTCAGTCAGCCAGAAAAGATCGCTCATGTCACCGCTCCGTTTTTGGAGCCGTGAATCACGCAGAGCTCGGGAATTCAATGCATCCTGACCCTAACAAAGTTAATTCTCTTTTGCATTTACGCGCTCGCGCTCGAGTGCTTGCAGCTGCCGGCTGACTTCGGAGAACACTAGCTCCAGCGATACGTCGTTCGCCTGTCTTGTCCGCAACCGCGGCAGGGACGTTCCTAGCAGGTGTAGAAGCAAGGAAATGGTCGCCGCGACCATACCGGCAAGCAGCATGATTGCCAGCGCACTTGCCCCGGCAAGCCAAAGCAGGCCGGTGGCGACCGCTGCCAGAAAAGGCGTCACCAAAAAGATGGGACGGATCGGGGCATTCTTTATCTTTATGGATAGAGCGTTCTGTGCCGACTCTGACGAGTTTTCCGACATAACCGACTGCTGAGGGCGACTAAGTGGAGCGGACCCTTCCTCGATCAACTGATTGCAATCGACGTAGGGAAAGAACGCAACTTCGGACCGGGTGTTTCCATTCGCGATTTGAACATTTTTTTCAGAAAGTGTTTCAGCCACTTTTTCCCACGCAGAAAGGTGCAAATTAGGTCGAGGATTGGGGATGTTGTAGCGGTCTCCAACCTGCTGGTAGCCGGAAAAGAAATAATTCGGATTGTCTTTGTTTTCCGTAATTTCGAGCTCAATTCCTTTGCCTCGTTTGGCGCCATCAACAATTTCGCGATACTTGCCGTCGATGCCCATGATGATGATGGGATCTGCGCGCTCCAAATGCGCCCACAGAACCGCATGGCTGCCAGTTGTGACTGGGTCAATCTGAAAGAGTGGTGTATACATTCTTATCGCGTCATAGTTCAGTACTCTGCTATCCGCGGCATCGACGCCAAGTTCAGAGATTAAATTGCTACGCAATAGGAAACGACCGATTGGGGTGGGCCCCTGAAAAGCATCGTCGCGACCTTCACGGATCAGCCGCCTAATTTCCTCCTTGTGCGAAATACCCACAACAAGATCGAGGCAGGTGTAATGTGTTGGCCGCCAATTGATTCGATCCCAATACCGATAGGCAGCATTCATTCCGATGGACATATGGCCGGTTAGCGCAGGTAGGTCGATGCCTTTCAGCGACGGGCCGTTACCGAGGACAAAAGCGGTTCTTTTGTTCAGCGTTATAACGGGGTTAGTATCGGTATTGGGCATATTTTTCACTACCTAGTTATTATATGTTACTTCGGTTTAAAAAGAAAATTGTTCAGTCTGAATAATATTGATATAAAATCTGCGTATAGGGTCTCAGTGACCCGCCCCCAAAACCCGGGCCGAGCTTTCGTCATCAAATCAACCGCATCAGACTTTCCCTTCGCTCTGGTGGTGGCCGCGCTGTTAATTACGTGCCACATCTTTGCACGCGTGCGGTTAATTGCAAAGAACTCCTGTGCGTGATGCGCTGCTCTCACGGCCAGAGTTTCACGCAATGCAGTGTTTGTGGCGAGATGCTTGACAGCAGTCTTAAGAGTCTCGGATGAGGGGTCGGATGCGAGGATTGCCAGGTCGTGCTCTTTAAGATAGCGAATTGTCTCGATCTCAAGCGGGCCAATGGCTAGGATCGGCAAACCAGCCGCCAGAAGTTCGGGCAGTTTGTTGGCAAAGGAAAAGCGCGTGTAGCGAACCGTGATCTCGTCGAAATTGTAGCCAATTACACCAACATCCGCATCACAGAGCCATTGTCGATACTCTCCTTGGGTTTGCGATATCTGTTCGAAGGACACGCCTGGGAGGGCGCTGAACTTGTCTTTCAGATGCCGCCAATGACGATGCGTCCGGACCTCCAAGGCCACGGGATTGCCGTCGCGGGCTAGAGCGGAGATGACGTGAGCTAGGCGCAGGATGCTATCTTGTGTCATGTTCGATGCAAGATTGCCGGAATAGCGAAATACAACCGGGCCGGGGCGTCGCGGTGATTTTATGAGGCTGGCCCAATCACGGGGGTCAATTCCATTGTGTGCAACGTGGTACTCAGGCCCGCCGTATCTGTCGCGGAAGACTGCGGCCATTTGGGGCGAGATGGCAAAGCAGCTTTGGGCCATGCCGCATAGACGGATGATGTCAGTAACCAGATGGTCGTGAAGCACCTTGTCGTGCTCTTTCAGATGCGCTGGCCAATCGTCCATGAACCACAGGGCTATAGGCATATGTTCGTCAAAGGCCAGGTGGCAGGCTAGCTCATGAAGCATCGGGCTTTCGGGCAATGGACGGTAGAGGATGAGATGCGGATCGAAGTCGCGGATGATCGAGACCGCAGAATCGATTGAGCGATAGGTGCGGCGAGTCGCATATTCCGGGTCGAGACCTGCGTGGATGGTAAGCCGGCTAACCGGCACATGCCGACCGTAGACGATTAGAAGGTTTTCGCGTTCGATGCCGTTTAGAATGGTACGTTTGATCGCCCCGCTAGCGCTGTCTTCGGTCGGGGCTGTCTGGTCGATCACAACGACCCTAGCGGTGTGCTGCTTGTCGATGTCTGAGGCGATAGTTCCGATTGACGGCGCTTGCTGCATACCCATATCCCGTTGAGAAGTGAATCAAATAATTTAAGTGAGTTTATGCCGCAACTGAGTAGGGTAGACTGTGAGAGCGCTGAGGGGATTTGATGTTTTCTTGCAACGCTGTCCGAGTAGCCAATGAACGAGGTCCGTCACCAGATCACCGGAGAAAGCCTATCATATTGGACATACCGGAACTGCCTCGAACCAATGCAGTTTGGCAGCCACTGCGCTCACCACGCACCGAAGCATTCTTCCCACAAACCCTACAAAAAAGGCCGCTACATGGCCGTTGGGATCGACGGAGTGCCATTGTTCCGTCAGCGGTACGATTGCTCATGCTTGAAACCAATTGGCGACTATGAACCCTATGCCGAAGTCCTGACGCTAGGTTGACCCAAGTGCGGCAATAAGGAAATCCGAGGCCCTGTTGGAAACGCGTCGCACTGCATCTTCCGTGTTCGATGCATTATGCGATCCTAATATGCAGCGGTCGAATCCTCGCAGCGCGCTTGATTCTGGCAATGGTTCGATCTCAAAGACGTCCAGCGCCGCAGAGTGAACGGTGCCGTCTCTCAGAGCTGTAACCAATGCGACCTCATCAATAATCGGTCCGCGGGCAACGTTCACCACCCGCAACCCGGGCTTTGCCAGTCGCAGCGTGTCAGAGTTAAGCATTCCTTTCGTGTTCGGCGTCAGTGGACAGGTGAAAACGACAAAATCTGCATCTTTAATCGCCTGTGGCCACGTTGTCGGCTGGACACTCAAAGCCGCAGCATTGGAGAAAAACGGATCGACAACCCGAACCTCCATTTCTGCTGCCAGAAGCCTGCGCGCCGTTTGTTGACCGATATCGCCAAAGCCCACCAGCGTAACAAGCCGTCCGGCTAGAGAAATGCCACGCGGTTTGGGCCAACCGCCTGCTCGCACGCCACGGTCAATCGCAAAGGTCTCTCGCGCCAGTCCGACAACGTAACTCATGGCGACGTCTGCCACCTCGTTGCCAAATGCCGCGGGCGTATTGGTCACCGGAATGCCCAGTCGCCGGGCCGTCTCGAAATCAACGTTGTCGGTACCAACTCCCCACTTGACGCATGCGCGCAACGATCCCGCATGGCCAGCCTCAAGCACTGCCGCCGTCGCCGGGTCATCACCGATAATCCAACCATCAAAAATCGGCACCAACTCGATCAATTCCGCCTCGGGCACAATCTGAACAAACTCTGGCACGAACAACTCGATGCTCTCGCGATCAAACCGGGCGCGGAGCTCGTCAACGATCCCAATCATCGGCGGGCACGTAAGCAATACACGCGTCATGGCAAACTCCGCATGGCAAGAGCCTCCGCAAGCACCCAGTCCTCGGCATTGTCGATATCCAGAGATTCAAGCTTAGGCGACTCGAACAAGCAGGGCGCCTTTCCGATCCGCGCGCCGGTTGCGGTAAAGCTGGACCTGTCAAAGATATAGAGGTTTGAGTTCTCCTCGAACCACGGCTCGAGGTCTTGGGTACGGAGTAGGTTGTCCGGGTCGTGATTCACGGCCGATCCATCTTCGCGGTAGAACCGCGTCTGCACCCGGTTGACGGTGAATAGGCTGTCGGCACTTCCATCACGTAAGCATGTGTCATAAGCCTGCAACGCGGACGAAATCGTTTTGGCGGATATCAGCGGGTTCGTCGCATGTGTCATGACGTACCGGTCGGCCTCGATGGCGGCCAGATCATCCGCAATAACAAGATTCATCGAGACATGATCACCGCATATCTCCTCCCTTCGATGCCGGAGTAGCAGCTTGTTACCGGCATCCAGTTCATTTAGACCATGCTCCTTCAGCTTATCCTCGGCATCAGTATTGATCACAACAACTTCGATCTCGTCCATGGCCAACAGGGTCGAAATGACCCAGTGAAACAAGGGACGTCCCGCGAAAGTTTTGAAGTTCTTCGCTCTCACTCGCTCGCTTTTTGCCTTTATCGGCACCAATGCAACGGTTTTTCTGGTCATCGGGACGTCCTTCAGCGTGGATAGTAATATTTTTGTTTCTGCAACTTCGACAGTCGCAACGACGCTGTGCTGCCGCGATAGGTTCCCCAGTACTGGTGATACCGGAAAAGAGCAATCTCAGGCCACACCGCGATGCGACCCATGCCCGGAAGTTCGTCACGGCGTAGCGCGTCTTTGATGTCCAGGCCGATGCCTGCAGCTGTAAACCACAGAAAGTCGAAGAAGCCGAAATAGATATCAGGCATGATCAGCTGCATCGCTATCGCCTCCCGCTCATACCGGTTCTTTACTTGTGCCCATGTCTCTTCGTGGATGTGGATAACCGGTGCTTCGGCCACATAACCAATCGCCATCTCATTTGCGACCAGGTTCTTGGCCAAGGCAATATCCTCAAGCCCGGTGACTTCTTCATCAAAGGGATGATCACGCCAGACCCCAGCAGCCAACGCGGCGTTAGCGTTGTTGCAAAAGAACCCCTCTTGCGGGAGTTGCGATTGGTCCGGGAAGTATTTTTCGAACAACATTTGTTCGGAAAACCGAGAGACGCCTTCCTTGCCCATCTGTCGTCCATAGGAATATGCCACGGTGCCGTTGACGACCGGCTCAATGAGGCGCTCAAGCCAGTCATGCACTGCTGGAATGCAGTGGCCAGAAAGGAACACCAGAACATTTCCGCGCGCGGCCGCGCAGCCGACATTCAAAGAACGTCCAAAGGTGAATTCGGGCTTTGAGATGTGCTCGACGCGACAACCATGGCGTTCAGCGATAATCAAAGTGTCATCCGTCGATCCCGAATCGACGATGATTGTCTCGTGCAACACGTCTGATGTTTGCCCGGCGATCGCTTCAAGAACCTCGACCAGCCAACGCGACTCATTATAGGTGCGAATAATAATACTGACGTCCAAAGCAGATCTCGCGTCGTGTCAAGAGAAAATCCCCCTTAAGGGTAAAGGCTAGAGCAACTGCATCAATAAAAAAGGGGGCAAAGAGGAAGTTTCCGAACTGTTGCCTCTGGGTCGCAAAATGGATACCCAGCCGGCGCTCAAGGCGCTGCTAATCTTGAAGCCATCATCTCTTTTTCCGTCCAGAATATCCGTCTAAATGAAGCCGTTAAATTTCATTTGCCTAAATTTTTTACGACACTTAGTCGGGTTTGAACAACACCTTCAGGCGGACTGAAGGCGGGGATTTCGTGTGTTGGGCGTGTGCAGGTCGGCGAACAACCAACCGATGATGACGGTCCAAAGCGCTCTGAGGTGGGCGAGTATC
>NZ_JAWHTD010000038.1:0-34953 GCF_032586235.1 Aestuariicoccus sp. MJ-SS9
GATCATATCACGATTCTTTCTCGCTGAAGCAGACCGACTGGAAGTCGGTGGGTTTGCTCCAGAGCGTGGATACTAAACACCTAGGTCATGCCAAAAGCGTCAGCCTTTCTCTACCCTCACGAGAACAAAGCCAGGCAATCGACGGCGATTGGGACGACGTTACTTCCATATGAATGGAGTCTTCGGCCAAGCCGTTCCGAAAACGATAGCCGATGTGCCTGCTAGCCTCTCCGGAGGTAGTCCAGCATGATCTCCGCGCTGGACCTTTCGAGTGGGACGCCATCCGGATTATCTCTCAGGCCAGGTTCGGCGAAGATCTTTCGGATCGCGCAGTCTTCGACCAACATCGAATACCGCCAACTTCGCAGACCCATTCCGTGATCCGAGCGGTCGACAAGCATGCCCATCTTCCGAGTGAATTCACCGTTCCCGTCAGGAAGCATGAAGACCTTTTCGACGTCTCGCGATTTGGCCCATTGGAACATGACGAAGGCGTCGTTGACGGCGAGGCATATGACCCGGTCGATGCCCAAAGACGTAAAGTCGTCGTGGAGACGCTCGTAGCCCGGAAGTTGGCTGTCTGAACAGGCGGGCGTGAACGCACCCGGCAGGGCAAAGACAACGATCCGCTTGCCCGCGAATATATCTGCCGTTGTTTGCGTCTTCCACTCGAACGGGTTGTCTCCGCCCAGTGCCGGGTTGCGCACGCGGGTGTGGAACACGGCGTCGGGCACATGCTGCGGTGTCATTGTCTCCCTCTCCGCCTCAGATCTTCACCGTGACCGTCTTGAGATGCGAATAGTGGTGAATCGCCTCGATGCCCTTCTCGCGACCGTAGCCGGAATTCTTGTAGCCGCCGAAGGGCGTCTGCACAGACATCGTATTCCAGACGTTGACGAAGATCTGGCCCGCATCAATCCGGTCCGCGACACGGAGCGCACGGGAGATGTTTTGGCTCCAGACCGTGCCGATCAGGCCGTAGTCGCTGTCGTTGGCGATGCGGATCGCGTCCTCTTCCGTGTCGAAGGGAATGACGACGCCGACCGGGCCGAATATCTCTTCCTGCGCGATGCGCATGTCGTTGGAGACGTCGGCATAGACAGTGGGCTGGATGTAGAACCCGTCGCCCTCGGCGACGGCACCGCCGTGGAGACAGCGCGCCCCGTCGTCTTTTGCGACCTTGAAGTACTTCTGGACGCGCTGGAATTGCGCCGGCGTGATGATGGGTCCGAGATTTTCACCTGGAACGATGGCTTCCACGGCCTTCTTCATCTTGTCGAGGAAGGCATCATAGACCGAGCGCTGAACCAGAACCCGCGTGCCAGCCGAGCAGACCTGACCGGCGTTGAGCGTGAAGCCCTTCACGGCATCGGTCGCAGCGGTGTCGAGATCGGCATCATCAAAGACGATGTTGGCCGACTTGCCGCCCAGTTCCAAAGTCAGAGGAATGATCCGGTCCGCCGCGATGTGGCCGATTGCGCGGCCGACGCCGACAGAACCGGTGAAGGCGACCTTGCGGACGTCCGAGTGACTGACGATCGCCTCGCCCACGTCCTTTCCGGTGCCGAGCACAATGTTGATCACGCCTTTCGGAAACCCGACCTCGGAGGCCATCCGCGCCATTGCGACGGTCGTTTGGGAAGTGATTTCAGAGGGTTTCGCGACGATCACGTTTCCGGCCACCAGCGCAGGCGCAATAGCACGCGCGGCCTGGTTGAGCGGCAGATTCCACGGCGTGATGACACCGACGACCCCGTAAGGCTCGCGCTTGGTAAAAACATGCTGGTCCGGCGCCACGTCGAGGACGTCTCCCGTCGGCAAATAGACAAGGCTGCCATAAAACTCGAAATAAGCGATGGATCCGTCGATTTCGGCATAGGCCATCGGCATGGGCTTGCCGGTGTCGGCGCGCTCCATCTCGGCCAGTTCCTCGCGCTTCTCGCGCATCTTGTTCGCCAGCCCCATCATCAGGCGACCGCGCTCGGCGGCATTGAACCTGCGCCAGCCGTCGGCGGCGCGCATGGCGGCGGCCACGGCGGCGTCGACATCCGCGCTGGTTCCTGCGGCGACCGAAATCCCGGGTCCGCCGGTCATCGGATTGACGTTGTCGAGGTAGCTGCCGGAGGAGGCGACGGAGGCCCCGTCGATCCAGTGGTCGAGCTTGCCAAGTGTGCTGTGCTGGTTCATGTGCGGCGCTCCGCGTCAGATATGGGGCATGGTGGCTTCGACTGACGGGCGGCCCATCTGCCGCTCGCGCCAGGCGCGCAGGTTCGGCAAGCCGGCCAGCCAATCGCGGTCGGTGAACCGGAATACGACGTAGTCGATCAGCGTGACGGCGGCGAAGTTCGCGATGTCGGGCCGGTCGGCAAAATCGCGCGGCAGGTTGGCGTCGAGCCAGGCAAGGCCGCTTTCAATGCTGCGGAACCGCTTGGAGCCAACCATGTCGGTGTCGAACGCCGCGCTCGACTTGCGGCCGATGATGATGGCGGTCGAGGCCTCCATCGCACCGAGCGCAGGCGCGGCGATCTCCAGCGTGCGCGCGAAATCGTCTGACGGATAGACCGACGGCTGAACGATCTCGTCGAGATAGCGCAGGATCAGATGCGCCTCGGCAAAGACGTGGCCGTCATCGGTCGTCAGCACCGGCACGCGCCCCGCTGGGTTGGCCTTTAGAAAGGTTTCGGGATCGGCCCAGGGATCGACGATCTCCAGCTCGACGCGATCGGCAAGACCCTTCTCCTCGATGGCGAGACGGACGAGCCGGACGAAGGGCGACGTGGTGTTGATATAGAGATGCATGGTCACTTCACCTTCAGCGTGATGCCGCCATCGACCACCAGTTCGATGCCGGTGATGTGCTTGGCCTCATCAGACGCAAGGAACACACTCGCCCAGGCCACGTCCCAGCCGTCGCCCATTTGGCCGAGCGGCACAAGCGCGTCGCGCGCCTTCACCATCGCCTCGGTGGAGCCATAAACAGAGGTGACGTTGCCCGCGTGGATCAGGGGCGTGTTCATCAGGCCCGGCAGGATCGAGTTGCAGCGGATGCCCTTGGGGCCATAGTTCAGCGCGATGTCGCGGGTGAAGGCGTTCACAGCACCCTTCGAGGCCGAATAGCTTATGCAAGAATAGCCTAGGCTGTGCGTTGAGGCGATGGACGAGATGTTGATGATCGACCCAGCCCCCTGCTCCGCCATGATCGGCAGAATATTGCGGCAGGTCAGGTAGATCGACTTGACGTTGATCGCCATGAGCCGATCCCATTGCGCCTCGGTCAGGTCCTCGGGGCCGCCCGGGTCGATGATGCCGACGTTGTTGTCGAGCACATCGATGCGTCCGAAGGCCTCCATACAGGCGTTGACAGCGGCTTCGACCTGATCGGCCTTGGAGACGTCGCAAACCACGGTCTCGACGATGCCACCTTCTTCGCGGATGATCTTGGCCGTTTCCTCGACGGCGTCGGCGTTGATGTCCAGCGCGAAGATCTTGGCACCTTCGCGCGCCATCGCCACGGCCGCGGCCTTGCCATTGCCCCAGCCGGGGCCGATGGCACCAGCGCCTGAAAAGAAAACCACCTTGTCCTTAAGTCTGTCGCCCATATCTCAGCCGCCCTTCCGTGATGCTCAGAGTTGCCCTGACATTCGCGGTCAGGAGCTGGATTCACAAATACGAATACCCACTAAATGCCAGAGTGAACACCTATACCCCCTTCTTTCGCATCTGGACGAGACCCTCGAGGCGACCTTCCAAAAGACATTATGCTTAATGTTTTTATTGATTTTTTTGACTGAAGGAGAGGCTACCCAGATGTCGATATAGAGAAAAGTTCTAATCGACATGGGATTTCCGTCTTTGATAAGTTCTAAAGCTTCGCGCCAATGTCCGACCACCGGCATCAGGGAGGGCTGAACGTGTCAGGCACCGCCATCCGCCGGATGAAACGGAAATGGAGGAATGCCATGAAACTCTCAACGCTAATCACCTCATCGGTTCTGGCGCTGGCGGCCGCACCGGCGCTGGCCCAGGACAAGACCATCAACATCGCCGGATTCGGCGCCTCGTCCGGCGTCGTCGGCATCTTTGGCCAGAACTCGGGTGCAGCGATGGCCGCAGCTGTCGAAAAGATCAACGCCGAGGGCGGCGTCACGCTGGCCGACGGCTCGAAGGCGATGATCGTCACCGAATATTACGACGACCGTTGCAACGCCGAGGAAGGCATCTCGGTCCTGCGCCGCATTGCTTCGACCGACGCGCTGGTTGCGGTCGGCCCCACCTGTTCGAACGTGGCCGAGCCGCTGTTCGGCATTCTCCAGGCCAAGGTCGACGACGCAGGCGACACCGGGCTGCAATTCCCGGTCTTCACCGACGTTGCGATAAAGGGCGGGCTGGCCGGGATCTCGGAATGGGTGTTCCGCAATACGCCTTCCGAGGCAACGATGTACGACAACCTCTTCGCCTGGATTCGTGAAACCAATCCGGACGCCAAGACGATCTATGGCGGCGTGGAAGAAGACTTCGCCCATTCGCGCTTCACCTGGTATTCGGTCATGAAGACCGCCGCAGAGGCGCATGGCTTCGAAGTGGTCGGAGAGGCCCAGTGGTTGCTCAATGACACCAACTTCTCGAATCAGGCGCGTGGCATGCGTCGGGCCGAGCCGGACGTCGTCGCGATCTCGGCGCACCCCTTCACCACCTGCGGCATGCTGCGTGAGATGGCGCGCCAGCGGGTCGAGCCGAAAGTGCTGGTCGGTCTGACCTCCTCCTCGTCGCTGGAAACGTTGACCGGCTGTGCCAACGAAGCTGAAGGCATCATCATCCCGACCTCCTTCGCGCCGGTGAACGACGCGGCGCAAGAGGCCGCGGACGCGGTGGCCGCGAAGGGCGGTGCGCTCGATCTGCACAGCGCTTCGGCCTGGGAAAACATCATGATCCTTCGGGATGTGATCGAGGCTGCCGGCGTCGAAGGCACCGCCGCATCGCTCGAAGAGGACCGTCGCAAGATCCGCGACGGGCTGGCCGCGCTTACCGAGGTGAACGGGCTTCTGGGTGCCAACAAGCGGATGCCCGATGGCGAAGCGGTGAAGCCCTACGTCTTCGTCGACGCCGAGAACGGCAAGTGGGAAGTGCTCCACAATCCGGGCAGCTGACCCGACCCGCCCGGGCGCGCGCCATCGCGCGCCCGGGACTTTCTTTCGCTGAACCCGAGGGGCTGACCCATGGACTATTTCTTCTTCATCGACCTGATCCAGTCGACGGTGGACGGCCTGCTCTTCGGCACCACCTACGCGCTGATCGGGATTGGTTTCACGCTGATCTTCGGGGTAATGCGCAAGCTTAACCTCGCTTATGGGGCGGCCGCCCTGGCGGGGACCTATATCGGCCTCGTCATATATCTGATGTTCGACGCCCACCCGGCACTGGTCTTCCTCGCCTCGGCCATCGGATCAGGCGCAATCGGTCTGATCGTCTATCTTTGCTGCTTCCGCTTCACGCCATCTGACTACCCGATGGCGTCACTCTTGGCCTCGGTTGGTATGCTGCTCTTCATCGATGAGGTGGTCATCCATGCCAGTCATGGCCTGCCCTACCCCTATCCGTCGGTGTTCCGCGACGCGATCATCGAAGTGGGTGACGTCTGGGTGAGGGGCGACCTGCTCTTCGTCTTCTTCATGTGCGTTGTCGCCATGGCGGTGCTGTTCTGGCTGCTCTACCGGACGCCTCTCGGCCTTGCGACGCGGGCCGTCAGCCAGCAGCCGCGCGCCGCGCAGCTTTGCGGGATCGACGTCACGCGCGTAAACATGATGACCTTCGGCATCGCAGGTATCCTTGGCGGCGTCGCGGGTGCGATGACCGCCGCCGCTGTCGGCGTCCTGTCGCCCGTCATCGCGATGGGCCTGACCGTCAAGGGGCTGATCGTCGTGGTGATTGGCGGCCTTGGCTCGATCCCCGGCGCGATCATCGGCGGGCTTCTCGTCGGTGCGGCAGAGAACATCTTCCTGCTGCTTCGCGGCGTCACCGAGCGCGACATCTACGTGATGCTTCTGCTCTTCATCTTCCTCACCCTGCGCCCCGGCGGCCTTTTCGGCAACGCCCAGACGCGCGACTAGGAGGGTCAAACCATGGACTTCTACCTCGGCCTTCTTCAAATTATCGGCGTTCACACGCTTCTGGGACTTTCGGCCTATATCGTCCTGCTGACCGGACAGGTCAGCATGGCGCAGGCGGGCTTTTACGCCATCGGCGCCTATGTCGCGGCAATGTGCACGGCGATGTTCGGCTTCCACATCCTGCCTGCGATCATCGTGGCCGGACTCGTGACCGCCGCCATCGCCTGTGTCGTCGGTTTCCCGGCGCTGCGGGTAAAGGGCCTGATGCTGGTCGTCGCCACGCTCGCCTTCGGCGAGATGGTGCGGCTTTTCTTCTTCAACCTCACCTGGCAGGTCGAGCGCGGCGGAGGCCTGATCGGCCCCAACGGTGCCGAGGGCTTCCGCGCGATCCGCTTCTTCCCGGAGAACGGCTGGGAAATCTGGCACGTCACGGGCTTCATCTGGATCGTCGTAGCTGTCGTGATGGGCGCGCTCTGGTGGATCGACAACACCCGCGCGGGCGCGGTGCTGCGCGCCGTCGGCCATGACGAGACCGCCGCCCAGTCCATTGGGTTGAACCTGACCGCAGTGAAGGTGGGTGCGATGACGCTTGGCGGGCTGATCGCGGGCATGGGGGGCGGTATCTACGCCCACACGGTGACGCATATCGAACACGCGGTCTTTGGCGTGCTTCTGGCCACCTTTGCCATCGCTTACCCGATCCTCGGCGGGCTTGGTTCGGTCTTTGGCACACTGATCGCGGTGATCTTCATCCAGGGATTTCTGGTCGAGGGGCTGCGGTTCATCGGCGACTGGCGGTCGCTTCTGTTCGGCGCGCTGATCGTCCTGGCGATGAATTTCCGGCCAACCGGGCTGCTCGGTGAACGCATGCCGCGGCTCTTCAAGCGTCGTGGCGCTGACAAACTCGAACTGAAGGAGGCCGAGTGATGCTTACGCTGGAAAACCTGTCGAAGCATTTCGGCGGTGTTCGCGCCGTGGATGGCGTGACGTTGACGATCAAGGAGGGCGAGATCTTTGGCCTGATCGGGCCCAACGGGTCGGGCAAATCAACGACCGTCAACCTGATCACCGGGCTTTACACGCCAACCACCGGGACGGTCACGCTGGATGGCTGGGATCTGACGGCAATGCCGCAACACGCCCGCACCGCGCGGGGTGTCGCCCGCACATTCCAGAACATACGGCTCTTTGGCAACCTGACGGTCGCGCAGAACCTTTGGGTTGCACAAAACGGTCACGAGCAGCGGCGTCAGCACTTCCTGTCACGCTGGTTCAAGCCCGGCGGCGAGCATAGCGCCGATGTTGACGAGCTTCTGCAATTCTCGCGGCTCTACTCGAAGCGCGATGTGCTGGCGGGCAACCTGTCGTTCGGGGAAATGAGGCGGCTTGAAATGGCCCGCGCGCTGGCCTCCGATCCGCGCGTCCTTCTGCTCGACGAACCGGCTGCGGGCGCGAGCCTCGAAGACGCCGAACTCTTGGCCGAGCGCATCCGCGCGGTGCGCGACCGGGGAGTGACCGTTCTTCTTATCGAACACATGATGGAGCTGGTCATGGGCATCACCGACCGCATCGCGGTTCTGAACTTTGGCCAGAAGATCGCCGAAGGAAGCCCGCGCGAAATCCAGGACGACCCTCAGGTCCGCGCCGCCTATCTGGGCAGCGGCCACGACGAAAAAATGGAGAGAGCCAGTGCTTGAGATCAGCGACATCAAGACCTCTTACGGCAAGATCGCCGCGCTCAAGGGCGTGTCGCTCGAGATCCACGACGGCGGGCTGACCTGTCTTCTTGGCCCCAACGGCGCAGGCAAAACCACGCTCATCTGGACCATAGCGGGCATCCTGAAAGCGCAAGCCGGGTCAATGAAGATCGACGGCGAAGAGATCCTCGGGCTGAAGCCGCACCAGATCGTGTCCAAGGGCATTGTCACGGTCCCAGAAAACCGTCTGGTGTTCCCTGACATGAGTGTGCGCGACAACCTTGTCGCGGGCGGATTTTCGCGACGAAAGGAAAAGGGGGGCGTTGAGGGCGATCTCGAAGACGTGCTCACCCGTTTCCCGCGCCTTCGCGAGCGCTCCGAGCAACTCGCCGGTACGCTCTCGGGTGGCGAGCAGCAGATGCTCGCCGTGGGACGCGCGCTTATGGCGCGGCCCAAAATCCTGCTCATGGACGAACCGTCGACCGGCCTCGCGCCGATCATCGTGGAGGAGATCTTCGAGATTATCGGCTGTCTGCGCGACGAAGGCCGGACGATCTTTCTTGTCGAACAGAACGCGCACATGGCGCTGAAATACGCCGACCAGTTCTATCTGCTGGAACAGGGCCGGGTCACCTTCTCGGGCGAGCCGGGCGCGGTCGATCATGACGAGGTGATCCAACGCGCCTACCTGGGCGCAAGAAAGGCCAGCTAGACCATGCTCGATCTCGCCCAGAATACCCTGGACGGGATTGCGGCAGGGGCGGCCTATGCGCTGCTCGCCATTGGGTTCACGCTGATCTTCGGTGTGATGCGGCGGCTCAACATCGCCTTCGGGCCGTCGATCATGGTCGGTGTCTTCCTGGGCGCGTGGGTCCATGCGCAATGGTCGGCGGGGCTCATTGGCGCGGCGGCGGCGACTTTCGCGGGCGTGCTCATTGCCTCGGTCTATGTCGAGCGGCTGTCCTTCGCGGCGATACGAGGCGACGCGGCGCTGGCCTCGATGGCGTCGAGCTTCGCGCTCTGGATGCAGCTCGAACAAGGCGTGGCGCTGGCCTTTCCGGGCCGCACCACGGCCTTCCCGACGCTTCCACAGCTCCCGGACGTTCGCTTTGCCGGCCTCTTCCTCGGTGGCGATGATCTGCTGGTCTTCGCCGTTGCCGGGGCAGTGCTGCTTTTGTTGCATCGACTGATCTACCACAGCCACTTCGGGCTCGAGATGCGTGCGCTCGCCGACAGTCCGGAGGCCGCCGCCGTTTCGCAAGTGAATACGAGGCGCGTCGCCTTCCTGACATTCTGCCTAGCTGCCTTGGTCGGTGCCGTGGCGGGTATGCTGATCGCAGCGACCGATGGTCAGATCACCCCGAAATTCGGGCTCTGGGCAACGATGAAGGGGCTGATCGCGATGATGATCGGCGGGCTTGGATCGCTCAGAGGCGCACTTCTGGGCGGGCTGGCGCTTGGCATCATCGAAGCGCAGGCGCAGTGGTATCTCGGGGCGGCCGCGCGCGAGATCGTGGTCTACGGCTTCCTCTTCCTCTGCCTGATCGCCTTGCCGGGCGGAATGGCAGGCGTGCGTGAGACCGGAGCGGAGCGGAAGCTCTGAGATGGACCCGTTTCTCATCTCCGTCCTGAGCAACATCGGGCTCTTTTCTTTCCTCGCCTTGTCGGCCTGGATTCTCCTGATCGGCGGGGAAATCAGTTTTGGCCAGCAGGCCTATTTCGCCATCGGCGCCTATGCCTCGGGCATCGCAAGCGCCCTCTGGGTCTGGCCCTTCGCCGTCGCCGTGCTTTGGGGAACGGTCCTCGGTGCTGGCGTCGGTGCACTGGTCGCCTGGCCGGCAGCGCGGTTGTCGGGCGTCCACTACGCCATCGCGACGCTCGCCTTCGCGGAATTGACCCGCGCCAGCCTAAATGTCTTTCGCTACCAGCGCGATGTCGAAGGCTACCTCACCGGCCCAGACGGCGCGAACGGGTTTCGCGACATCCGTTGGGTCTACGAGGCCGGGATCGAGCCGGGACCGAATCTAACGATTATCGCCCTGTCGCTTGCGGGGGTGATCGCGCTCATCGGGTTGGCCGCGCGCCTGAACGTTATGGCACAGCTTCGCATGGTCGGCGAAGATCCGATCCTCGCCGCCATGCAGGGTGTGCGCGTCCTGCGCTGGAAGATCGGCGCCGGGGCGGCCGCCGGTGGCCTAGCGGGATTGGGCGGCGGGCTCTATGCCCATCTCGCCACCTATATCGAGCCTGCGCAATTCAGCGTCATGACCGGCGTTCACGCCGTCGCTTACGGGCTGATCGGAGGGCTCGGCACGGCGCTTGGCCCGATCCTCGGCGTGCTGATCGACATCGGGTTGCTGGAATCACTCCGGGCGCTCGCCGCATACCGGATGATCGTTTTCGGCGGCCTTGTCGCGATCATCCTGATCCTGCGGCCAAGGGGCATACTGGACGAAACGCTTGTCGCAAAGGTGCGCTCGTGGGTGCGGCGCTAGAGATCAGGGGCCTGACGCTCCGTTTCGGCGGGGTGACGGCGCTCGAAGAGCTCGACCTGTCGGTCGCGGCCGGAGCCGTCCTAGGCGTCGCAGGTCCGAACGGATCGGGAAAGTCGAGCCTGATCAACGTTCTGACGGGTCATTACCCGGCAAGCGGAGCGATTTCTCTCGACGGCCAGCAGATTGGGCATCTCCCCGCGCCCGAGCGCGCGCGACTGGGCATGGTTCGGACTTTCCAGTCCCCGCGTGTGTATCGGCGGATGAGCGTCATCGACAACATGCGGGCCGCGTTACACGCCATCCGCCCCACCTTTCAGCGACGAGCCGACCGACGCCGCCAGGAGGAGTGGCTCTTCGACGGCCTCGCCCTTTTCGGCCTGAACCATCTGGCGGAGGCGATGCCGGACACGCTGACACATTACGAACTTCGGCTGCTCGAACTGGCGCGGGCCTATGCAACTGGCGCAAGACTTGTGCTCCTCGACGAACCCACAGTCGGCGCGACAGAAGATGAGGCAAATCGTCTGCGCGGAGTCCTCGTCAATCACCTGATGCCTGGGCGCACGGTCATCCTCGTCGAGCACAGGCTGGATATGCTCCGCGCGCTCTGCACGGAGCTTGTCGTGCTGCAGGCGGGGCGAAAGATCGCCCTGGGCCGGCCCGACGAAGTCCTCGCGCAGCCACAGATCAGGGCCTGTCTCATGGGAGAGCTTACAGATGCTTGACGCGCAAGACCTGGCCATTTCATGGCGCGGCGCTGCGGTAATCGCCGGTGCCAGTTTCACTGTTGAAGCGAGCGAAATCGTGGTTCTGACCGGATCGAACGGATCGGGGAAATCCTCTCTCATCAGGGCATTGATTGGCCTGTCTCCGGTCTCCGGAGGTCGCGTGATCTGGGACGGAACCGACGTGACCGACCGCCCGTATCATGCGCGGGACGGGATGGCTCTGGTGCCCGAGGGACGCCAGCTCGCGCCAAGACTGACAGTCGAAGAAACGCTGATCCTTGGCGCGGGCCGGGTCGGTCACGCCGGGCGGGTCTCGACGATGCGGAAGGTTTTCGACCGCTTCCCAATCCTGCAATCGCGCAAGGACCAGCCCGCGGGGACACTGTCGGGGGGCGAGGCACAGATGTTGAGCGTGAGCCGCGCCTTGATGTCACGCCCACGCTTGCTGGTGCTGGACGAGCCGACGCTCGGACTTTCGCCTGCTGCGGCGAAGGCGGTCTTCGCGATGCTGAAAGAGTTGCGCAGCGAGGGGATCGGCATGCTGCTCACGGATCAGGACAGCCGCGCCGCGTTGGCTCTGGCCGACCGCGCCTTTTCGCTCTCCAAACGGCGTCTGCATCCGCAGGCGGCGCTCTGCCCCACCTCTGAAATCCGGGAGACCACACCATGTTCCGCCTGATCGTCGCCGTCCTCATCTGCATCGCCCCCCCGGCGCTGGCCGAGCGCATTCTGGCAGAGGCAACCTGTTCGCCGACGCACACCGAACTGCAATTCCGTTGCGAGATCGCTCTCAACGAAGGCGGAGCACCTGTCGACGGCGCGGCTTTCACGGTCAAGCCGGATATGCCGTCGATGCCGATGGCGCACAACATTCCGCCGGTTCCAGCCGAACCGACAGACACGCCCGGAGTCTATTCGGCCCAACTGGAGCTTCAGATGCTGGGCGACTGGACGCTCACGCTGGACCTGACCAAGCCGCGCCGCGATCGCATCGTGGTGTCCCATAAATTCGACGACGCCGTACCGAACCATTAGTCCAGAGACCATTCCGGCCATAGCGGCTCGAACTAGGCGCCGGTCATTTCAGGCTGATCCTCGGCCCGCCAGATGCCCCGCGCGACCAGATCGCGGATGACCTCGATCGTGATCCTCTCCAGCTCGCGGCTGGCGGCCGTCACGGGCTTGGCGGGGTTGCGCACAAGATAGACCGGGCGGGTCATGCGGGGCTCCACGATCGGGGCCATGATCAACTCGCCCCGTTCAACGAAATCGATGGCCGCAGCAGGGGCGAGGATCGTGTAGCCCGAGCCGCGCGACACCATCGTCTTGATCTGGCTGAGCGCATCCATCTCGGTTGCCACGTTCAGCTGCACGCCCTGGCTACGGGTGAAACGGTCGATCATCGTCCGAAGCCCGTGATGCTTCGAAGGGAGCACGAGCTCGACCGGGGCAACTTCGGACAGCTTCACAGCCGACCCCGCCCGTGTCTCGAACGGCCAGGCATCGGGTGCGGAGAAGAAGAACAGGTCTTCGGTCATAAGCTGGCGGTGGGTCAGGTGCCGGACCGCACTGATGTCATAGAGGATGCCGAGGTCGATGGACTGATCCTCCAGCCACGTCTGGATGAAGCCGCTCATGGCCTCGATCGCGCGCAGCCGGACCTTCGGCAGTTCCAGCCGCACCGTCTCGGCCAGCGGGACCGACAGCACCATCGACACGGAACTCGGCAGGCCAAAACTGACGTCTCCCATCGGCTCCGAGCCGGATCGGCGGACCGCCTCGACGGCGTTTTCCAACGCGCCCACGATTTCGCGCGCGTAGCTCAAGAGCACCTCGCCCGCCTGCGTGAGTGACACGCCGCGTGGGCTGCGTTCCAACAGCTTCACGCCAAGATCGCGCTCAAGCGACAGGACATGCTGAGAGAGCGAAGGCTGGGCGACATTCACCCTCTGCGCCGCCGCCGAGAGCGATCCCTCCTCGGCAATCGCGATGAAATACCTCAGTTGCTTGATATCCATACGCGCACCTCCCCTTGCCATAGTAATTTCTTCTAGCAAGGGGAGGAAGAGGGTATTTCCGCGCTGGCCGTCGGGCATGGGATACCGGGGGCGACAAAACAGAGGACGCTCGACCCATGCAGGATCTTGAAGGAATAACGGTTGTTGCGCTGGAACAGGCGGTGGCTGCACCCTATGCCTCGGGCAGATTGGCGGACGCAGGGGCGCGGGTCATCAAGATCGAGCGCGCGGAAGGCGACTTCGCACGGGGATACGACTCACTTGTGAACGGCGAAAGCGCCTATTTCGTCTGGCTGAACCGGGGCAAGGAATCGATCCGGCTGGATGTGAAAAAGCCGGACGACCACGCAATTCTCGACCGCATGATCGCGGGCGCGGACGTGTTCATCCAGAACCTCGCGCCCGGCGCGGCCGCCCGGCTCGGCTTCGGGGCGGACGCGCTGCTCGCGCGGTTTCCCCGGCTCATCCATTGCTCGATTTCCGGCTACGGCGAAGAGGGCCCCTACCGCGACCAGAAGGCCTATGATCTGCTCATTCAGGCAGAAAGCGGCCTCTGCGCGATCAACGGGACCGAAGACGGTGCGGCCCGTGTCGGCGTGTCGGTCTGCGACATCGCGGCAGGGATGACGGCATTTCAAGCCATCTTGCAGGCGCTTTTCGCGCGCGAGCGTAGCGGCAGGGGCCGTGCGATCGACGTGTCGCTCTTTCATGCCATGGCCGACTGGATGAACGTGCCTTACCTCCAAACGCGTTACGGCGGCAAGCCGCCCGCGCGGGTCGGGCTCAAACACCCCTCGATCGCGCCCTACGGTGCCTACGATTGTTCCGACGGTAAGGCGGTGCTGATCTCGATCCAGAACGAGCGGGAATGGCAACGGCTTTGTGCGGACGCCCTCGACGATGAGAGCCTCGCCACCGATCCGCGCTTTGTCACGAACACGCTGCGCGTGGCGAACCGGCCTGCCCTCGAAGCACGCGTTTCCGAAGTCTTCGCCCGCTTCACGCGCGACGAGATGATTGAGCGCCTGAAGTCGGCTCGAATCGCGTTCGGGCGACTGTCCGATCTCGATGACCTTATGGCCCACCCCCAGAACCGGCTGATCACCGTCACCACAAGCGCGGGCGAGATCGAGATGCTGGCACCAGGCGCCGTCATTCGCGGCGAGGCGCCAAGCTATCGCCCGGTCCCGGCCCTCGGCGTCCATGACGCGCCCCTCCGCGCGGAGTTCGGCCCGCCCGTCCGCGCCCGCAAAGCGACAGCCTAGAAGATATTCCTATGGGAACCGGTAAGAAACGATCTTACCGCCCAATGGGGACCCAATGATACGGTTTCAGCGACGAGACCGACGACATACCAAGGGAGGAGCACCATGTCCGACATCATCCTGCACCATTACGATCTTTCGCCGTTCTCGGAGAAGATCCGCCTGGCCCTCGGCTATAAGGGGCTCGACTGGCATTCGGTCATCGTCGAGGCGGTGCCGCCGCGCCCGCTTCTCGATAGGCTGACCGGCGGGTATCGCCGCGTGCCGGTATTGCAGGTCGGCGCCGACATCTATTGCGACACCGAAGTGATTTTCCGCGCGCTTGAGCGGATCAAGCCCGAACCCACGCTTTATCCGACCGGCGAAGGCATGTCGAAGGCGCTGTCGCTCTGGTGGGATCGGTCGACCTGGAAGCCCGCCATCGGCATTCTGGTCGACTATATCGGCGAGCACCTGCCCGAGGAATTTCTGAAGGACCGCAAGGACCATTACCTCGGCTACGACATTTCGAAGGATGGAATGGCGCCGATGCTGCCCGCCTATGTCCAGCAAATGACGGCCTTCGCCGATTGGCTGGCCTCGATCCTGCGCGAGAACGGCGATTATCTGACGGGCGACCGGCTGAGCGCCGCCGATCTGACATGTCACCACTCGCTCTGGCTGCTGCGGGCCAATTGCGGTGCCGACGCGATTGACGCCCAGCTGAAACTTGCGCCCGAGGTGGTTGCCTGGATGGACCGGATCGGTGCCATCGGACATGGAAGCAAGACTGACATGACGCCGGAAAAAGCGGTGACGGTGGCCAAGGCGGCAACGCCTGCCGATCCCGGCCTCGGCGACAATGACCCCTCGGGCATCGCTCTCGGTACGAAAGTCTCTGTGACGCCCGACGACAACGCACGCGTACCCGTGACTGGCACACTGGTCGGTGCGGACGCGCAAGAGGTCGTCGTTGCCATCGACAGCCCGGAAGCCGGAGGGCTTCACGTGCATTTCCCGCGCGCCGGGTTCGAGACCATTGCAGAATCCAACAGCGCCCGCAGCGCCGCCTGATTAGGAGAGAAGGACATGAAAAACATGAACGACATGGACACCATCGCCGCCAACAAGCAGCGCGCCCGCGACTACTTCAAGGCGTTTGCCACCCAGGACAAGGAATGGCTCGAAGCCAATGTCGCGCCGACCTACGTTCGGCAGGACACCACACTGCCCTTCGAGGTGAAAGGCCCCGAGGGCGTGCTGGCACTCGGTGACGTGTTGCTGGGGGCCTTCTCAGAGGTTGAGCTCGATATCCAGGACGTAATCGCCGAGAACGACAAGGTGCTGGTGCATCTGCGCTTCCGCGGCGTTCAGTCCGGCCCGTTCGGCGACCATCCGGCCTCGAACAAACGGTTCGACGTCATGGTGCTCGATTTCTTCCGCATGGAAAACGGCATGATCGCCGAGCAGTGGCCCGCCATCGACAATATCGGGCTGCAACAGCAGATCGGGATGCTCTGAGACCATGCGTCTGGAGGGCAAATCGGCGCTTGTAACGGGAGCGGCCTCGGGCTTCGGGGCCGCGATTGCCGAGACCTTCGCGCGGGAAGGCGCGAAGGTCACCATTCTGGACCTGAACGGCAATGGCGCGGCCGAGGTTGCGAGCCGCTGCGGCGGCGCGTCGGTTCAGGGCGATGTAACGCGCGCCGCCGATATCGCGGCGGCCGTAACCGCCGCGCGAGATCATGGCGGTGCGCTCGACATCGTCGTCAACAACGCCGGCTGGACGCATCGCAACAAGCCGATGCTCGAGGTCACGGAGGAAGAATACGAGCGGCTCTACGACATCAATGTCCGCTCGATCTTTCACATGACACGGGCATGCGTGCCGGTGATGCGCGATCAGGGAGGCGGCGTGATCCTCAACATCGGCTCGACAGCCGGCATCCGCCCCCGTCCCGGCCTGACCTGGTATAATTCCACCAAGGGGGCCGTGAACCTGCTGTCGAAATCCATGGCCGTCGAACTGGCCCCCGACCGGATCCGGGTGAATTGCGTGGCGCCCGTGATCGGCGCGACAGCCCTTCTCGAAAGCTTCATGGGCGTGCCCGATACGCCCGAGAACCGCGCGAAATTCGTGGCGACTATCCCGCTGGGCCGCATGTCGGAGCCGCAGGACATCGCCAATGCTTGCCTCTACCTCGCGTCGGACGAGGCCGAGTTCATCACCGGCACGGTCTTCGAGGTCGACGGCGGGCGCACCGTGTGACAAGGATCGTGAGCCATGTCGCTGCCTATCACCTACCTATTCGTGCCGGGCGACCGGCCTGATCGCTTCGAAAAGGCGCTGGTTTCGGGCGCGGACCGGGTTATCCTCGATCTGGAGGACGCCGTGCGTCCCGAAGCCAAGGCAGCAGCGCGTGAGGCGATCCTCGGCGCGTCGGTCGACTGGCACCGCGTGATCGTCAGGGTCAACGATGCCGCCTCGAATTTCTTCAAAGATGACTTGGCTTTCCTTGCCGCTCTTGAAGCTGCCGCGGTCATGGTCCCCAAGGCCGAAAGCGTCGACACGCTGGTAACCGTCGCCCAAGCCGCAGGCCGTGAAATCGAGGTGCTTCCGCAGATCGAGACAGTCCGAGGCCTCGAAGCGGTGCCCGATCTTTTGAACCACCCGTCCGCAAGACGGGCCGCCTTCGGACATCTCGACTTCGCGCTCGATCTCGGGGCAGCGCCTGATTGGGAGGCGCTGCTCTACGCGCGGTCGCGGCTCGTGGCGTTGTCGCGGCTCGCAGGCGCCCTGTCCCCAATCGAAAGCGTGACCACGGACGTCAAGAATGAGTCCCGGCTGCTGGCAGACGCAGAGGCGGCGCGGCGGTTGGGGTTCGGGGCCAAGCTTCTGATCCATCCAGCCCAGGTCGCCCCCGCCGCCGAGGTCTTTCGACCGAGCGCTGCCGAGCGCGACTGGGCGCGGCGCGTGCTCGACGTCGTTGCGCAGGGCGCTGCGGGTGCGGTTGCCGTCGATGGCAAGATGATCGACAGGCCAGTCGAAGAAGCGGCGCGCCGCATTCTTGCCCGCGCGGGGGAAACAGATGCCTGAGGGCGGTCACCACCTCACCGGACGTACGCCCGGAAAATGCCTGTCCGGGCTCGCCGGCGCGGTTGCCGCGACCGGGCTCAAGGATGGCGCGACGATCTCGTTCCATCACCACCTTCGGAACGGTGATGCGGTCATCAACACGGTCGTGAACATGCTGGCCGAAGCCGGCCTCCGCGATCTGCACCTCGCTGTCACGTCGCTCTTTCCGGTCCACGCGCCGCTTGTCGAGCACATCCGGTCCGGTGTGATCGGTCGTATCTCGGCCAGTTTCATCTCCGGCCCGGTTGGAGAAGCCATCAGCCACGGGGCTCTGGTCGCGCCCGTCACACTCCGCTCGCACGGCGGTCGGGCACGCGCCATCGACATGGGCGAGATGCCCATCGACGTGGCCTTCGTAGCCGCGCCCGCTGCCGACGAAATGGGCAATCTCTCAGGCCGCGCAGGCCGCGCGCCCTGCGGAACGCTCGGCTACCCGATGGTCGATGTCGACAGCGCTGCCCATGTCGTCGCTGTGACCGACACGCTGGTTCCCTTTCCCGTGTTGCCGATCGATATCCCGCAGAACAAGGTCGATTTCGTCGCCGTGATCCCCTCCATCGGCGATCCGCGCGGCATCGCATCGGGCGCGACGAACCCGGCCACCGACGCCCTCAGCCTCGGCATCGCAGAAAACACCGCCGCCGTCATCGCGGCCAGCGGGCTGCTGGAGGACGGCTTCGCGTTCCAGACCGGCGCGGGCGGCATTTCATTGGCGACAGCCGCCGCCGTGGGCCGCGAGATGCGTGCCCGCGATGTGATTGGCAGCTTCGCCTGCGGTGGGATCACAGGCTTTCACGTCGAGATGCTGGAGGCGGGGCTTTTTCGTGCGTTGATGGACGTCCAGTGCTTCGATCTGGCCGCGGTCGCCTCCTACAGCCGGAACGCAAACCACATGGCGATGTCCGCCTCCGCCTATGCCGGGCCCCATGTCGGGGGCGCCGTGGTCGACCGGCTGTCGGCGGTGGTGCTGGGCGCAGCGGAGGTGGACCTCGGCTTCAACGTCAATGTCACGACCCGTGCGGGCGGCATCCTGATCGGAGGATCGGGCGGACACGCAGATGCAGCCCAGGGCGCGCGCCTGACGCTGATTACCACGCGGCTGACGGCGGCGGGCTATCCGAAGATCGTGCCGCATGTGACGACACGGACGACACCCGGTAACTCGGTCGACGTGGTCGTGACCGAGGCGGGGCTGGCGGTCAATCCTGCGCGAAAGGACCTGTCGGATCGGCTGGCCAAGGCAGGATTGCCAATCGTGACCATGGAAGACCTCGCCGCCAAGGCGCAGGCGGCGGCGACAAAGGCTGTTCCACCGCGTGCGCAGGGAAGGATTGTTGCCCTGTCGGAGTATCGCGATGGTACGATCATCGACGAAATACGCCAGATCGACGAGGCCTAACATGACACTGATCCGCGAAGACGACCTGATCGCCTCCATCGCCGATGCACTTCAATACATCTCCTACTTTCACCCACCCGATTTCGTCCGCGCCATGGCGTCCGCATGGGCGCGCGAGGAAAACCCCGGCGCGAAACAGGCCATGGCGCAAATCCTGGTCAACAGCCGCATGTGCGCAATCGGCCGCCGCCCGATCTGTCAGGACACCGGTGCTGCCAACGTCCATATCCGCATGGGCGTTCAGGCCAGGACAGATTTCACCCGCGCGCTTCAGGACATCTGCGACGAAGGCACCCGGCAGGGCTATTTGCGGGACGAAAACCCGCTCCGCGCCTCGGTCGTGGTCGACCCCTTCGGCGTACGAAAGAACTCGGGCGACAACACGCCCTGCATGCTGACGGTGGAGCTGGTCGCGGGCGACAAGATCCATGTGGAAGTCGCCGCCAAGGGCGGCGGTTCGGAAAACAAGGCCAAGTTCACCACGCTGAACCCCTCCGGCTCTATCGCCGACTGGGTCGTGCAAACTGTCGAAACGCTGGGCGCCGGCTGGTGCCCACCGGGACTCCTCGGGATCGGCGTCGGCGGCAATGCGGACAAGGCGATGGCGCTGGCCAAGGCGGCACTTTCCGACCCCATTGATCTGCACGACCTGATCCGCCGCGGGCCACAGGACAAGACCGAAGAGCTGCGGCTCGAGATTGCCGAGCGGGTCAACGCGCTCGGTATCGGCGCGCAGGGGCTGGGTGGCGTAACGACCGTGCTCGACGTCAAGATCAGGTCCTTCCCGACGCACGCGGCCTCGCTCCCCGTGGGCCTGATCCCCAACTGCGCAGCCACCCGGCACGTCCATTTCACGCTTGACGGATCCGGCCCGGCGGAGTTCGCGCCACCCGATCTTGCCGACTATCCGGACATCGTGCTTGACCACGCCAGCGCCCATGCCCGCCGGATCGACCTTGACACCCTCACCGACGAGGTGGTGGCTTCGCTCGAACCCGGACAGACGCTGCTGCTGTCCGGCACGCTCTACACCGGGCGCGATGCCGCGCATAAGCGGATGATCGACATGCTCGACCGGGGCGCGCCGCTTCCCGTCGATCTGAGGGGCCGTGCGATTTATTACGTCGGCCCCGTCGACGCCGTGGGCGACGAAGCAATCGGCCCCGCCGGCCCCACCACCTCGACGCGCATGGACAAGTTCACCGACCGGATCCTCGGCGAAACGGGCCTGAAGCTGATGATCGGCAAGGCCGAACGCGGCCCGGTGGCGCTGGAGGCCATCGCCAAGCACAAGGCCGCCTATCTGATCGCGGTCGGTGGCGCGGCCTATCTGGTGTCGAAGGCGATCAAGGCGGCAAAACCCGTGGCATTCCAAGACCTTGGAATGGAGGCGATCTATAAGCTGAAGGTCGAGGATATGCCCGTGACGGTTGCCGTCGATACGAATGGCAACTCCATACACAAGACCGGCCCAGCCAAGTGGCGCCGGACGCCGGAACCTGCATGATGCTCCAGACCGTCGGACAGATGCTCGCCACCCAGGCCAGGTTGCAACCCGACCGCACGGGCGCACGCGATCTTGAGCGGTCCATGACCTTCGCCGAGTGGAATGACCGCGCCTGCCGGTTGGCCAACGCGCTGTTGTCGCTGGGCCTGACAAAGGGCGATCGGGTGGCCGTTCTGGCCTACAACCGGGTCGAATGGGCTGAGATCTACGCCGCCGTCGCCAAGGCCGGGTTGGTGGCGGTGCCGATCAACTTTCGCCTTACAGCCCCGGAGGCACGGTTCATCTGCGAGGATTGCGCCGTGTCGGCTCAGATCGCGTAAGAGGCGCTGGCATTCGTCGCGGGTCCCCTGCGCGAAAGTATGGACCTGCCGCATTTCATCAGGATCGGCGGCGAGGCGCAGGGCTGGCGGAGCTATGAGGCCCTGATCGCCGATGCTCCCGCCGGCGAACCCGCCGTGGACGTGACGCCCGACGACACCTGGTGCCTGATGTATACCTCTGGCACGACGGGCAATCCCAAGGGCGCCATCCGCAGCCATCGTGGAATGGCGATGCTGGCGCTCATGACAGACATCGAGCTCGGTCTCACGCGCAAGGATGACGCGCTCCTCGTCATGCCGATGTGCCACGCCAATTCCCTCAATTTCTTCACGGCGTTCCTCTACATCGGTGCCGCCGTCACGGTATTTTCCCGCGCGAATTTCGACGCCGAACTCTGTCTGCGGGCCTTTGGCGAGATGGGGGTGACGTTTTCGTCACTGGTGCCGACGCATTACACGATGATGCTGGACGTCCCCAAAGATAGACGCGGCGCCGCCGATTTCGGGCGCGTGGAAAAGCTCATGGTGTCCTCCGCGCCCGCACGCGTGGAAACCAAACGCGCCATCATGGAGATGTTCCCGAACTCGGGCCTGTTCGAACTCTACGGTTCGACCGAGGCGGGCTGGGTCACATTCCTGCACCCCGACGAGCAATTCGACCACCTCGGCACCGTCGGGCGCGAGGTCGTGGGCTCCGCTCCGGTCCGGCTTCTTGACGAGAGCGGCGAAGAGGTGCCTGACGGCGAGATCGGCGAGCTTTACTCTTCGTCGCCCTACGCGTTCGAGGGCTACTGGAACTTGCCAGAGAAGACCGCAGAGGCGTTTCGCGGCCCGTATCTCTCCGTCGGCGATATGGCGCTCCGCGATGCCCAGGGCTTCATCCGGCTGATCGACCGAAAGAAGAACATGATCATCTCGGGCGGCGAGAACATCTATCCGACCGAAGTCGAGGCGCTTCTTGGCCAGCATCCCGACGTCAAGGACGTGGCCGTGGTCGGACTGCCGGATGAGAAATGGGGCGAGCGTGTCGCCGCCGCCATCGTGCGGCGCGACGGATCGGAGCTGAGCGCCGAGGCTCTGATCGAGTGGACGCGCACACGGCTTGCCGGGTTCAAGCGCCCGCGCGAGATCGTCTTTCTTTCAACCGAAGAGATGCCGCGAAACGCGACCGGCAAGATCCTTCACCGTGTCCTTCGGGACATCCTGTCTGAAATCACCGGGGGCACAACATGACCGAACCGCAGGACCTCAACCGCGACGAAGACAGCGTCGCCGCATGGATCGCACATCTGCTCTCCGAGCGGGGGATCGATCGGATTTTCGGCCTGCAAGGCGGTCACATCCAGCCGATCTGGGATCACGCCGCCAAGCGGGGTATCCGCATCATCGACGTGCGCGACGAAGGCGCGGCCGTCCACATGGCCCATGCCCATGCCGAACTGACCGGTGGGCTCGGTGTCGCCATGGCAACGGCCGGACCCGGCGTGACGAACTGTGTCACGGGTATCGCGAACGCCTCGCTGGCCCGCGCACCCGTCCTGCTGATCGGCGGCTGCACATCGCGTCCGCAGGCGAATATGGGGCCTTTGCAGGACATCCCGCATGTCGACATCATGCGGCCCGTTTCCCGCTACGCCCGAACTGCGCGTGTCGCGGAACAGGTTCTTCGCGAGCTTGACGAAGCCATTGCCCGCGCCTTCGGAGACCTCGGCGAGCCCGGGCCGTGCTATATCGAGATCCCGACGGATGTCTTGCGCACGCGGCTTGCCCCGGCGCTCGTTCCTGACGACTGGATGGCAGCGAAGGCGCCGCGCCGCGTACCGCCGGACCCTGCGGGCGTTGCCGATGCAGTGGCGGCGATCCGGGCGGCGAAGCGCCCTCTTGTCGTTTCGGGACGCGGCGCGCGTGGGGCGGGTCTTGCTCTCATGCGTTTCCTCGATGCCACGGACGCGCTCTATCTCGACACGCAGGAAAGCCGCGGGCTGGTGCCGCCCGAGCATCCTTCAGTGGTAGGCGCGGTGCGCGCGGCGGCGATGGCACAGGCCGATCTGGTCATCACGCTGGGGCGCAAGCTCGACTACCAGCTTGGCTTCGGCTCTCCGGCGGTGTTTCCAGACGCGCGGTTCCTGCGGATCGCGGATACAGCAGGAGAGCTTGTCGACAACCGTCGCGGGACACCGGAATTGCTGGCGTCGGTCCCGCTCGCGCTTGACGCCCTGACGGACGCGTTCGGCAACGATCCGGGCGCGCGAGATGCGGATTGGCTGGCCGGGCTGCGCGCCAAGCACCGCGAGCGGACCCGGAAAGGAAAAGAGACGGCCGGACCACAGACCGGTGCGGACGGCAAGATCCATCCCATGGCCATCTTCGACGCGATCCGCGAAGTCGGCTCCGACGACTACATCGCCATCGCCGATGGCGGCGACCTGCTGAGCTTCGCGCGCGTCGGTCTGGAGGCTGGGACCTATATGGACGCTGGCGCCTTCGGCTGCCTTGGTGTCGGTGTGCCCTTCGCCGTCGCCGCCGCCCTCGCCCTGCCCGACCGGCAGGTGATCTCGGTCAACGGCGACGGCGCCTACGGGATCAACGCGATGGAGATCGACACAGCGGTCCGCCACTGCGCCAAGGCTGTCTTCATCGTATCGAACAACGCCGCTTGGAACATCGAGCGCTACGATCAGGAGGTCAATTACGGCGGCCGCGTCGTTGGCACGACGCTCAGGCATTCCGACTATGCCGCGATGGCGCGCGCGCTCGGGGCCCACGGCGAGCGTGTCGAGGACCCGTCCGATCTGGCGGACGCGCTCCGGCGCGGGATCGAGAACGCCCCGGCGGTCATCGACGTCGTCACCTCGCAGGCGGCGGTGTCATCGGACGCGAAGAAGGGTCTGGGGTTTGTTCCCGACTACCAGCCACTCACGGCCTGGGACGACGCCGAGCGCAAACGGAGAGGCTTGACGTGATGGCGGCAGGATGGAGCTGAGACTCGACGGAAAGCTTGCCTTGGTGACGGGCGCGTCGGGCGGCCTTGGGCTGCATTTCGCAGGCGTCCTGGCCAAGGCCGGAGCACATGTCACGCTGGCCGCGCGGCGTGCCGAGACCGTCGAAGCCGAAGCGCACAGGCTCCGCGAGGCAGGGCACGCGGCCGACGCGGCCGAGCTTGACGTGACACGGGACGACAGCGTCGCGGCCCTGTTCGAAGCCACCGCGTTCGACATCGTCATCAACAACGCAGGCATCGCTGGCGGTGGCGCGGCACTCGACATGCCGCGCGACGAATTCCAGCAGGTCATCGACACAAATCTGTCCGGTGTTTTCGCCGTCGCGCAGGCCGCAGCACGGGGCATGACCGAACAGGGCGGCGCGATCGTCAACATCGCGTCCATCCTCGGGTTGCGCGTGGCCGGGCACGTCGCCGCCTATACCGCCTCGAAAGCCGCCGTCGTGCAGCTGACCAAGGCGCTGGCGCTCGAATGGGCGCGATATGGCATCCGCGTGAGCGCGCTTTGTCCTGGCTACATCGAAACTTCGATCAACAATGCGTTCTTCGCGACCGATGCTGGCAAGGCTCTGATCCGGCGCATTCCGCAACGCCGTCTTGGACGACTGACCGATCTCGATGCCCCGCTTCTGTTGCTGGCCTCCGACCAAGCAGCATACATGACCGGTGCGATCATCGCCGTCGATGGCGGTCACCTAGTCTCCGGTCTCTGAGGTGCCCATGGATTTCACGATTTCCCCCGACATAGCCGAGCTTCGCGACCGCATCGAAACCTTCGTCGAGACCCACTTGATCCCGCTGGAAGCCGATCCGGCCGCCTATGACGCACATGAAAACCTCGCCGCCAAACCGCTGGCCGAGATGCGCGCCAAGGCGAAGGCCGAGAGGCTTTGGTGCCTTCAGCTCAAGTCCGAGAACGGCGGTCGCGGGCTCGGCAAGGTCGGAATGGCGGTGTGCTACGAGGCGATGAACCGGTCGATCTTCGGGCCCGTGTGTTTCAACTCCGCCGCGCCCGACGACGGCAACATGATGGTGCTCGAAGCGCTGGGAACCGAGGTGCAGAAAGAGCGTTGGCTTGCCCCTATCGTGCGCGGCGAAGTCCGATCGGCCTTCGCCATGACCGAGCCGCACCCGGGCGGCGGATCCGACCCCGGCATGATGCTGACGACGGCGACTCGCGACGGCGATGATTACATCGTCGAAGGCCGGAAATGGTTCATAACCGGGGCGGGCGAGGCCGCGCATTTCATTCTGCTCGCCCGTACGGCCGACGATCCACGCCGGGGGCACACTGCCTTCCTGTTCCACCGCGACGATCCCGGTTGGGAGATCGTTCGGCGGATCCCCATCATGGGGCCGGAAGAAC
This sequence comes from Aestuariicoccus sp. MJ-SS9, assembly GCF_032586235.1. Classification (NCBI taxonomy): domain Bacteria; kingdom Pseudomonadati; phylum Pseudomonadota; class Alphaproteobacteria; order Rhodobacterales; family Paracoccaceae; genus Aestuariicoccus; species Aestuariicoccus sp. MJ-SS9. The sequence goes on from NZ_JAWHTD010000038.1 coordinate 25,019, forward strand.
ACGGCGGACATTGCGAACTTGCGTTCGACGGTCTGCGCATCCCGGCGGAAAATGTGCTGCTGGAGGAAGGTCGGGGCCTGAAGGTCACCCAGACCCGGCTGGGCCCAGCACGGCTGACCCATTGCATGCGCTGGCTCGGCCTCGCCAAACGCTGCGTCGAGCTTGCCACCGACTATGCCGCCAACCGAGAAGGCTTTGGCGTGCGGCTCGCCGAGCGGGAAAGTGTGCAGGTCATGCTTGGCGATCTGGCGATGCAGATCGAAACCGGGCGCCTTCTGGTCATGAAGGCAGCCTGGGAGATCGACCGCGGCGGTTACGCCCAGAAAGAGGTGTCCATGGCCAAGATCCATGTGGCGGGCCTTCTGCACAAGGCGGCCGATGTCGCGATCCAGATCAATGGCGCTCGTGGCTATTCCAAGGATACCGTGCTCGAATGGATCTATCGCTACGCCCGCCAGGCGCGGCTGGTCGATGGTGCCGATGAGGTGCACAAGATGCTGCTGAACCGCCACCTGCAGGAGCAGAAAAGAGACTTCTGGCAGTGGGACAGCGCGTAATGGCGACCGCGCTGCATGGCCCTACCGATTTCGATCCCGAAGCTCTGGCCAGTCTTCTGGAACACCGCCTCGGGCCTACGAACGGCACCTTCCACCTGAGCCGGATCGACGGGGGACAGTCGAACCCGTCCTATTTCCTCGACTGGGCCGGGCGCCGTCTGGTGCTGCGCAAACAACCTGCCGGCCCGATCCTGAGGGGCGCGCATGCAATCGACCGCGAATACCGCGTGCTGAAAGCGCTGCACCCTACCTCGGTCCCGGTCCCCGAGCCGGTTCTCTACCACGACGAGGCAGACGCGATCGGGACGCCCTTCTACCTAATGGAGCGAGTCGATGGACGGGTGCTGACCGACACCGCACTTTCGCACATGGCCCCCGACAAACGCCGCACGATCTGGATGGCGGTGGCCGACGCCATGGCGGCGATGCACTCGGTTCGGCCCGAGGACGTGGGGCTGGGCGATTTCGGCAAGCCGGGCAATTATTTCGAGCGGCAGATCACCCGCTGGGACAGGCAATACCGCGGCTCACCTTCCGGTCCGATCGCCCCTATCGAGCGGCTTCACGGCTGGCTTGGCGCACACCTGCCGCCAGATGACGGCACCATCGCACTCTGTCACGGAGACTTCCGGCTGGGCAACATGCTTTTCCACCCGACAGAACCGCGCGTCGTCGCGATCCTCGATTGGGAGCTTTCGACGCTCGGCCATCCGCTGGCCGACCTCGGCTTCTGTTGCATGCCCTGGCACACAGCACCCGATGAATACGGCGGGTTGCTTGGTTATGATCTCGCGGCGATGCACCTGCCTTCGGAAGACGCATTCGTCGCGCGCTACATGGCGACCCGTCCCGGTTCAGCACCGCTTTTGGCTTTTCACAAGGCCTTCGCGCTATACCGCTTCGCGGTAATCTTTGTCGGCATCACAGACCGCGCCCACGCCGGGACGTCGAACGATCCCGAGGCCGCGAAATTTGCACCGCTTGCGGAGCGGTTTGCCCTCAGAGCACTGGAGATCGTCGACCGTGGATCTCACGACGCTTGAAGATAGCCGCCTTGACGAGGGGTGACGCGGCTCGATTTTTGGATCAGGGGCCGACCGGCGAACGGCACAACCTGTCAATAGCTCCGCAACATGCCGCCGACAGCACTAAGTTCTGCGATCAAAACATGAACATACATTGCACACGAAATTGCTCAATTTATTGAAATTAATCAAAAATCTCCACCATCTATCACTAGACAGACTTGGCACCGTGCAAATATGAATTCACAAACCAGCGCCAAAAACGCTCGTTCGCGCCCGATCACCCCTTGAACCTGCTGCAGTGCCGGATCGTGTGGTGCGGGAAGTCCAAAGCGCGCAGGCATTGGGACATGCTGTCAACCTGGTCATCATGTTTCCCTTTCGGAAAGGAGGCCACTTCCGCCTTTAGCCCTTCTAGCCAGTGCGCGGCTTTGGGAAGACGCACCTGCCCGTCCTCGATTTTGGCGGACTGAGCGATCATGCGTTCGACCTTACCCTTTTCTGGGGAAAGCCACGTCGCCTCTCTGACGCCCTTCTTCACGAGATCGGGTTTTAACGACAGCCCGGTAACCGCTTTCTCTATGACGATGAGGTTCGGCTTCCATTTCTTTCTCAGCGCGAGTGCCGCGTAGAGGATTTCCGGATAAAGCTGTTGCTGCCGGTAGACATCCAGCAAGTCGACGTAGTTACCGATAATGCCCCACGTCGTGCAGACGGTGTAGTCGTTCGACTCGCCCGGAATGGCTGCGGTATCCCAGCTTTGCACGACGGCTTCGTACTGCGCTCGAGGACGAGCTTTGTCGTAAGCACCAAACCATTCAAGCTTGATGAGGTTGCCGCCCGGCAGAACCGGAAGTTGCTGGTACTCCGCCTCATAGGCAAGGTGACCGATCTCGGATCGGATCTTGGCATACTCGTCCAGCCCGAACCGGTCAGGATCAAGCGGCTCGCCGCGTTGGCGCCGATACTCCATGCCGTCGCCCAGATCGAAAGGCTGCTCGTCGAGTGCAAGCGCGGGCCAGCTCAGGACTTCCCAGGCACCGCTTTGCTTCAGGCGGCCCAGAAGATCGTCTTCATGCAACCGTTGACCTACTACCACAATGGTTCCGGTTTTTGGGTTATCCAGACGCGTGGCGATGGTGTTCTGGTAGACCTCAAAGGCCGCGTCGCGGGCAGCTTGAGAATGCGTGTCCTGCGCCTTCATGGGATCGTCGATAACGACGATATCACCTCCCTTGCCTGTCATCGTGCCTTGCATCGACGTGGCGATCCGGAAGCCTTTCCGTGAGGTGTGGAACTCGGCGACCGAATTTTTCTTCGGATCGAACTGCATGGCTGGGAAACAAGCCTTGTAGAATGGCTCCTGCATCAGTCCGCGACACTTGTGACCTTCCTCTCAGCCATCTCGTTAGCCGCAACCGTCATGTTCTGGCTATGAAATGTGAATGAGTCCTGACCCTAAGGACAATGTCCGCTACGGGCTCAACTCCGACATCTGAGTATTTCCCTCAAATGACGACTAAGTGCCGTTGAGCAGTCGTTCGGTCACGGAAAGCGGGACTTCCAGCTCTCAATTACCGCTTCGATCCGGAGCGGACGCTGGCGAAAAATCGAGAAATGACCGGGTCGCGGACGCAGCTGCCATAAACGTCGAGCTGTGATAGTGCTTTGTAGAGGCGTTTCGGAGGCTAAACGCGGATAACCGAAGACATTGAAACCGATCCTAGGCTGTATGGCTTCGACACCAGCAGATACATCGGCAGGTCGTCTGGCTCCACTTCCGGTTCCCACGGAGCTGTCGTGATGTCGAGGACATGCTTGCCGAACGGGCACGAAGGCGTGTTAACTATATCTGGTAAAGAGGTTCGACTAGAAATCGGACGGCTTTTTTTAGGTTGATTTCATCACCAAGTACCTGGGCCGACTATCTCGGTGAAGGGCTGAACCTGTCGAACCACTTGGAGTTCAAGAAAGTGCTTACGTTGTCGAGGCCGAGGTCCACACAAAACCGCCCCAGAGCAGTCGCAAGTAACCCTAAGCCCTGTTTACGGCGCTGTTCGATCCTCCGAGGTTCGCCGGCCAAGCATCTATCCACGTGAAGGAGGCCGAATGCCGTTTCTAGAGGTATTTGGGTGGCTGGGGGCGCTGCTGACGCTTGCCGCATATTCCATGCGCAGTATGTTTCCGCTGCGCTGCGTCGCACTGGGCGCAAACGTGGCATTCATTACCTATGGGGCGCTGACGCCAGTATACCCGATGCTCGCACTGCATTTGGGGCTCCTGCCGCTAAATGCTTACCGTCTTGCCGAGATCCTGCTGGGCTTGCGCCGGATGCGAGCTGCCAGCCGGATCGTCAATCCCGTCGATGCCCTAAGACCCTTTCTTCGCCCGACAAGGTTTTCGGATGGTGATGTCGTTTTCCGCCGCGGCGACGTGCCGGACCGCATCTACTATCTCGAACGCGGTACGGTTCTTCTGCCTGAACTGGGCGAACGGCTTTTGGAAGGGACGATATTCGGCGAGATGGCCTATTTCTCCGATGCCGGGCAGAGAACCGCTTCGGCGATTTGCGAGGGAGATTGCTCGATCCTCTCCATCGACGAGAAAAGCTTCATGATGCTGAATCGGCAGCATCCGGAATTCGGTCATTATCTGATCCGTTTGATCGCTCAACGACTCGTAGACGGGCACCGCAAGCGACCTGAGCTCTATGAAGGTTTCATCGAACAGCCCAGCGCCGGACCTATGCAGATGGACGGTTCAGCAACCTGACGCAGCGGAAGGGGCTTGCCCTAGAATTCCGAGGCTGGGAACGCCTCCGATGTGGCGCGGTTGTTTGCCTGCAAAAGCCTCATATTGGCATCCACGAGCTTACGGCCCACCGACGCCCGCAGCCACTGCTCGACATGAAGTCGTATCTCATCGTCGTTCTTGCAAAGCGCCATTATGTCAGCGCCGGAGAGTGTGAAAACGCGCACCGGTTCTACCACCTCGACCCGCGCAGAAGCCCGCCCGCCCGATAAAACATTGAGCTCTCCGACAAAACCGCGCCGGATCTCCGCAACGACATGACCTTTTGCGATCACCAGCGCCTCGCCCGTGAGGATGTAATACAATTCCTCGACGGGGACGTCTTCTTCTATAAGGACGGTGCCGGCCGGAACGTCGGACCACCGCCCCAAGTTCAGCAGGCGTCGCGCCATGGGGACAGGCATTGCGGGAAAGACATCATCTATCATCTCGCGTTCCTCCGTCGAAAAATCGTTCTTCAGGCTCAGATAAAAGAGGCGAGCCATCCCGACGAGGCTAATGCAAATCCAGAAAACCTGAATCGTGGCAGCGGCGGGATTGAACGCGTTGACGAGACTGATGAGAACCAAAGATGCCGCAGTCAGGTTTAGCAGCGCATAGGTATAGCTCGACCCTCGAATGAACCCGGATTGGAGAGCGGCGTAGGAACCCACGTAGAAGAACGCGCCAAGATGCCCGATCCAGTTGAAGACCAAGTCTTCAGAGATGCCGCCGGTTTCCATCATCGGCTGATGGGCTCGGTACGCGTGGGTTGTTCAACCTGCCTTGGCTCGCTGCAACTACCGCGCATCGACTGACCTGTTGCGCTTGAAAAAACGCGACGGTTTTTGCTGCATGGTCTGCCGTCGCCCCTCGACGGAAAAGAGCACCGTCGACCCGATGCCCTTAAGCCTGACGCGGCGCTGTTTCTCATAGATGAATTCGGTGCCGATCCTGTCGATCACCGCCTCGCTGACCGAGATCTTTCCCGGTTGGCCGGCCTCTTCGATGCGAGAGGCGAGGTTCACCGTCATGCCCCACATGTCGTAGACAAAGCGCAATTCGCCAACCACGCCGGCCACCAACGGGCCGCTGTGCACACCGATGCGCACTTGCAGGTCCCGTCCCATTGAAAGTCCGTGCTGTCTTGTCTGGAACAGCAATTCCAGAGCTGCATCTATGGCGACTGCGCAATGATCAGCATCGTCATTCATCACACCTGCGACATACATATAGCTGTCGCCCACGGTCTTGATCTTCTCAAGGTCATAATGCTGGATCACAGTGTCGAACTTGCCGAAGAGGTCGCGGAGGAGGGCGATCGAGTCCTCCGGCGGCACGCTCGCGGAATATTCCGTGAAATCGACGATATCGACGAATACGACGGTCGCGTCCGTGACCTGATCTACGATCTGCTCGGCGCCACCGTTAATGCGAGCCGCAATTCGCTTCGGCAAAACGCTTTCCAGAAGCTCGTTTTTCTGCGCCAACGCTAGCTCCAGTTCAGCCTGTTGCCTTTCTGCTCGGTCAAAGGACCTTTCGAGTTCGAACAGCACCGAATTGTAAAACAGACCGATTTGACCGACTTCGGTAAAAGGGGATTGCGGCGCGCGTTCGGAAAGGTCGCGGTTACGGGCTTGCCGTTGCATGACCTCGAAAAGTTCGTTGAGGTCGGTGTTGGCACCGTGCTCGCCGACATTGAGCCCGATGGTTTCGACATGTTGGGTAACCCGAAGCGGGATCACTTGATTGATTGACCAGAGCAAGCCTAGCGGCACCGCTACGGCATGGGCGATCAGCACGACGATCCCCGTCATTTGCATTGCGAGCTGCTCGCCTACCCCTGAGCCAAGCTGATCGGAACCGAAGATGGCGACCGCCGCAAGCCCCCAAAGGCCGGACAGGAAATGCACCGGGACCGCTCCGACCACGTCGTCGATATGTAGCCGTTCCAGCGCCTTGTCGCCGAAAAAGGCGATGCTCCCTCCGACCGACCCTACGACAATCGCCTCTCGCACCGAGATCAAGTCGCAGCTCGCCGTGATCGCGACGAGCCCGGCAAGACCGCCATTCATGCCGTAGAAGACGCTCGGCTTGCGCTCCATCGTCCAGGAGATGGCGAGACCCGTCAGTACGCCACCTGCGCCGCCGACGATAGTGTTGAGCAGCAATCCCGGTACTTCAGTGGTAAATCCCCCAGCGCTGCCGCCGTTGAAGCCGAACCACCCGAACCAGATAAGCAATACGCCCAGCATCGTTAAAGGCAGGTTCGATCCGTTGAACCGTCGCGGCTGTCCGCTGTCCAGAAAGCGGCCCTCGCGCGGGCCAATGATCAGGATCGCGGCCAGCGCGACACCACCGCCTACGGCGTGGACCACGCCCGAGCCCGCAAAATCGTAGAAGCCCTGTCTATTGAGCCAACCGACCGGCGCGCCAGCGGCATCCTCGGCCCAAGCCCAATGGCCGAAGATCGGATAGATCAAGGTTACGGTGATCACGGTTATGAGAAGATAGGCGTGAAATGCCGAACGCTCAGCCACGGCGCCGGACAGGATTGTTGCCGCCGTCCCGCAGAACATCGCTTGAAAGATGAACTGTACGTAGGCGCCGCTGGCGTCCAGCTTTTCAAATGCGAAATCCGATGTGCCGATCAGACCGCCGAAGCTTGTTCCGAACATCAATCCGTAGCCGATTGCCCAGAAGAGCAGCACGGAGATCGACAGATCGCTGATGTTCTTTATCGCAACGCTGATGTTGTTCTTGCTGCGAGTAATACCTGCCTCGAGACACATGAAGCCGGCTTGCATCATGAAAATCAGCGTTGCGCAGAATATCACCCAGACTTGATCGATTTCAGTCATCAATGAAGCTTAAAACTATCTTAGTTCCTCCGCGCTGAATGGCTCGGAGGGTGGATTTCCACTGCCTTAGCTTCAAGCCTCCCGCTGTCGGTTGTCAACGAAAAGAGCCTTTCGAATACATTTTTTTTCCTCCATTTGAGCCGAGGAACTGCCACGGCGGCGCTGCCACGTTAACTTGCCATGTCCGTTACGGCCTTCGTGTATTGGGATGAGGCCGCCACAAGCTTGCGCCGACGGACCGTGGCTACGGCTTGCCAGAGTTGCCGCCCTATTCCCTCGGTCTGTACGCCTCGCGGACGCCGAGCGAGCCCGTGAATGCGGCGATCGCGCATATCAAGCGGTCTTTTACACAGCGAAAGTCCAGTCTTTGACCTCCACCAGCCGGGCCGCAGTAGCCAAGAAAGCCAATTGTCTTTCACGACGCCAGAACACAGCAGGTCGAAAGAAGGAAGCTGCGCCCCTTGAACGATGGGGCCCGCATTGAGCCGTCCTCAGAACACGACGTTCAGCATCGTCAAAGAGACCACGAGAAACAGAACCGTCATTATCCCGCCGCTCTTGATGAAGTCGATCACCCGGTAGCCCGCTGGTCCCATGATCAACGCGTTGACTTGGTGCGTTGGGATCAAGAATGAGTTTGAGGTGGAGATCGCCACCGTGAGTGCGAAGAGAGCGGGGTTTCCTCCCGCGGCAATGGCGATAGAAACCGCGAGCGGCACCAGAAGGACGGTCGCGCCGACGTTCGACATGATCAGCGTGAAGATCGTTGCAAGGATGGCAAGCCCCGCCTGGAGTGACCAGAGCGGCCATCCGTCGAGCAGGCGGATGATCTCTTGCGCGATCCACGCCGCCGTTCCGGTGGACTGGACCGCCTGCCCCAGCGGGATCAAGCTCGCCAAAAGAAAGACGGTGCTCCAGCTGATCGACTCGTAGGCCTCGTCGATGTCTATGACGCCCGTGAGGACCATACCCGCTGCTCCGGTCAGCAGGCAGAGTGACAAGCGGAGATCGGTAAGCAGGATCAGCCCGAGCGCGATTGCGAAGAAGAATAATGCCCAGCCGACCTTGGTCGGGCGGAGCTCCTCGCGTGGAAACTCGGAGGTTACCACGACAAAGTTCCGGTCCCGCGTGAGGCGGGTCAGAGCGTCCCAGGTACAATGGATGACCAGCGTGTCCCCCGCCAGAAACGGAACCTCGCCGACCTGAGTCGGTGCGTGCTCGGCAGTTGCGACGAGGCTCATCGTCTCCTCGCCTCGGTGGATGGCGAGAAGGCTTGCACCATAAGTCTTCCGAAACACCAGTTCGTGGGCGCATTTGCCGATCACAGACGATCCCGGTGGAATGACCATTTCTGCGATCCCTGAGCGCGTCGGCGCGCACATCTCGGCAAAGACATCAAGATCGGGGTGCAATTCAAAGCCCTGCTCCTCGACCATTTCACGAATGTTTTTTTCCCGCCCCAGCAATGCCAGCCGGCATGGCGTCGTAATCTCGGTCTGAATGACGGGCGCGAACCACGTTTTACCCTGATAGGCACTGCCGATAATGTAGACATGGTAGTGCTTCATCAGGTCGTCAAAGGTCTTGCCTTCGCAGGAACTGCCGGCGGGGATCGTGATCTCGAAGATGTCGGTCTTCAGGCCATAAATCGTCTTGAGATACTCCTTGACCGACCGACCGCTTGTGGCGTCGCCCTCGGCAGCCCGTCCGGGCAGTATCCACCGTCCGAGCAGCATGAAATAGAGAATGCCGCTTGCCACGAGCGCAAGTCCGATAGGCGTCACGGAGAAGAGACCAAAGGTTTCCATACGCTGGTCTTCCGGCAGCGCCCGGTTGGCGTTCAAGATCAGATCGTTCAACAGGATGAGGGGCGACGAGCCCACCATGGTCATCGTGCCCCCGAGGATGGCGCAGAAGCCCATAGGCATCAGCAGACGTCCGAGCGGGATTTCGGTGCGGACAGAAATCCGGCTGACCACAGGCAAAAAGAGCGCGGCTGCGCCCACGTTCTGCATGAAGGACGATATCACGCCCACCGTTCCCGAAACGATCGGAACGACACGTGCCTCGGATTTACCGCCGCGCCTCAGGATAAGAGCCGCGACGCTGTTCATCATTCCGGTCTTGTCAAGGCCGGCCCCGATGATCATCACCGCTATGATCGACACGACAGCATTCGAGGCCAGACCATCGAAGAGGCGCGATACATCGGCAAGCGTGCCTAGCCCAGGCACCTGACTCAGCAATCCCAAGAGAACCATCACGAGGATCGCCGCAAAGTCGATGCGCACGACCTCGGAGACAAAGAGGATGACCGTGAACAGAAGTAGGCCGAGAACGACCATCATGGGCAATGTTAGACTGATGGTCTCCAAGCCGATCCCCCATCATTTGCTGCCAGATTCGCACCGGAGTTATCGAATGGAAGTCCCAAGGCAGCATCCCCGATATCTCCTGACTGCGAAACCTTTGCACAATCTTGCCCACTGGGCTGTCGCGAGCGCCCCTTTCTGAACCACATTCGAAGCCTACCACGGAACTGGGCGATTTTGCACTGATCACGGTAGTCCATTTCGCGTCCACGGAAACTCGCTCCATTTTCAAGACCGCTTTGGGCTCTTCCAAGGGTGCTGCCAGACGGATTCGAACCCGTCTCCACAAGGACAGTAGGACTTCCCTTATACCGCGCCAAGTTCGCGCCA
>NZ_JAWHTD010000039.1:0-34468 GCF_032586235.1 Aestuariicoccus sp. MJ-SS9
GGCTTGTTCATACAACGCGTCTAACGGCATGGATTCACGAAGTGAATCCTTCGCCGACAGACTTTTGCAACAACGCCGGCCCAGGCCGAACAGATAATAATAGAATGTCGAACGCGTGGGTCCGAGAGAGCTTGAACTGAACTTGAACAGGAAATTGGTGACCCCCAGGCAGGCCATTGAAATCAGGATGAACACCAGGTGCATATGACACCACCTTTTCAGTGATTTGCGGCCCTGATCATGGGCCCAGGTTCGGCCGACAATGCCGTTCGGTAGAACTGCTCTGTTCCGGGGGATTCAATCGCCACTTAGTGCGGTCACCAAACTGTTTTCAAGGCGATATTACGGGTTCGGCGGATTTGCTCAACCCCTGTTTGTATCGGTTTGGCCAATGGAATGCTCGGCGGGCCGAACCAATGGCTGCTGTGGAGAGGCGACAAGGGCCTCCATGCTGAAATGGGGTCAGCGCGCCAGCCGCGACAGGATGTCCTCGGACAATTTGCGGATCGCTTCGCCGGTGGCGGCGGCGATGTCGCCCGGAGCGGTTCCGGCCAGGGGGATTGTGATCTCGAACCGTTCGATGCGGTCGCGGATCACGCTCTCGTAGCTGGTCAGCGCGTAGCTGCCCGTCAGCGCAAAGGTGCCGTCGGCGCGCGCCACCATCCGGGTGATGCGGACCTCGGCGCGCACGTCGGCGGGGGTTTCCAGCGGCCATGGCTCGGCGGCCACGCGCGCATTGCCGGCGCGCGCCATGTGGTCGGCCAGCGCCAGGGTCATGGCGCGCTGCGGCGTGTCGGCCCAGATCGCGCCGTCGATTTCGCGCAGGGCGCCGTCGGGGGATTCCACTAGGATTTCAGAGGCTTCCGCATAGGCGGGCAGAGAGACGTCGCGCAGCTCGATGCTGCCAACCACCAGACGGCGCGGTTCGGGCGCGGGCGCGTTGTCGATCAGGTAGCGGGCGTCGGAGGCGCCGCAGGCGGCAAGCAGAAGAAGCGGAAGAACCAAGAGGAAACGCATGATCTATTTTCCAAGCAGCAGGGAATTGGGGTCGCGTTCGATGGTGCGGGCCAGTTTGGCGATCGCCTCGGCGGCCTTGCGCAGCTCGCGCAGAGTGTCGAGCGTGTCGCGGTTGAAGGCCGATCGTTCGCCGTAATCGGACAGAGTGCCCTGGGCCTGAAGCACGAGGCCCTCAAGCCTGCGCGACAGCTCGGGCAGGGCGTCTGCGGCGGTGGCCACGGCCTCGGCCGCGGCGCGGGCCGAGGCGAGCGTGGCGTTGGTATTCTCGACCGTGCCGCCCTGGCGCAGTTCGGCCAACGCGCCACGCGCTTCGTCCAGCGCGGCGCTCAGGCTGCGGGGCAGGTCGCGGGCGGCGTCGGTGTCGATCAGGCGGTCGGCGGCGTCCAGAAGATCGGTGGCGCGGTCGGCCAGCGACTGCAGCTCAAGCTCGTTGGCGGTGGCGGTCAGGGCGCGCAGGTCTTCGACCAGCTGCGGCACACCCTCGATGGCGAGGCTGACATCGCCCGCGGCGGTTTCGGCGGCGGTCAGCGCGTCGGTCAGTTTCTGCACCGATTGCGCGGTGCGCAGATCGTCGATGACGCCGCGCAGATCGCCCACGGCTGCGTTGGCGTTGGGCACCAGCCCGCCGTCGGCCGTCAGCGTGGTGATCGCGGCGCGGGCCTCGTCGAGCGCGGCGGTGACCGAGGCCGGCAGCCCCTGCGTCGCCGGATCGGCCAGCAGCGTGTCGGCGGTGGCGAGGATGGCGGCAGCCTGCGAGACCAGATCCTCGAGCGCCAGCGCCTCGGTCTTGGCCGAAAGAGCGCGCAGGTCGTCGATCAGCGCGGGCACGTCGGCGGTGGCGGTGGTCACGGCCGTGGCGGCGGATTCGGCGGCGTCGAGCGCCTCGACCAGCTGGGTGGCGGCCTGGGCGGTGCGCAGGTCCTCCAGCAGGGTGCGGATGTCGGCCATGGCGGCGCCGATGTCGCGGGGCAGGGCCTGGACCTCGTCGGCGCCGATGACGCCCCGGGCGTCCTCGAGCAGCGCCAGCAGCGCGTCGGGCGCCTGGCGGGTGCCGTCGGCGGCGGCGACCGCCTCGATCGAGGCCATCAGCGAGATCGCCTGCTGCATCAGCTCTTCCACGGGCAGCGCATTGATCCGCTGCAGAAGGCCCTCGGCCGTGGCGGTCACGTCGGGCAGATCGGACGGGGCGGAGGGCAGGACCGGGAATTCGCCGCCGAAGACGCTCAGTTCGGCCGGGGCGGCGTCAGGCACGTTGGCCAGCTCGATGATGAGCGCGGTCGAGAAGATGTTGCGCGTCGAGAGCACGGCGCGCAGGCCCTGTTGCACCTCTTCGCCGAGAAAGGCGATGGTCTCGGCCTCGCCGGCGTCCTCGGGCAGGCCGAGCGCCTGGGGGTCGATGGCGATGGTCACGCGCAGGCGGACCTCGGGGCCGTTCGCGCGTTCCTCGATCACCGCGCCGATGGCGTTGACCACGCCGACCTGCACGCCGCGAAACAGCACCGGCGAGCCCGCCTCGAGCCCGCTGACGGATTCGTTGAACTGCACGGTAAGCTGCACCGCATCGGCGTCGAGCGCGTTGAATACGCTGTCGCGGGCGGCGTTTTCGCTGGGAAAGAGGTTGAAGACATTGCCCGGCTCGATGGCGTTGCCGCCGGAAAACACGGTGTCAAAGGCGACGCCGCCGCGCACCAGCGCGGCAAGGCTGTCGACCGACACGTCCAGCCCGCCCGCGCCGAAGGAAAACGAAAAGCCCGAGGTGTCCCAGAACCGCGTCGCGGTGGTCAGGCGCTGGTCGTGCGGCGCCTCGATGAAGGCGTCGGCGACGACGCCAGAGCCGGATTCCAGCAGGCGGGGAGTTTCGATGCGCCCCACCTCGATGCCGCGGAAATAGATCGGCGCGCCCGACGACAGGCTCGAGCCGTCGGGGGCCTGCAGGGTGATGCGCGTCCCGCTTGTGCCGGGGCGCACCAGCGGCGTCTTCGCCAGCCCGTCGAAGACCGTGGCCGCGGCGCCCGCCTGCGGCTCGAACGCCGCTTCGATGAAGACGCCCGACAGCACCGTCGAAAGGCCCGAGATGCCCGAGGCCGTGACCTCGGGCCGCACCACCCAAAAGCGCGCGTCTTGCGGCAGGTTGGCGGCGACGGTCTGGTCGATCCGGGCGGCGACGACGACCTGGCCGAGGTCCTCGGTGAACTCGACGGCCTCGACCACGCCCACGCGCACGTCGCGGTAGCGGACGGTGGTTTCCTCGGGCGTGACGCCGGCGGCGTTGTCGAAGGTGATCTCGATCAGCACGCCGCGGTCTGACCAGGCCTGCCAGGCGATGCCCAGCGAGATGACAAGCGCGACCAAAGGCACCAGCCAGATCAGCGACAGATTGCGCAGGGGTGACCGGCGCGGCGGCAGGATTTCGGGGCGGGGCGGGTTTTGGTCGGTCATTTATCCGGTTCCGGCAGGTCGGCGTCCCAGATGAGGCGCGGGTCGAAGCTCTGCGCGGAAAGCATGGTGAATGCAACCGAAAGTGCAAAACTGACCGCGGCGATCCCGGGATTGATGCTGGCGGCGAAGTTCAGCTGCACCAATGCCGACAAAATCGCCACGACGAAGACATCGATCATCGACCAGCGACCGATGAACTCGACGATCTCATAGAGCCGGTGGCGGCCATGGGCGCGCATCGGCGCTTGGTGCCGTACCGTAAGCGCCAGATAGGCGATGGCGATGAACTTGGCCACCGGGATGACGACGCTGGCGATAAAGACAATCGCCGCGATCCCGTAGGCGCCGTGGTGCATCAGGTCGATGACCCCGCCGACGATGGTGCTTTCGGTGATTTTGCCCAGCGAGGTCGTGCGCAGCATCGGATAGACGTTTGCGGGGATGTAGACGACGATCCCGGCAAAGAGCCAAGCCCAGACCCGTTGCAGGCTGCCGTCGTCGCGGCTTTGCAGCGCGGCGCCGCAGCGCAGGCAATGGGCCTGCGCTGGGGGGTGGACACGGCCGCAGCGGGTGCAGGCCACAAGGCCCGCGGACCGCGCGGTCAGGCCGTGCGGCGGTGATGCAGCGTTTTCCATATGGTAACCCGGCACATGAAGCTGTCGTGCAGCGCGGTGACGATAACGAGGCCCACAAAGGCCCAGAACGCGGGGCCGAGTGACAGATGCGCAAGGCCCGCGACCTTGATCAGCGCCACCGCGACGCCGACGATGAAAATCTCGGCCATGGCCCAGGGGCGCAGGGCCTCGGCGAGGCCGAACGCGGCCTCGGCATGGCGCGCGGGGCGGTGGCCTATGGCCATCGGCCCCAGCGCATAGATCAACGCGGCCAGCCGCAGCCCCGGCAGGATCACCACCGCCGCGGCCATGACGAGCGTCAGCGGCGCGGTCAGCCCGCCCGAAAAGGCGGTGACGGCGTCGAGCACCGAGCTGCGCCGCTCCATCCCCGCCGCGCTGAGTTCCAGGAAGGGAAAGAAGATCGCCGCCACCAGCAGCACCAGCGCCGCCGTGGCCAGCATCAGAATGCGTGTCATCGCCTGCGCTCGGGGCGCGGCCAGAACCGTGTGGCAGCGCACGCAGCGGGCGGTCTCGCCAAGCGCGACCTCGGTGTCGGTATAGAGCGCGTCGCAGGTCGGGCAGGCGATCAGCGTGTCGAGTTCGGGGTCGATCGTCATACGGGTCACCTTAGCGCGGTTCGGGGCCGAGGAAACCCCCGCCCGGTGCCGGCCTGAAAGGGGAGGTCCCGGGGCAAGCCCGGGACTGCGGCGCGCGGGGCGGTTGCGCGGGCGCGCTCAGCTGCGCGTTCCGGCGAAGCGGGCCTGCCAATCTTCGCGCTCGGCATCGGTGATCTTGCGGAAGGTCACGTCCGGAACCGTGAAGGCGTGGCCCGCCGGCAGGGCCTGCAGCGCGGTGTCGATATCGCCGGGCCAGCCCGCATCCTCGTCGTGCATCGCCGCCAAGAGCTGCGCGCTGGCGTCGGGGATGAAGGGCGACGAGATCACCGCGTAAAGCCGGATCAGGTTCAGCGCGAGCCGGATCTGGGCGGCGGCATGCTCGGGGTCTTCCTTGAAGGTCGACCAGGGCGCGGCCTCTTGCAGGTATTCGTTGCCCAGCACCCAGGCCGCGCGCAGCGCGCTTGCGGCCTTGCGCACCTCGATCGCCTGCATATGGCCTTCGTATTCGCGGATCTTCGCGGTCACATCGGCGACGAGCCGCTCTTCCAGCGCGCCGGGGGTGCCGCCTTCGGGCACCACCTCGCCGAATTTCGAGCGGCAGAACTTGGTCACGCGGCTGGCGAAATTGCCCAGCACATCCGCCAGATCCTTGTTCACCGAAGTCTGGAAATTCTCCCAGGTGAATTCCGCGTCCGAGGTTTCGGGCGCGTGGCTGAGCAGCCACCAGCGCCAGTAATCCGCCGGCAGGATTTCCAGCGCCTGATCCATGAAGACGCCGCGCCCGCGCGAGGTGCTGAACTGGCCGCCGTCGTAATTGAGGTAGTTGAAGGACTTGATGTAATCCACCAGCTTCCAGGGCTCCTCCGAGCCGAGGATCGTGGCGGGGAAGCTGAGCGTGTGGAAGGGCACGTTGTCCTTGCCCATGAACTGGGTGTAGGTCACGTCGTCCGCGCCCTTGTCGGTGCGCCACCAGCGTTCCCAATCGTCGGCTTTGCCCGCATCGACCCATTCCTGCGCGCAGGCGATGTATTCGATGGGGGCGTCGAACCAGACGTAGAAGACCTTGCCCTCCATCCCCGGCCAGTCGGCATCGCCACGCTTGACCGGGATGCCCCAGTCGAGATCGCGGGTGATGCCGCGGTCCTGCAGCCCGTCGCCGTCGTTGAGCCACTTTTTGGCGATCGAGGTGGTGAGCACCGGCCAGTCGGTCTTGCTGTCGATCCAGGCAGAGAGCTTGTCCTTCATCTGCGATTGGCAGAGGTAGAGATGTTTTGTTTCGCGGATCTCGAGGTCGGTGGAGCCCGAGATGGTCGAGCGCGGGTTGATCAGATCGGCCGGGTCGAGCTGCTTGGTGCAATTGTCGCATTGGTCGCCGCGGGCGCTGTCGAAGCCGCAATTGGGGCAGGTGCCCTCGATGTAGCGGTCCGGCAGAAAGCGGCCGTCGGCCTTTGAATAGACCTGCTTTTCGGTCACCTCGCGGATCAGGCCCTTGTCGGCCAGAACGCCCGCGAAATGCTGGGTCAGCCGGTGGTTCTGCGGGCTGGATGAGCGGCCGAAATGGTCGAAACTGAGCCGGAAGCCGCGGGCGATCTCGGCCTGGGTGTCGTGCATTTCGGCGCAGTATTCCGCGACCGGCTTGCCCGCCTTGGCCGCGGCCAGTTCGGCCGGGGTACCGTGTTCGTCGGTGGCACAGAGAAACAGCACCTCGTGGCGGCGCGCGCGCAGGTAGCGCGCGAAGAGATCGGCGGGAAGCTGGCTGCCCACGAGGTTGCCCAGGTGCTTGATCCCGTTGATGTAGGGGATCGCGGAGGTGATCAGATGCCGTGCCATGTGTTCGACGCGCCTTTGCTGCGGTTTGGCGTGACTTAGCGGATGTTGCGCGGCGTTGCCAGTGGCGGAAGCGAGGGGCCGGCCCCTCGCGCTCCCCGGGATATTTATGACCAGATGAAAGGGGGGGGGTCAGTCGTGGTCGCGCTGGCGGCGCAGCAGGCGGCCGATGAGGAAGGTGGTGCGCGGCGCGTAGACGTAAGGCGTGCGCGCGGCCGAGGCGGGGCGGGCGCGCATCCTGACGAGGCCGAAGATTACCAGGAGCGCGTGGCCTGCGCCGATCATGGCGAACAGGGCAGGCGGGCCGTAGGCGTTCATCAGCAGCGAGGCGGCATAAGGGGCGGCGATGGCGCCGGTGGCGTACCAGAACATCAGCGCGGCCGAAAGCTCGACCCGTTCGTCGCTGCTGGCGAAGTCGTGGGCATGGGCGGAGGAGACCGAGTAGATCGGGAAGGTGGTGAGCCCGAAGATGGCGGCGGTCAGAAGGATGCCCGGGGTGGGCAGCCCGGTCAGAAGTGCTGTGGCGGCGGAACTGGCGATGGCCGCAAGGCTCAGCCAGATCAGCACATAGCGGCGGTCGTAGCGGTCGGCGAGCCAGCCCACCGGGTATTGCGCCAAAGCGCCGCCCGCGACGAAGGCGGCCAGAAAGAGCGCGATCTGGTTCGCCGCCAGCCCGACGCCGGTGCCGTAGATCGGGCCCACCATGCGGAACGAGGCCGAGCTGAGCGCGGCCACCAGCACGCCCGCCACGGCGAGCGGCGAGCGGTCCCAGGCCAGACGCGGGCGCAGGCGCGGGGCGCTGGGCACGTCGGGCTGGGGCGTTTTGGTGAGCGTCAGCGGCAGCAGCGCCGCGCAGCAGAGCAAAGCGAGGATGTTGTAGCTGACGTAATGCGCGGGCTCGAGCACGCCGATCAGCAGCTGCGCCACCAGCGACGCGCCCATGTCCGCCACCCGGTAGGCCCCCATGGCGCGGCCGCGGGTTTCGTTGGTGACGGCGGCCTGCAGCCAGGCCTCGATCACCGTATAGCAGCCCGCGATGCAGAGCCCCGAGGCCAGCCGGAACACCGCCCAGGCATAGGCGTCGATCACCAGCATATGCGCAATGAGCCCGATGCCGCCGGTGGCGGTGAAGGCGGCGAAGGCGCGCGCGTGTCCGACGCTGCCCATCAGGCGCGGTGCCCACCAGCATCCCGCGAAGAAGCCCAGGAAATGGGCCGAGCCCAGAAGGCCGATCTCGGCCGTGCTGAAGCCCAGCGCAAAGCCCGAGAGCGCGTCGAGCGGCCCGACGCCGCCCGAGCTGAGCTGCAGCAGGATAACCGAGAGGAACAGAGCGGCGAATGAGATCGGCAGGTGCATGGCCTTTGGGGACCATGGCGGGTAAGCGATGTCGACGCCTAATGCGACGCGGGGGTGTCGTATTTGCCGGGCGGGCGGGTGCGCAGGCCCGTGCGGGGGTCAGGTGTCGACCACCTCCATGCCCTTGTCTGGATGCGCGCGGTAATGGGCGAGGCGGCTTTCCAGCTCGCCGACGTGCAGTTCCAGCTTGTGTCCGTCGGGGTCGCGGAAATAGAGCGAGGCGCCTTCGGAGCGATTCTCTTTCCAGCGTGGGGCGTGGGCGTCGATGCGGGCGGCCAGCGCGTCGAAATCCCTGGGCGCGCAGGCCAGGGCGAAGTGGCTGTCGTCCTCGCGCGTTGCGACTGCGGCGGCAACCTCGAGGCAGAGCCAGAGCGTGCCGAGCTCGAGATAGGCGGCGCGGCCCCCGCCTGCCGCCAGCCGCCCACCCAGCACGTCGCGGTAGAAGGCAAGGCTGCGATCCAGATCGGTGACGCAGAGCGTGATGTGGTTGACGCCGGTGATCGGCATCAGAACTGGTCGTCGCCCTGCTGCTGCCAGGGTTTCACGAGGTTGCCGAAGCGGGTGAACTGACCCTCGAAGCTAAGCTCGACCGTGCCGATGGGGCCGTGACGCTGCTTGCCGATGACGACCTCGGCGCGGCCGTGCAGGCGCTCCATCTCTTCCTGCCATTGCGCCATCTTTTCCAGGTCGTGATCGCCGGGTTTTTCGCGCTCTTTGTAATATTCCTCGCGGAACACGAACATCACCACGTCGGCGTCCTGCTCGATCGAGCCGGATTCGCGCAGGTCCGAAAGCTGCGGGCGCTTGTCCTCGCGGTTTTCCACCTGGCGGCTGAGCTGCGAAAGCGCGATTACGGGGATGTCGAGCTCTTTGGCTATGGCCTTGAGGCCCTGGGTGATTTCCGAGACCTCGTTGACGCGGCTGTCCTTGGCGGTGGCGGGGCGGACGAGCTGCAGGTAGTCGACTATCAGCACGTCGAGCCCGTGGGTGCGTTTCAGCCGCCGGGCGCGCGCGGCCAGCTGGCTGATCGGCAGGGCGGGCGTGTCGTCGATATAGAGCGGGCAGGCCTCGAGCGATTTGGCGGCATCGACGAAGCGGCGGAATTCGGCCTCGGTCATGTCGCCGCGGCGGATCTGCTCGGAGGGCACCTCGGCGGCCTCGGAAAGGATCCGTGCGGCCAGCTGCTCGGCGCTCATTTCCAGGCTGTAAAAGCCCACGACGCCACCCTCGATGGCACCCTCGCTGCCGTCGGGCCGTGTGCCGCGTTTGTAGGCCTTGGCGATGTTGAAGGCGATGTTGGTCGCGAGCGAGGTCTTGCCCATCGACGGACGCCCCGCGAGGATCAGAAGGTCGGATTTGTGCAGGCCGCCCAGCTTGCGGTCCATGTCGATCAGGCCGGTCGAGATGCCCGCCAGCCCGCCTTCGCGCTGATAGGCGGCATTGGCCACGTTGACCGCGTCGGTGACCGCGCGCAGAAAGCTTTGAAAGCCGCTTTCGGTCTGGCCCTGCTCGGCCAGCTTGTAAAGCGCCTGCTCGGCCTCGACGATCTGTTCGCGCGGCTCCGAGCTGACCTCGACCTTGCTGGCCTTGTCGGCGATGTCGCGCCCCAGCGCGATGAGGTCGCGCCGCACCGCCAGATCGTAGATCATCTGGGCATAGTCGCGCACGGCGAAGCTGCTGACCGCCGCCCCGGCCAGACGCGCCAGATAGGCCGGGCCGCCCAGTTCCTTGAGGCCCTCGTCATCCTCCATGAAGGCCTTGAGCGTCACCGGGCTGGCGAGGTTGTTCTTGGCGATGCGCGCGGCGGCGATCTCGAAGATGCGGGCGTGGACGGGGTCGTAGAAATGCTGCGCGCCGATGATCGCGGCGATGCGGTCGTAGATGTCGTTGTTGGTCAGGATCGCGCCCAAGAGCTGCTGCTCGGCCTCGATCGAATGGGGCATGGTCTCGGCGGACTGCACCTCGACGCCGGTGGGATTGAAACTGGTGATTTCGTTCATGTCGCTGCCCCTGCCGCTCTGTTTTTATGGCCGTGCCGCCCTGTCCCGGCGTCCCGGTGTTTTAACGAACCAAAGCGCTTTGCCACAGTGGAACAAGTCTGTGGACAAAGGCCGGGAAAACCGGGCGGTCGGGCCCCCGGACGGTTCAGGCTGTCATGATATGGGAAGATCCCGGCTTATGTCCACAATATCCTGTGGCTGTGCGCGATTCGTGATCGTTTTGCAAACGCGCCGCGGTGGATATGTTTATTTCGCGTTTTCTTCTCGCCACTTATGCGGATCGTCGATGAAGGCCTCGACCTCGGCCAGGGTTTCTGCACCGAATTTGCGCTGTGCGCGGGCCTCGGCCAGCACGTCGCGCCAGGTGCAAAGATAGTGCAGATCGACACCGTGATCGCCCAGGGTTCTGATCGTCTCGGGGAAGATGCCGTAGTAAAAGATCACCGCCGTGTGGGCGCAGCTGGCGCCGGTTTCGCGGATCGCGTCGACGAAGCTGAGCTTGGAGCCGCCGTCGGTCGTCAGGTCCTCGACCAGCAGGACGCGCTGGCCCTCGGTCATCGCGCCCTCGATCCGGGCGTTGCGGCCGTAGCCCTTGGGTTTCTTGCGCACATAGGTCATCGGCAGCGCCATGCGTTCGGCCACCATGGCGGCGAAGGGGATGCCCGCCGTCTCGCCGCCGGCGACGTTGTCGAAAGCCTCGAAGCCCGCGTTGCGCATCACGGTCACGGTCAGGAAATCCATCAGCGTGGCGCGGATGCGCGGGAAGGAGATCAGCTTGCGGCAGTCGATATAGACCGGCGACAGCGCGCCCGAGGCGAAGCGGAACGGCTCGTCGCCCATGAAATGCACCGCCTCGATTTCCCAGAGCATACGCGCGGTCAGCCGCGCCATTTCGTCGGATGTGGGGTAGGAGGTGGGGATCATGGTCTTGTCCTTGCGGGCGTTGGGCGTAGGGGGCAAATGCCGGGTGCCTCCGGCGGGAGTATTTTTGCCAAGAAGAAGATCAGGTGACGCGCCAGTGCAGCGGCATCATCGGGTCGAAAACGGTGACCGGGCCGTCGCCGGTATCGATCTTGTCGGGATAGGCGACCGGTGCGCCCCTGGTCAGGGTGATGGTGGCGTCATTGGCGGGCAGCTTGTAGAAGGCGGGGCCGTTGAGCGAGGCGAAGGCCTCCAGCCGGTCGAGGGCGTTCTCTTGTTCGAAGACCTCGGCCAGGATCGACATCGTGTTGGTCGCCGTGAAGCAGCCGGCGCAGCCGCAGGCGTTTTCCTTGAGCGGGTCGGTATGCGGTGCGCTGTCGGTGCCCAGAAAGAAGGTCGGGTCGCCGGAGGTGGCGGCGGCGCGCAGGGCGAGGCGGTGCTCTTCGCGCTTGGCCACGGGCAGGCAATAGTAATGCGGCTTGATCCCGCCCACGAGGATGTGGTTGCGGTTGATCACCAGGTGATGGGTGGTGATCGTGGCGCCCAGGTCGGGCCCGCCCGAGCGGGCGTAATCGGCGCCCTGTTTCGTCGTGATATGCTCCATCACCACACGCAGGCCCGGGGTCGTGGTGCGGATCGGGTCGAGCACGCGGTCGATGAACACCGCCTCGCGGTCGAAGATGTCGATCGCCTGGTCGGTGACCTCGCCATGTACGCAGAGCGGGCAGCCGATCTCGGCCATGCGTTCGAGCACGGGGCGAACCTTGTCGAAGTCGCGCACGCCGCTGGCGGAGTTGGTGGTCGCCCCGGCAGGATAAAGCTTGACCGCCGTGATCAGCCCGTCGGCATGGGCGCGGGCCAGATCGTCTGGATCGGTGTCCTCGGTCAGATAAAGCGTCATCAGCGGCGTGAACGCCGCGCCCTCGGGCAGGGCCGCGAGGATACGTTCACGGTAGGCGGCGGCCTCGGCGCCGGTGACCACCGGGGGCACGAGGTTGGGCATGATGATGGCGCGGCCGAAATGGCGGGCGCTTTCGGGGGCCACGGCGCGCAGCATCTCGCCATCGCGCAGATGCAGGTGCCAGTCGTCGGGGCGGCGGATCACAAGCTGGGTCATGGGCGCGGCGTAGCATGTCGCCCGGGGCCTGCACCAGAGGATTGTCGCGGCCTGCGCGCTTTGGCACAGTGAAGGCGCTGACCACAGGCGAGGTGCCGTATGATCCTGACCCTCATTCTTGCCGCGGCGGCGGGCTGGGCCACCCGCCCGGCCGAACCGCAAGTGACCGAGGCGCTGCTGCGCCTGCTTGGAGAGGAGGGCCTGCCCGACGCCACGGGCCGCCGGGTGGCGGCCTTTGCGGCGATGCTGGCGGTGGCGGCGGTGTTCCTGGCGCTGCTCGACGTGGAGGGCCATCCGCTGATGCTGATCCTGGGCGGGGCGCTGGGCTATTTCCAGCAGGAGATCCGCGAGGCGATCCTGGCCCGGCGGGGCTGATCAGCGCGCCCGCGCGGCCTGCAGCTGTTCCAGCTTGCGGCGAAAGCGCGGGGCGTTCATGCGGCCGACCACGTTGCGGCAGAGCCATTCGGCCAGAAGCGGGCGGCCCTCGGCCTCGAGCCGGGCCAGCAATTTGCGCAGATAGGGCGCATGACCCCGTCGCGCCCGCAGCATCCGGGCGAACCCGGCGGTGTCGAGCGACCCGTCGGCGGCGGCGGTCAGCAGCGGCACGATCAGGTCGAGCTCGATCAGATCGCCCTGGAGCGCGTCGCCCATGAAGGGCAGCCGAAAGCGCGTAACGTTGCGCCGTTCAAAGAGCGCCGAATGCATCGCATCGAGCTGTTCGCGCGGATCGTAGAGCACATAGGCCCGGTCCGAGGCGTCCAGCATGTCGGGGGCATAGCCGTATCGCTCGGTGAAATCGGTGCGGCGCATGGGCAGAAAGCGCCGGTCCCATTCCGCGGTGCGCGGATCGAGCGTGGCCTGCGGCTGCAGCACCAGCACGCGCGCACCCGGCGCGGCAACGGAAAAGGCCGCCGCCGCATAGCCGCAGGGCCCGGCGCCGTAGAAGACCACATTGTCGAATTCGTCGAAGAAGCCGTCGTCGATCAGCTGGTCGAAAAAGCCGTAGACCCGGTTGTCGCGGAACCAGGTGTCGGCGGTCGAGATCAGCGCGAGATGGGACCAGCCTTTGGCCTGCACCATGTCCCAGCCCAGCGGCGTGCCGGTGTCCGACAGGGTCTGGATGCCGGGAAAGGTTTCGAAGGTTACCAGCAGGGTGTCGCCGTCTTCGACGAAGATGGCCTGGTGTTTCGGGCCGAGATCCTCGGCAAAGCCACGCTCGGCCCCGACCTCGGAGACGCGCGCCATCCAGCTGTCCCAGGGGACATCCGTCAAATCCAGCGCCGAAAGGTCGCTATTGTCCTGCATCCTGGCCTGCCTGTCCAAATCCCGCACGGATCGCGCGTGTAGCTTGGAAACAATGACCGGGCATTCAGGCGGAATTGTGTAAAATCCGGGGAAAATTCCGGATGCGGCCGGGGATGGGGCTGTGGTGTCAGGAGGCGGCGTCGCGGGCGCGTGTGGCGTGACCGATCAGGAAGGCCGCCTCTCCCTGCGTCAGCGGGCGCGAGGGCGGGGTCATCAGCAGCCGGCCGAAAAGCGCGCGGTAAGGCTCTTCGGCCAGCAGCCGGTCGAATTCGGCCTTGCGCCAGGCGACGGCGGCGTCGCGCAACCGCGCCAGTTCCGGGTCGGCGGCCAGCTCGGCGCGGAGCGCGGCGACGCGATCGGACAGGGCCAGGATCGAGCGGTCCTCGTCGGTGTTGAAGTTCCGCTCGGTCCAGTAATCGAGCCCAAGCCGGTGGTCCGAATGCACGGCCCGCCCGCGCGCGGCCTTGAGAACGAAGCTTTCCATCGCACCCAGCGGGTAATGGTTGAGCTGCGCCAGGCCGTAGTTGGAGCGGCCGTAAGGGCTGAAAATCCGGCGGGTGCGGAACTGATCGTCCAGCTCGCGCCCCTCGCCGTCGAACCATCGCGCGGCGGCCACGCGGTCGGGATGCGGGTTGCGCGGGCGGTGGACGCCGAGGTTCCGGTAGGTCCGGTCGTTGCGGTAGAGCGTCTTGAACATGGCCGACCGCCAGGGCCAGTGCATGACCACCGGGGCCGCGTGGGTGAATTGCTGCGTCACGGGCGTGTCTTGGTAGCGCACGACGCCGGCATTGCCGAAAAGCCGCCAGGTCAGGGTGATGGCCCCGGCTTCGGGCAGGGCGGCAATGAGCGCGGGCAGGGTGCGGTCGCCCACATGGACATTGACGAATTCGTCGATATCGAGCGGCAAAAGCCAGTCGGCGTCTTTCACCGCGGCGGCCTTGTCGGCCAGTTTCAGCCCGGTGAACTGGATGCCGCCCTTGTCGTAGGGGCCGTCGTTGCGGATGTGGGTGACATGGCCCAACTCGGCCAACCGGTCGAGCATGGCGTCGGTGCCGTCGTCGCAATCGTTCGACAGCGCCACCACATGGGTGATCCCGCAGGTCAGATGATGCGCCAGCCAGTCGAGCAGATAGGCGCCTTCGTTGCGCAGGCAGAGGACCGCCGCGATCCTCACCGCGCGCCACAGTCCCGGGCTTGACCCGGGACCTCCCGGCCGGGGGCGGGGTGGAGGCCCCGGGTCAGGCCCGGGGCTGTGTTGCGCGAGGTCTGGCGCATGACCCGGATCACCAGCCTTTGCGGAAGGTCACGACCTTGGCCTCGGAGGCCTTGGGGAAATAGGTCAGACCGGCCTTTTGCATCGCGTCGAAAACCGCCTGCACGCCCGATTGCCCGATCCATTGCGGGTGCAGTTCGATGATCGCGGCGCGAAGGCCGGTCCAGTCGCCGGCGGGCAGAAGATCGGCCTCGGCCCCCTCGATGTCGCAGACCAGCACGTCGGGTTTGACGTCGTCCAGCACGTCGGCGACCGGGTGCTGGGCGATCTTGACGGTCTCGACGATGCTGTCGGGATCGGCGTCGCGGTCCATCGAAGAGCCGAGGAAATTGCGGCGGACGTGGAAGTCGACTGGATCGCCGGCTTGGGCCGACAGCAGCGCGTTGCGCATCTCGACATTTTCGACCCCGTTGGCCTCGTGCACCGTGGCGATATAGGGGATGAGGGCGGGGTTCGCCTCGTAGCTGACCACGCGAGCGACCTTCTTTTTCACCGACAGCAGCGTCGACATGTAGCCGATGCCGCCGCCCAGTTCGAGCACGGTGTCGCCCTCGTTCACCACGCGCATGACCGCGTCGCATTCCTTGCGCTCATAAAGCCCCTCGCGCAGGGCGCCGCGCACCCGGCCGGTGGTGATCTCGGGGTGTTTGGGGATCTTCAGCCCGCGCGATTTGATAAACGGGCTGCGCTGCCGCATCTGTCCGCCGTCCATGTCAGCTCTCCATATCGAGGGCGAGCGCATAGGCGACCCGCTCGGTTTCGGTCAGGCGCAGTTTCAGTGCCTGTTGGTAGAGGTCTTCGAATTCTGGCATGCCGTGCAGTTCGGCCGCCTTGGCGCGGTGCCAGTCGAGGCCTTTGGTGTGCCATTCGGCCACCTGCGGGTCGGCCATCAGCCGGTCGTATTCGGCGCGCACCCGGGGGATGTTGCGCTTGATCGTGATGTCGCGGAAATCCGACCAGTCCATGCGGATCCAGTAGTTGATCCCGATGGAGCGGTCGACATGCAGCGCCCGGCCCCTCTGGCGTTTGATCAGGAAGGATTCCGCCGAGCGAAGGGCGTAGTGGTTGAGCTGCAAGAGATCGTAGCCGATGGTCTTCTTGGAGTTGCGCCAGCCGTTCTTGGCCACCTCATGGGTCATGTCGAGGCCCGAGCCGTTGACCCATTTCACCTTGGATTCAAAGGCTTCTGACAGTTTGTTCGGGCGGTGGCAGCTGATTTTCTGATAGGCGCCGATGTTGCGGAACATGGTCTTGAAGCCCCAGACCGTATGCGGCTTGGGGCAGTATTTCGGCGCGCAGGTGTCGAACTGGTCGATGACGAATTCGTCGGCCAGCCGGTGCACACCGTTGTGCCCGAAGAGCCTCCAGGTCATCGCCACGTTGGTCGCGTCGGGCACGCGTTCGAAGAAATCGTCGAGCGTGCCGTTGCCGCAGCGGATGTTCATGAATTCGTCGACGTCGATATGGATGATCCAGTCGGCGTTGCGGATCACCGGTTCCTTGAGCGCGTTGTTGAGTGCGTGCTGTTGGGGCGAATTGCCTTTCCAGTCGTCGTTGTTGCGGTGCTGGAGCACGCCCATCGCCTGCAGCCGGTCCAGGAGTTCGGACGTGCCGTCCTCGCAACCGTTGGTGTAGATCAGGAAGTCGTCGACGCCGATGGCGCGGTGATAGGCGATCCATTCGAGGATATAGGGCGCCTCGTTCTTCATGCAGCCGACGATGACGTTGCCCGAGCTGCCCGCGGGCAGGACGCGGGGCGGGGCGGGGGGATAGGCCGCGGCGAGCGCTTCTTCGTTGACGTGGCCCAGGCGGTTGTGCGGGGCGAAGGTGCTGCGTTGCAGTTTGAGGAAGTTCTGTTTCGCCAGCGGCGGCATCAATTCGCGGGCCGTGGGCGTGAGGATGGTGTCGACATCCGAATCGGCGGGCGTCTCATCCGCCCTTGCGGGCGTCTTCGACAGGGTGGTGAGGTCGGCGGCCTTGATGGCGCGTTCCTCTTTGGTGGCCTGCTGGATGCGCCAGCGGAAGGCCATCAGGTATTGCGTGGCGCGGAAGCCCAGCGTCGGGTCGGCCTCGGACCAGTCGGGGCGTTTGCGGTCGCGTTTCATCGCCGCCGGGTCGAGCCCGGGATGGTCCGCAGCCAGCGCCTTGATGTCCTTTTCGAACCGCAAAGACAGGGCCGAGAGGCTGCCCGGCGCGATCGGATCGCCATGGACTTTGATTTCGCCCAGGAACTTGCGCCAGAGCTGGCGGGGCAGGATCGCGTCGCCCCGCGCCAGCAGCCGCAGGATCGCGTCGTTCATCATCCGGCAACGGGTCATCCAGGCGGCGGAGGGCGGAGCGGGGAGCGTTTCGGGCTCGGCTTTGCCGATGGTGTCGGCAATGTCGAAGGCCGCGCGCAGCTCTTCGGTGGCGGCCTCGGAATAGAGGCTGCCCAGGTCGAGGCTGCGCAGCCGGGTGGCCCCGGGGCCAAAGACCGCGTCCCATTCCTGCACCAGCCGTGCATAATCCAGCCAGAACATCGCGCCCTGCACCTCGCCGAACTGGCCGCTCTGCGGGTCGGGGTCGGGGCGGGTGGCCAGGGCCGCGTCCCACCAGTTGTCGGCATCGAGCAGCCCCAGCTCCAGCGCCAGCGACTGCGCGCGCCCTTCGAGCAGTTGCGCGGCGTAGCGGCGGACGGCCAGACGCGCGGGGTCGTCCACATGGGCGACGATGCGGATGTCGTCCGAGAGCGGCGCCAGCAGCGCCTTGAGCCGGGCGATTTCGTCGCGTCCAGACAGCGTGGCGCCCAGCTGATGCGCCGAGAGGATCAGCGTGTCGGGCTGCACGCGCGCGACCTCGGCCATCAGCCCGCGCTGCACCTCGTCGAAAAGCATCTGCTGCTTTTCCGGCGCGATGAAGCCGCGGTTGAAGCGCAGGCTGTCCACCGCGTCCGTCACCGCCATGAACACCCGTGTATGATTGCGCGCGCCCGGGCTGCGGGCATAGAGCACGCCTTTGCCCGCCAGCTGGTCGCGCTTGGCGTCGAGCACCCGTTGCAACCGGTCTGATGCGGGGCCGTCCGGCCCGATATGCAGATAGATCCGCATCACGCCGCCCCTCTGGCGCGGAACGAGGTGTTCTCGTTCGCCTTTCCCCACCAGGGCAGGGTCAGACCCAGATGAGCCGAGAGCTTGGCGGGGGCCTCGGGGTCGGCGGTGTCGTATTCCAGAAAGCGGTCGTCGCCGGCAAAGACGCAGCGCAGGAAGGCGTGATGCGCCTCGATCCACTGCACCCGCTCTAGCGTGGTGTCGCCATAGCCGCGCGGCAGGCCGGGGATTTGCCCCCGGGGCAGGCGGTCGGTGCCCAGATCGGACCAGCGCAACATGCTGTCCGACATCGCCCGCGCGTCGCGGCGCGAGGCGACGAAACGCAGCTGCGGATGCCGCGTGCGGAGCGCGTCGATCAGCCCGTAATCGGTCTGTGGCCAGAGGCAGAGCTGCGGGTTCAGCACGCTGATCTCGGTCAGCGCATCGAAGCCCCCGAGCCGCGTCAGCGGATCGCCGGTCTGGAAATAGCCGTCGTAAAGCTGGCGCGCCACGAAGGACCCGGCCAGACCGGGCACGGGGGCCTTGCCGCGCCGGATCTTGAAATCGGCCACCTTGAGACCGGCCTTTTCCAGCGCCACGCCCAGCGTGGTGGTGCCCGATTTCGGCAGGCCGAGGTTGATGATCTGCAGGCTCATGCTACCAGCCCCAGATCGGCCATCAGCTCTGCCTCTCCGGGGGGCAGGGCGGGCAGGTCGCGCAGATGCGCATACATCCGGGAATAACTCTCTTGCGCCATCAGCTCGGCCAGCCTGGCGCGGTGCAGGCGCACGCATTCGTCATGCAGGGCGCCCAGCGGGCCGTCCTTCATCTCTGCCAGCGCGGTGTCGAGGTCGGGCAGATAGCGCAGGATCGAGCGATCCTCCCACGCCGGGTCGTTGCGTTCGCGCCAATAGGTGTCGTCAAAGGCCCGCCCCTCGCGGTTGACGTCGCCCCGGTCGTTCTTGACCAGATAGCTGTCGAGCGAGCGCAGCGCGTAATGGTTCAGCGTGGCAAAGCGGCGCGCCCCGGCGGCGGGAAACTTGCGGATGCGGCGCGGGTTGGCCGCCACCAGGAACTTGTGCGGCACGCCGCGCCCCGACGCGTCCGTCCAGCGCGGGCGGCGCGCCTTGTCGAGCTTGTCGCGAAAGAACGGGCGGTGCGCGCCGAAATAATGCAGGGGGAAGTCGCACCGGGTCAGGGTCTTGACCTCGATCGCGGTCTCGGCGCACCAGAGGTCGGGATTGTGCGAGCCGGTGAACTGGCCAATGACCGGCGCATCGGCGAAATCCCTGACCCCGTCGTTGGCGAAGAACTGAAAGGTCACGCTGATCGCCTGCGGATCGCCGCAGGCCTCGATCAGGGCGGGGATCGTGTGATCGCCCACATGGATGTTGAGGAACTCGTCGACATCCGCGACCCAGACCCAGTCGGCGCCCGTGACGAGCTCCTGCTTGGCGGCGTGTTTCAGCGCTTCCATCTGGTAGTTGCGGCCCTTGGCGGGGTTCGGCAGATGGGTCACGCCGTAAGCCCTGAGCGCATCCAGCAGCCGGTCGGTGCCGTCGGTGCAATCGTTGGAATAGATCAGGAAATCCGTCACACCCAAAAGACGGTTGAACGCGATCCATTCCAGCAGGAACGGGCCCTCGTTCTTCACGCATGTCACGGCGGTTATGCGCATATTCGCGCCCCCGCAAGGTCGGTTGGGTGGATCACCGCACTGCCTCTTTCGCGTCCGCCGGTAGGATCCGGCGTGACATCTGCCTTAGGCGAATCATCGCATCTTGGGGGTTAGGCGTCAATCTTTCGCAAAAATCGGCCGCCCTGATCGGTGTATCCGTGATCTGCCCGCACCTTGGGGCTAAAGCGGCAGTCCGGGGCAGGGCAAAAGAAAAACGCGGCTCTTTTGCAAGAGCCGCGTTTCAGTCGATCGTCGCTTCGGCTTATGCCAGTGCGAGGTTCACCGCAGACTCGCGGCCATCGCGGCCGGCTTCGATGTCAAAGGTGACTTTCTGATCGTCGGCCAGGCCCTGCAGCCCGGAGCGCTCGACCGCAGAGATGTGCACGAACACATCCTTGCTGCCGCCGTCGGGGGCGATAAAGCCGAAACCTTTTGTCGTGTTGAACCATTTTACGGTGCCAGTGGCCATTCCCGTATCTCCTTAACAAATGCTGCCCACATCATGTGACAGCCCGGCGTGGTCGGTCTGGATCGAGAGACTGCGCGCCGTGTTAGGGAAGACAGTGGTCGAAAAAGAATAACGTTAGCCTGCGTTACTTATGTTCGTTTCGCGCCGATTGCAAGAGAGCTTGTGCAAGGCGGCTGGGTTGTCGTGGGCCCCGCGGCCCCGCCCGCCATGCGACCTATGCGCTATTGACCCTCGCCGCCCCGACGGGCAGCAAGGACCCCAACCGGAGACCTTCATGCAGATACCACAATCCATCGACGCCGTTCAGGAGATGCTGGAAGAGACCGGCTATGTGTGCAGCCGCGCGCTGGCGACGGTCGTGTTCCTGTCGCTGAAACTGGGCCGGCCGCTGTTTCTGGAAGGCGAGGCCGGGGTCGGCAAGACCGAGATCGCAAAGGCGCTGGCCCAGGCGCTGGGCCGCCGGCTGATCCGGTTGCAATGCTACGAGGGGCTTGATGCCTCGTCCGCGGTGTACGAATGGAACTTCCCCGCCCAGATGATCGCCATCCGCACCGCCGAGGCCGAGGGCAACGCCGACCGCGACATCCTCTCGCGCGAGCTTTTCGGCCCGGATTTCCTGATCGAACGGCCGCTCTTGCAGGCCATGCGCCCGGACGAGCACGGCGCGCCGGTTCTGCTCATCGACGAACTGGACCGCACCGACGAACCCTTCGAGGCCTTCCTGCTCGAGGCGCTGTCGGATTTCCAGGTCACCATCCCCGAGCTGGGCACGATCAAGGCGCCCGAGCCGCCCATCGTCATCCTGACCTCGAACCGCACGCGCGAGGTGCACGACGCGCTGAAACGCCGCTGTCTCTATCACTGGGTCGATTACCCCAGCTTTGCGCGCGAGGTCGAAATCCTGCAATCCCGCGCGCCCGAGGCCGCCGAAACCCTCAGCCGCGAGGTGGTGGCCTTCGTCCAGCGCCTGCGCACCGAGGACATCTTCAAAAAGCCCGGTGTGGCCGAAACCATCGACTGGGCCAAATGCCTGTTGGCGCTCGACGTGATCGACCTTTCGCCCGAGGTGATCTCGGACACCCTGGGCGCGCTCTTGAAATACCAGGACGACATCCAGAAAATCCAGGGTTCCGAGGCCAGAAAGATCCTCGACGACGCTAAGGCCGCGGTTGCCGAGGCCTGACGCGCCGCCCTTTCCCGGGCGGAAAGCTCTCGCGCGGCGCACGCATGTGGCGTGGCAGGGTGTCGACCCCTAGCGAAACACCCCGGTACCCAACCGGTTTCCGATAATCGACTCCAGCTGTTGCGGCGACTGGAACTGGTAAGGCGGGCGTGACTCGATCCGGGTGTCGGACAGACTTCTGAGACTGCGTGCGGTCTCTCCGGTCCATTCGGGTGTTTCCACGGCGATCACATTCCGGTTGTAGGACCTGAGCACAACCGCCCCGGACGGCGTCACGACCGGAATGCCCTGCAACGGATCGCTCGCCACCAACGGCACCTGCTCTCCGGCGGGCTCGAGCCCCATGGCAAGAAAACCGGAATCGTACGCAAGCGTCGCATAGCCCACGGCAAGATCGGGAATATCGGCGGCCCTGGACAGGGCTGCGTTTTCATTGGCGTAAAACGATACGACGCCCAGTGTTTCCCGGGTCATCTCGCCACTTGTCATCGCGGCCAGCATGTTTTCCTGATTGCGCAGGCCTGTCTCGCCAAGTGCGGCGACGGCCTGCGGATCGACGTCGACGACGCGCACGATATAATCGGCATACGACGGCGCTGCGTCAATGCTTCGCCAGTCTTGCGGAATTGCCGCAAAATAGGTGTTCATCCGGGCGGTTATGACGACCTCGGGCGTGTCGCAATCGAAAAAATTGTCATTTTTCTGATAGAGCCAGGACATCCGGACGATCTTGAATTCAATATCCGGCGTACAGTCTTCCAGTTCGAAGATGTGCACATACCCTTCCATCCTCGGTTCGATATCGGCCATTCTCTGGCGATCCTTGAACACTTGGATCCGCGCATCGACGTTGGGTTGGCGGGCCGAGTCGTCCCGTGCCGCCCAGACCCTAACCGTGACCGGCTCCGCCAGAGCCGGAAGGGCCGCGAATGAAAATAAAAGCGGCAGGAGCCTGATCCGCATCATCTTTTGTCTCCTTCTTTGCAAAAACGGCCATGAACGAACTGACCAGCCAGAAACACGTCGTCAAAGCCAACAGGATCGACGCCGCCACCATGGCCCAGGCGACCGTTGTAAAGTAATGTTCCACCATACGTCCGGTAATACTGGACCCGGACAGGAAAACCGGTGTGCGCTGCGCGCTTTTCGGAGCACGCAGCGCTTCGGCAATCGCATGCAGGCCAGTCTCGGGTGCGCCGGACTGATCGGCGTTTTGCGTCGGCGCGGTTGCGGGGAAATTCACGAACAGAAGACCGCTTTTGTTCGCAGGATTCGAGGCGACCGACAATTCTATGCGCGCCCCCGGCGACAGTGCCACAACAGCCTGGATCGCCGAGGCATCGGCAAAGATGCTGCTTCGGTCCAAGCCCGCCGCGATCGGTGCAAAAAACCGCGGGGACACATTCACCAGCCCGTTTTCATCGACGACAAAGCAGTCGCCACTTTGGTCGTCCTCGACGCATTTCATCGCGACCTTTAGGTTTGTAACCGTGGCGGTGCGCGACGCGTTGTAAAGCTTGAGCCGAGAGGTCTGCTGCGATCTTTCCAGGGAATAAACAATGGCAACGCCCGAGCGGATTTCCTCGACCACCGTTGTGACGTAAAATCCGATGATTGCCGTGAAGATGGCGATGAGGGCAGAGGCGAATTGGACTGGGAACATGATTTTGGAGGGTCTCTGGCGCAATAACCATGGAAAAAGTACCAGACATGCGGCTTTCGGGCGAGTTTTTTCTGCGCAAATCCTCCATGCGGCGAGTTTGGCCTGATGCCTGAATACATCCCGCTCGAGATCCCCGAGAACCCGCGCCTTGCGCAGAACGTGATCCACTTCGCCCGTGCGCTGCGCCGCGCCGGGCTTCCCGTGGGGCCAGGCCGGGTGATCGAGGCCATCCGCGCGGTCGAGGCGGCGGGCTTCACCGACAAGCGCGATTTCTACTGGACGCTGCACGCCTGCTTCGTCAACCGCCCCGAACACCGCGCGACCTTCGGCCAGATCTTTCGCCTGTACTGGCGGGATCCGCGGTTTCTCGAACACATGATGTCCTACATGCTGCCCGCCGTGCGCGGCGTGCAGGAGGAACGCATCGCCCAGGCGGCCGAGAAACGCGCCGCCGAGGCGCTGCTCGACGGCATGCAGCCCGAACCGCCCCAAGACACGCCGGAGCGCGAGGACGAGGCGACGAAGATCGAGATCGACAGCACCATGACCATGAGCGCCGAGGAGAAGCTGCGCACGCTCGATTTCGAACAGATGTCCAACGCCGAGATGGCCGAGGCGAAACGCATGCTGGCGCGGCTTAAACTGCCGGTGAAGCCGATCCAGTCGCGCCGTCTGATGGCCGCGCACCGCGGCCAGAGGGTGGATTTCCGCCGCACCATCCGCGCGGCCCTTCGCCAGGGCGGCGAACTGCGCGACATCCGTCTGGCGAAACCGCGCCCGCGCTGGCCGAACCTGGTGGTGCTCTGCGATATCTCCGGCTCGATGTCGCAATACAGCCGCATGGTGTTGCACTTCCTGCACGCGGTGGCCAATGAAAAGGGCGCGGGCTGGGCCAAGGTGCACGCCTTCACCTTCGGCACGAGGCTGACCAACATCACCCGCCACCTGGCGACGCGCGACGTGGACGCCGCGCTCAAGGCCGCGGGGGCCGAGGCGCAGGATTGGGAGGGCGGCACCCGGATCGGCCAATGCCTGCACGCCTTCAACCGCGACTGGTCACGCCGGGTGATGGGGCAGGGCGCGGTGGTGCTGCTGATCACCGACGGGCTCGACCGTGACGACGCAGGCGCGCTGGAGAAGGAAATGGAAAGGCTGCACCTATCGGCGCGCCGCCTGATCTGGCTCAATCCGTTGCTCAGATGGGACGGCTTCGCGCCGAAGGCCACCGGCATCCGCGCGATGCTACCGCATGTGGACAGCTTCCGCGCCGGCCATTCGATCCAGACGCTGGAGGATCTCGCAGGCGCCATATCCCGCCCAGAGGATCTGGGCGAAAAAGCCCGGCTCATGGCCCTGCTGTAACGCGCGGTGCGCATGAATGCGCACCCTACGATGTCGCGTCCGGCCCCGTAGGGTGCGCGGTCTCCGCGCACCG
The DNA here is from genome assembly GCF_032586235.1 of Aestuariicoccus sp. MJ-SS9. NCBI lineage: Bacteria > Pseudomonadati > Pseudomonadota > Alphaproteobacteria > Rhodobacterales > Paracoccaceae > Aestuariicoccus > Aestuariicoccus sp. MJ-SS9. The sequence goes on from NZ_JAWHTD010000039.1 coordinate 23,980, forward strand.
CCGCTCAGGCGAAGTGGCCGCCGAAACTCTCGCGGTAGAGCGCCGACAGCTCTTGCAGCGGCGCCTGAGAGCCGCCCATCTGAACAGCCTCGCCGCCGAACCGGCCCACGGTGGCAATCGGCACGCCCGCCCGGCCCGCCGCGACCATCAGCGCCTCGGCGGCGTCGAAATCGCAGGCTACCAGGTAGCGTCCCTGATCCTCACCGAAAAGCGCCGCCGTGTCGGCGCTGTCGAGCTGCACCCCCACGCCCGAGGCTTCGGCCATCTCGAAGGCCGCCAGCGCAAGCCCGCCATCGCTCAGGTCGGTGCAGCAAGCGATCCAGGCGCGGTTGGCGCGGATAAACTCGCCGTTGCGGCGCTCGGCGGCCAGGTCCACCTGCGGCGCGTCGCCTTCCTCGCGGTTGAACACCTCGGCCAGCAGCGCCGATTGCCCGAGGTGCCCCGTGCCTTCGCCGACCAGCAGTGCGATCTGCCCGTTCCGGGCGAACCCCAGGATCGGGTCCTCATCGGCCGCGATCAGCCCCACCGCGCCGATGGTCGGCGTGGGCAGGATGCCTTGCCCGTCGGTCTCGTTGTAAAGCGACACGTTGCCCGACACGATCGGCATATCCAGTGCCAGGCACGCCTGCCCGATCCCGTCCAGCGCGCCGACGAACTGACCCATGATCTCGGGCTTTTCGGGGTTGCCGAAGTTCAGGTTGTCGGTCGTCGCAAGCGGCGTCGCGCCCACGGCGCAGAGATTGCGGAACGCCTCGGCCACCGCCTGCTTGCCGCCCTCGACCGGGTTGGCGCGCACATAGCGCGGCGTCACGTCCGAGGTGAAGGCCAGCTTCTTTTCGGTCCCGTGCACCCGGATCACGCCCGCGCCGAAGCCGGGGATGCGCATCGTGTCCGCCATCACCTGGCTGTCGTATTGCTCGTAGACCCATTCGCGGGCGCAGTAATTGGGCGAGGCGACCAGCGCGCGCAGCGCGTCCAGCGGATCGACCTGCGGCACGTCCTCTAGCGGCTGGGCCGCTTCCGAGGGCACCCAGGGGCGGTCGTATTCCGGCGCGTTGCCCGACAGCGCCTTGAGCGGCAGATCGGCCTTCACCTCGCCATTATGAACGATCAGGAAGCGGTCTTCGTCGATGGTTTCGCCGACGATGGCGAAATCCAGATCCCACTTGTCGAACACCGCCTTGGCCTCGGCCTCTTTGGCCGGGTCGAGCACCATCAGCATGCGTTCTTGGCTTTCCGACAGCATCATCTCGTAGGCGGTCATGCCGGGCTCGCGGCAGGGCACCTTCTCCAGATCGAGCCGCACGCCCAGATCGCCCTTGTCGCCCATTTCCACCGCCGAGCAGGTCAGCCCCGCCGCCCCCATGTCCTGGATCGAGATCACCGCGCCGGTCTGCATCAGCTCCAGCGTCGCCTCCATCAGGCGCTTTTCGGTGAAGGGGTCGCCCACCTGCACCGTGGGGCGCTTTTCCTCGATGCTCTCGTCGAATTCGGCGCTGGCCATGGTCGCGCCGCCGACCCCGTCGCGCCCCGTCTTGGCGCCGAGATAGACCACGGGGCGGCCCACGCCCGAGGCGGCCGAGTAAAAGATCTTGTCCGCATCCGCGAGACCCGCGGCAAAGGCGTTGACCAGGCAGTTGCCGTTATAGGCGGGGTGAAAACGCACCTCGCCGCCCACGGTAGGCACGCCGAAGGCGTTGCCATAGCCGCCCACGCCCTCGACCACGCCATGCACCAGCTGGCGCGTCTTGGGGTGGTCCTTTTCCCCAAAGCTCAGCGAGTTCATCGCCGCGATGGGCCGCGCGCCCATGGTAAATACATCGCGCAGGATGCCGCCCACACCGGTCGCTGCCCCCTGGTAAGGCTCGATATACGAGGGGTGGTTGTGGCTCTCCATCTTGAAGACCACCGCCTGACCGTCGCCGATATCCACGACGCCGGCGTTCTCGCCGGGGCCGCAGATGACCTGCGGGCCGGTCGTAGGCAGCTTGCGCAGATGGATTTTCGAGGACTTGTAGGAACAATGCTCGTTCCACATCGCCGAGAAGATGCCCAGTTCCGTGAAGGTCGGTTCGCGGTTCAGGATCCGCAGGATTTCGGCGTATTCGTCGGGCTTGATCCCGTGCGCCTCGATCAGATCGTCGGTGATCGCCGGTTCCTGCATGTCGTCCCCCTGTGATGGCTTGCGCGCTCTTTAAGCCATGGGGGATGCGGTGAAAAGGGCTAGCTGGGCCGCGCCGCCTTGCGCTCTTGGCGGGTCAGGACGAAAGGCGCGCGCACCGGTGCCCCCTTTGCATCGAAGAGCGGGGTTTCGCGATGTTTTCCGGCCAGCCGCGCGCCGAGCGCGCGCAGGACGATGCCCAGACCGGTGCGGGCGAAGCCGTGTTCCTTTACCGGTTTTCGCGCGTGGGTTGTCTGAACCTCTGCTCGGATCTTGCCGAGGTCGGGGGAGTCGGCGGGCAGAATCGCCCCCAGGAAAGGCACCGCCGGCGTGGCCAGCGTGTTGCCGATGGGCGTGCCGCAGCAGGCCGCGTACCAGCGCAGCGCGCCTTTCGGCGACAACCGCAGCACCTCGAGGTTTTCAAGGCCCCCGGTGAAGGTCAGATTGTGCGGGACGGTATGGAAGATCGTCGTGCCGCCCGCGTCGTCGAGCCAGTCTTCGGCCCGCAAGTGGCGCGCAAAGGTCTGACAATCGGCGCAAAAACACTTGATCTTGGTGCCGCGCGCCCTGGCGGCGATGCGCCATTGCGTCTTGCCGCAACGGCAGCTCAGATCGGTTGGTCGGGACATTGGGCGGGCTCCGGTCGGACACGTTCACGGGCATCGTGCCACCCGGCGCGGGATAAAAAAAGGCCGAGCGTAAAGCTCGGCCGTAGTCCAACAGGGAGGTATGATAGTGAAGCGCGAGCGCCTCACCGTCACAACCGGAATTAGTACCCAGTTTAGAGTCGTTCAAGATTTAATCGGTAGCAGGTGCAGCAATTCCGTTATGCGTTGTATGCATATCACATGCAGGATGCGGCTAACTTCCCTCCAATGCGCGCAGGGATTTGCGGTGCGCGATGATCTCTTCCTGCACGAAATCGCGGAACGCCGCGATGCGTTTCGATTGCCGCAGCTCTTCGGGATAGGCAAGGAAAACAGGGACTTCGACGGATTCGATGTCTGGCAGAACGCGCACGACCGACGGGAAATCCTCGATGATGTAGTCGGGCAGCACGCCGATCCCGAGGTTCGAGATCACCGCCTGAAGCACGCCGAAATAGTTGTTCACCGTCAGGGTTGACTGGATGTCATGGGTCAAAAGCTCTTGCACAAGCTGCAGACCGGCACCAACTTGCGCGGCCCGCGTGTTCTGGCAGATCAGGCGGTGGCGGTGGATGTCCTCGATGGTTTCCGGCGCGCCCCTTTCGGCAAGATATTCGGGCGAGGCGTAGAGCCGCATGCGCACGCTCATCAGCCGTTTACGGATGAGGTCGGCCTGGCTGGGTTCCTTCATCCGGATGGCGACGTCCGCCTCGCGCATGGGCAGGTCCAGCACCCGTTCCTCGAGCATCAGGTCGATGTTGAGGTCGGGGTATTTTTCGTAAAGCTTGGTCAGGCGCGGGGCCAGCCAGAGCGCGCCGAAACCGAAGGTGGTGGTGACGCGCAATTCGCCAAAGACCTCCTCTTCGCTGTCGCGGATGCGCGCGGTGGCGGCGTCGATGCGTTTGACCATCGAAGAGGTGGCGTCGAACAGCAGCTCGCCTTGTTCGGTCAGGATCAGCCCGCGGGCGTGGCGGTGAAAGAGCGTCGTGTTGAGCGATTCCTCCAGCGCGCGAACTTGTCGGCTGACCGCGGATTGCGACAGATGCAGCGCGTCGCCGGCATGGGTCAGGCTGCCGGCATCGGCGACGGCGTGAAATATTCTAAGCTTGTCCCAATCCATTCCGGCAACTTTCATAAGTTTTGCTAACACATATATGACGATTGTTCGGGTTTGAACGCTAACATGGCGAAAACACCCGCAATCCTTAAAAATACCCTGTGCAGGTCAGCATTTATGACCTAAAATGCAGCGCAGGCAAGACAATTCAGCGTTGGGAGGCGCGGCATGAGCAAGCAGCAGATTTCCCTGAACGACCGTTTCGACCTGTCCAAGGATCAGGTCCTGCTGAATGGCACGCAGGCGCTGGTGCGGCTGATGCTGACCCAAAAGGCCCGCGATACCGCAGTGGGGCTGAACACAGCAGGCTTCGTGACGGGCTATCGCGGCTCCCCGCTGGGGGCGGTCGATCTGCAGATGATTCGCGCGGCCAAGCAGCTGGCCGCCGCCGACGTCACCTTCAAGGAAGGGCTGAACGAGGATCTGGCGGCCACGGCGCTCTGGGGGTCGCAACAGGCCGAGCTGCGCGGCGAAGGCAAGTACGACGGGGTCTTCGGGCTCTGGTACGGCAAGGGGCCGGGGGTGGACCGCTCGGGCGACGTGATGCGGCATGTCAACATGGCCGGCACCTCGCCCCATGGCGGCGTCATCATGGCGATGGGCGACGATCACACCGGCGAATCCTCGACCGTGCTGCACCAGTCCGAATGGGCGATGGTCGATGCCTACATGCCGGTGGTGTCGCCGGCGGGCGTGCAGGAGATCATCGATTACGGCATCTATGGCTATGCGCTCTCGCGCTTTTCCGGGCTCTGGGTCGGGCTCAAGACGATGAAGGACACGGTCGAGGCGACGGCGGTCGTCGATGGCCGCATCGACCGGATGCAGCTGGTCACGCCCGAGTTCGATATGCCCGAGGGCGGGCTGAACATCCGCGTGCTCGACACCCCCGCCGCGCAGGAGGCGCGGATGATCGACTACAAGAGGTTCGCCGCCGAAGCCTTTGCGCATGCAAACAAAATCGACAAGCGGGTCTGGGGTAAACCGGGCGCGAAGATCGGCTTTGTCGCGGCGGGCAAGAACTGGCTCGACCTGGTCCATGCGCTGTCTCTGCTGGGTATCGACGCGGACGAGGCCGAAAGGCTGGGGGTCACCACCTACAAGGTCGGGCAGACCTTCCCGCTGGACATGCGCGGCTTTCACGACTGGGCCGAGGGGCTCGATCTGATCGTCGTGGTCGAGGAAAAGCGCAAGCTGATCGAGGTGCAGATCAAGGAGGCGATATTCGACGACCGCCGCGGCCGGCGGGTCTGGGGCTGGCACAAGGGCGGCGGCGCCGGGTCGATGCATGGCGAAGAGCTTTTCCCGACGCGCGGCGCGCTCGATCCGGTCCTGATCGCGCAGCGGCTGGGATACATCCTGGTCGCGGAAGGGCGCGGCACCGATCGCATCAAGGCCGGGCTGCAACAGCTTGAAGAGGCTCGCAAAGCCGACAATGCCGAGGAAATCGCGGCGCGCTTGCCCTACTTCTGCTCGGGCTGTCCGCACAACAGCTCGACCAGGCTGCCCGAAGGCAGCCGCGCCTATGCCGGGATCGGCTGCCACTACATGGTGCAGTGGATGGACCGCAACACCGTCGGCTACACCCACATGGGCGGCGAAGGGGCGAACTGGATCGGGGAATCGCTCTTTTCCAAACGCGACCACATCTTCCAGAACCTCGGGGACGGCACCTACAACCATTCGGGCGTTCAGGCGATCCGCGCCGCGCAGGCGGCGGGGACCAAGATCACCTACAAGATCCTCTTCAACGACGCTGTCGCCATGACTGGCGGGCAGAAGAACGAAGGCGGGCTGACCCCGCAGCGCATCGCCGCCGAGCTGAAGGCGATGGGGATCGGCACCATCGCGGTGGTCTATGACGAGAAGGAAGACATCGACAAGGCCAGCTTCCCCGCCGGCGTCCCCCTGCATGAACGCGCCGAAATGGACCGGGTGCAGCGCGAGATGACCGAGGTCGACGGCGTTTCGGTGATCATCTACGTGCAGACCTGCGCCGCCGAGAAACGCCGCCGCCGCAAGCGCGGCACCTTTCCGGATATCGACAAGCGCGTCTTTATCAATACCGATGTCTGCGAGGGCTGTGGCGATTGCGGCGTGCAGTCGAACTGCGTCTCCATCGTTCCGGTCGAGACCGAGCTGGGCCGCAAGCGGGCCATCGACCAGTCGAGCTGCAACAAGGATTTCTCTTGTCTCAAGGGGTTTTGCCCGTCGTTCGTCACCTTGCAGGGCGCGCAGCCGAAAAAGGTCGAAACGGCGGCGCTGGACCTGCCGCATCTGCCCGCGCCCGATCTGCCGCAGATCGACGGCACCTGGAACGTCGTCGTCACCGGGGTCGGCGGCACCGGCGTGGTGACCATCGGTGCGGTGCTGGCGCAGGCCGCCCAGATCGACGGCAAGGGCGCCGGCATGATGGAGATGGCGGGGCTCGCCCAAAAGGGCGGCGCGGTGCATATCCACCTGCGACTGGCCAAAGCACCCGAGGACATCAGCGCCATCCGCGTGGCCACCGGCGAAGCGGATGCGCTGATCGGCGGCGATCTGGTGGTCAGCGCCGGGGCCAAGACGCTGGGCCTGATGAAGACCGGGCGCACCGGCGGCGTCGTGAACGCGCATGAGATCATCACCGGGGATTTCACCCGGGACACCGAATTTTCCTTGCCGACCGATAGGTTGCAGGTCGCTCTTCAGGCGCGGCTTCAGGACCGTCTGGCGCTTTTCGACGCGTCGGAACTGGCGCGGCTGACCCTGGGCGATTCGATCTTTTCCAACATGATGCTTTTGGGTGCCGCCTGGCAGAACGGCCTCGTGCCGCTGAGTCACGAGGCGATCATGCAGGCGATCGAGCTCAACGGCGCCGCGCCAGACCGCAACAAACGCGCCTTCGAGATCGGCCGCTGGGCGGTGCTGCACAAGGACGAGGCCGCGGCGATGCTGGCGCCCAAAGTGGTGCAATTGCCGAAAACGCTGGACGAAAAGATCGCTTTCCGCGCCGATCATCTGATCAAGTACCAGGGCAAGCGGCTGGCCAAGCGTTATCGCCGAATGCTGGACGGCATCGCCGATACGCGGCTGCAAGAGGCGGTGGCGAAAGGCTATCATAAGCTTCTGGCCTACAAGGACGAATACGAGGTCGCGCGCCTGCATCTCGACACCATGGCCAAGGCGCGCGAGCAGTTCGGCGGCGACCTGACCCCGACCTTCCATCTGGCCCCGCCGCTCTTGTCCAAGACCGGTTCCGACGGGCGCCCGGTGAAAAAGCAATACGGGCCGGGGATGCTGAAGGCCTTCGGTCTGCTGGCGCGGATGAAGGTGCTGCGGGGCACACCGTTCGACCCGTTCGGGCGCACCGAAGAGCGGCGCATGGAACGCGCGCTGATCCGGCAATACGAGGCCGACTTGGCCGAATGGTTGCCCAAGGCCACGCCCGAACGCATGGACGCGCTGGTGGCGCTGGCGGAATTGCCGTTGCAGATCCGTGGCTTCGGCCCCGTGAAACAGGCCAACGAAGAGAAAGCGGCGAAGCGGCGCGAAGAGCTGCTGGCGGCCCTTCGCACAGGCCCCGAGGTGCTGTCGAAAGCGGCGGAATGACGGGTCCGGGCCCGCTGTCATACGGTCTTTACCTTCCCGTCACATAGAGGCAGGACGAGGCCAGACCCGAAGGACGCCGCGCATGACCGGACACCACCACGCCGCGCGTGACATCTCTTACGCCCATTCCGCCCAGACCCGTGGCGGACGGGCGATGATCCGCCTGATGGAGAACGCCACCGGACGGCTGGCCCTGATCCGCCGGGCCGAGGGTTATGAGGACGAGATCGCGCAAGGCCGCGATTTCTGGCAGGTGATGGTGGCACGCTACGGGCTCGAGCTTGAGGTGATCGCGGGCAACCTCGGCAATCTGCCGAAGGACGGCCCGCTGATCGTCATCGCCAACCATCCCTACGGCATCCTCGACGGGCTGATGCTGGGCCATATCCTGTCGATCGCGCGTGGCGATTTCCGGATCCTGGCGCATCAGGTCTTCCGCAAGGCGGCAGAGCTGGACCGGATCATCCTGCCCGTCAGCTTCGACGAAACCCGCGAGGCGGTGCAGCAGAACTTGGAGACGCGGCGCGCGGCGCTGCGTTATCTCGGCCAGGGCGGCTGTGTCGGCATCTTCCCGGGCGGCACCGTGTCCACCGCCGTCACGCCCTTTGCCCGGCCCATGGACCCCGGCTGGCGCAGTTTCACCGCCAAGATGCTGGCGCGGTCGGGCGCGGCTGTGGTGCCGGTCTATTTCGACGGGCACACCAGCCGGCTCTTTCAGCTGGCCAGCCATCTGCACACGACCCTGCGGCTTGGCCTGCTGATCAAGGAGTTCCGCAAGAGGGTCGACACGCCGGTGCGCGTGGCCATCGGCGAACCCATCGATCCGACCACGCTGCAGGCCAGGGAAAAAGACCCGCGCGCGATGATGGATTTCCTGCGCAAAGCGACGTATGAGCTGTCTCCACGACCGTTCGAATCCATCGGGTATGGGTTCGAATTCGAAGAAAGGCACAAGCGGCGCGGCCGGTAGGGCGCGCGCCGGAAAGGGTGACAGCATGGCCGTTGGCGTGTTCGATTCGGGGCTGGGCGGGCTGACCGTTCTGGATGCCGTCACCAGACGGCTGCCAGACGTGCCCTTCGTCTATTTCGGCGACAACGCCCATGCGCCCTACGGCGTGCGCGATGCGGACGATGTCTATGAGTTGACCGTCGCCGCGACCGAACGGCTTTTCGCGGCGGGCTGCGATCTGGTGATCCTGGCCTGCAACACCGCCTCGGCGGCGGCGCTGCGGCGGATGCAGGAAAGCTGGGTGCCGCGCGACAAGCGGGTGCTGGGGGTCTTCGTGCCGCTGATCGAAGCGCTGACCGAACGGCGCTGGGGCGACAATTCCCCGCCGCGCGAAGTGGCGGTGAAACACGTGGCGCTTTTCGCCACGCCCGCGACCGTGCGCAGCCGCGCCTTCCAGCGCGAGCTGGCCTTCCGCGCCATCGGCGTCGATGTCGAGGCGCAGGCCTGCGGCGGGCTGGTCGACGCCATCGAGGAAGGCGACATGATCCTGGCCGAGGCGCTGGTGCGCAGCCATGTGGACGCGCTCAAGCGCAAGATGCCCGATCCGGAGGCGGCGATCCTGGGCTGCACCCATTACCCGCTGATGCAAGAGGTCTTTCAGGACGCGCTGGGGCCCGAGGTGGCGGTCTACAGCCAGGCCAATCTGGTGGCGGATGCGCTGGCGGACTACCTGAAACGGCATCCGGATATGTACGGCAGCGGCTCTGACGCGATGTTCCTGACCACGGGCGATCCGCGCCGGGTGTCCGGCCACGCGACGCAATTCTTGCGACGAGAAATCTCGTTCATCTCCGCCTGATCCGACTTTTTGCCCTGATTATCCGAGGCTTATCGAAATGACCTACAATATCGCCATCATCGGCGCGTCCGGCTATACCGGCGCCGAGCTTATCCGGCTTATCGCCACCCATCCGTCTTTCCGCATCGCGGCGCTCGCGGCCAATTCCAAGGCCGGCAAGCCGCTGGGGGCGGTGTTTCCGCATCTGCGCCATCTCGACCTGCCAGACCTGGTGACCTGGGAGGAGATCGATTTCTCTGGGATCGACCTGTGTTTCTGCGCCCTGCCGCACAAGACCAGCCAGGAAGTGATCTCGAAACTGCCCGAGACGCTTAGAATCGTCGATCTTTCGGCGGACTTCCGGCTGCGCGACCCCGAGGCCTATGCCAAATGGTACGGCAACCCCCATGCCGCCACCGAAATGCAGAAAGAGGCGGTTTACGGCCTGACCGAGTTCTACCGCGCCGAGATCGCCGGGGCGCGGCTGGTGGCCGGGACCGGCTGCAATGCCGCGACCGGGCAGTTCATGCTGCGCCCGCTGATCGCGGGCGGGGTGATCGGGCTCGAGGACATCATCCTCGACCTGAAATGCGGCGTGTCCGGCGCGGGACGGTCGCTGAAGGAAAACCTGCTGCATGCCGAGATGTCGGAGGGCGCCAACGCCTATGCGGTCGGCGGCACACATCGGCATCTGGGCGAATTCGACCAGGAATTCAGCGCCGTTGCCGGGCGCGAGGTCAGGATTCAGTTCACGCCGCACCTTGTGCCGATGAACCGGGGCATTCTGGCCACGGCCTATGTGACGGGCGATCCGGCGGCGGTGCATGGCGCATTGCGGACGGCCTATGCTGACGAGCCGTTCCTCGAGGTGCTGCCCATGGGCGAGACGCCCTCGACGCATCATGTGCGCGGATCGAACTTTTGCCATATCGGCGTGACCGGCGACAGGATTGCCGGGCGGGCCATCGTGGTGGCGGCGCTGGACAATCTGACCAAGGGGTCGTCGGGGCAGGCGGTGCAGAACGCCAACCTGATGCTGGGCGAGGAAGAGACCGCCGGGCTGATGCTGGCGCCGTGTTTCCCGTGATCGGTTTCGGGCGCTGACGCGCCCGACCGGGGGGGGGGGGGGGGGGGGGGGGGGGGGGGGGGGGGGGGGGGGGGGGGGGGGGGGGGGGGGGGGGGGGGG
>NZ_JAWHTD010000040.1:0-33953 GCF_032586235.1 Aestuariicoccus sp. MJ-SS9
TGGCGCGGTTGACGGGGCTCGAACCCGCGACCCCCGGCGTGACAGGCCGGTACTCTAACCAACTGAGCTACAACCGCTCACTGCCGCCGGGCTTGGCCCTGACGTAGGATGCCTTCTATGGCCGCACCCCAGCCCCGTCAAGCGGTTTTGCCCGCCCATTCGGGCAATTTCGCCCGCCCTCGCGCCATGGCCTCACTTGTCCGGCAGCGGGATGAATTCATCGCGGTCCCCCGGCGGCAATTGAAAGCGCCCGTTGGCCCAATCCTCGCGCCGCCACGCCTCTTTCGCCTCTTCGATCCGCTCTTTCGACGAGGCCACGAAGTTCCACCAGTATAGCGCGGCCCCTCCAGCGTCTCGCCGCCCAGCAGCATCAGCCGCGCGCCCTTGGGCCCCGCCGTCACGTTGACCCGGTCGCCGGGGCGAAACACCATCATGCGGCCCGCCTCATGCCTGTCCCCGGCCACCGTGATCTCGCCCTCGACCACGTAAATCCCGCGGTCCTCGTGATCGTCGGGCAGAGGCAGCTTCGCGCCCGGCTCCAGCATCGCATCGGCATAGACCATCTCGGACGCAGTCTCGACCGGGGCGCGTTCACCGTAAGCCGAGCCCAGGATCAGACGCAAAGTCTTGCCCTCCCCCTCGATCACCGGCAGGCGATCGGCCGAAGCGTGGACGAACTCCGCCGCGCGGTCCTCGTGATCCTTGGGCAGGGCGACCCAGGTCTGAATGCCGAAAAACGGCATCGGATCGGTCTGTGTCGCATCGTCGGTACGCTCGGAATGGGTGATGCCGTGGCCCGCCACCATCCAGTTCACCGCCCCCGGTTCGATCCACTGATCGGTTCCCAGGCTGTCGCGGTGGTGCATCCGCCCGCGATAGAGGTAACTGATCGTCGCCAGCCCGATATGCGGATGCGGCCGCACATCCATGCCGCGCGTCGGCAGAAACTCCGCCGGCCCCATCTGGTCGAAAAAGATGAACGGCCCCACCATCTGCCGACGTGGCGCCGGCAGGGCGCGGCGCACCTCGAACCCGCCCAGATCGCGGGCGCGCGGCACGATGACGGTTTCGATTGCGTCGACCTCGTCGCCGGTCGGGCAATGCGGATCGAGGGCGGGATTCCAACTCATGACAATGTCCTTTCTTCGTCTCTGAGGACGGACTATATGGCCTTCGCACTTACGCACAAACTGGCGATTAAAACTACATCCTGCGCGTCAACGCACAAAGCTCAGTAAAAATCGTCGAACCTGCCGCGCTGGCGCAGCCGCGTCTGGCGCAGCGTCTCGACCAGCATCGCCGTCAGCAGACCAAAGATCAACAGACCGTTGGCCGCCGCCAACCCGCCCAGCAGCCGCCAGTCCACCGGCAGCAGGATGTCGCCGAACCCCAGCGTGGTAAAGGCCACCAGCGCGAAATAGACCGACGCCTCGAAGGTGACGAAGATCCCCAACGCCCAAAGCGCCACCGCCCAGATCCAGACCGAGGCCGTCATCATCAAGAGCGTCCAGAGCATCGCCAGCGACAGCACGGCAATCAGCTTGGGCCCGTGCGGCGGACGCGTCACCCAACGGTGGCTGCGCACCAGGATCAACTCCAACACCCACCACGACCATGCCGCCGCCAGCGCGGTGGCGGCGATCAGCACACTGCCAAGGAGAAGCTGAACGATCATGACGCAGGTATCGCACACCCGCCGCCGGGGTCAATCGCTTGCGCCGCGCACGCCTGGGCGGCGGCGCCTGATGGTTCGGCCCGAAAGGTGCGGAAATGGTGGGTGATGAGAGACTCGAACTCCCGACATCTTCGGTGTAAACGAAGCGCTCTACCAACTGAGCTAATCACCCGCCGACGCGGTCTTTAGCGGGCCAGCCTCGGCGTATCAAGCCCCTTGATCGGACGCCCCTGCTCGTCCGGGCCGCCGATCCAGCGACGCGGCCCCGCGCCCTTCTGCCCCAGCCCGTCACCGGGATTGTAAAGCGGGCAGGTCTTCAGCGACAGACAGCCACAGCCCATGCAATGATCCAGCTGGTCCTGCAGGCGCTGCAGCATGGCGATGCGCCCGGCGATCTCGTCACGCCAGAGCATCGAGGCCTGGGCCCAATCCTCCTTGCCCACGGCCGCACCGCGCGGGACGCGGTCGAGCACCTTGCGCACCTCGGCCAGCGGGATGCCAAGCCCCTGCGCCACCCGGATCACCGATACCCGCCGCAGCTCGCGCCGGTCATAGCGGCGGTGGTTGGCGGGCGTGCGCCAGCTTTGGATCAACCCCTCGGCCTCGTAATAATGCAGGGTCGACACGGCCACGCCGGCGCGGCGGGCCATCTCGCCCACGCTCAGATCGCTGGGGACGGGTTTGGCGGAAGACTTCGGCATTGGCGCTTGACCTCAAGTGAACTTGAGGAAGCAAGGTACCTCCATATCGCGAATCTGCAAGGAGAAACCAGATGCCCGCCCAAGACCTCGACGCCTTGTTCCCGCTTCGCCCCCGGCGGCGCACGCTTTTGGACAGGCTGCGCAGCGTGCTGCGGCAGAAGCGGCACGCGCGCGACACACTGCGCCGCCGCGACCGGCTGAGCCGGCAGCCGCATTTGCAGCGCGACATCGGGTATCCGCCCGAGCCCGGCATCTCGGGTCCCCACCGCATGGATCGGAGACCGAAATGCTGAGCCTTCTCAAGAGCCTCTTTGCAATGCCGCACCGATGCGCCGACCTTTGCCGCGACGTGCAGAACGAGGTCAGTTCGATCCGCCACCGCGATCAGATCGACCGGATCCTCGACCGCTGAAAAGAGGCTGAAAAAGAAAAAGCGCGCCGGCGGGCGCGCTTTTTCAGGGAATTCATGGTGGGTGATAAGAGATTCCTCGTGGACAACCATAACATATTGAAATATTTAAAACAAAAATGCGCACATACTCCCCAATACACCCTGATTTACTCCCCCTCGCAGTCTCATTTAACCCCCGGGGTCGATCCAACCAAGCCGATATCCAACAGGCGAGATGTGTTCGGGTTGATCAGAAGTGACAGTACTGTCAGGCTGCTTCTTGAAACTTGTTAAGTGCGTAAGGATTGGTATGGCAAAGTGCATTAGAGGAGTAAGGGGGTAGATACGTTCATCCAATGCCTTTTAGCAAAGAGAAACTCGACAGAGTCAAAAGCACGATCCAAGTGATACTCGAGGCTGGGCGACCGAAGGAATGGGAACGACAGTTTCTCTCGGACATGCTCACGAAGCTACAGAGGCATGGACAGAATACAACTCTGAGCAAGAAGCAGTATAAAATGCTGATGGAACTAACGGGTGAAAGCAACAAACCGAGTGAGAGACGCAGGCAGAAAGGTACAGTTCTGAAGTCTCGGCTTCCCGTTACAGTAGCTGTCGTTGTTTTGCTGACAGCACTGTTGATTGCCCAAGGAGATGGGGTTCTTGGCTTCCTTAAGGCCGAAACCGACGGCCCAAAGTTACCTACGATAATCAGGCATTCGATTGATCCAACACCTACAAGCACTACCTCCCGCCTGTCGTCCAGAAGCATAACCGTTGTTGATGGCGACACCATCAGGATAAGAGAGCTAAATGCCTCCATACGGTTAGTCGGCTTCAACACTCCCGAAACCTACGATCCGGTCTGTGATGCTGGCCTCGCCCTAGGAAAACGGGCAACAGCAAGGTTGAAGGACTTACTACGGAGCGCCCAATACATTCAGTTGGAAATTGTTCCGTGTGCCTGTCTCCCGGGAACTCAGGGGACTAAAGACTGCAATTTTGGAAGACAATGTGGCAAGCTTAGTGTTGATGGCAGAGATGTCGGCAAAACATTAATCTCCGAAGGACTTGCCGCACCATTTACGTGCGGAAGCACCTCTTGTCCTCCCACACCGCGCCCATGGTGCCAGTGACAGCCGAAAAATGCCAAGGACATGTCTGCGATCCCGGAATTCGCTCGCCTAACTAACGGCGCCCAAAAATCGCCCCATTTGCGTGTGATCCTCAAAAAAATATGAGGATAGAGCAGATGCATTCAGTCTACTCAGCTGATCTTGAGAGGAACCGGATCGCTCGATCCGTGCAGCGCGTTCTCCTGAATGGGCTGGTATTCACTGCGTTGTTCATGACGGTTGCGATACTTGGCCTGGCATTCATTAACGCGCCGCAAAGCCAAGCTTTTATCCTCGACCTGCCGGGTCCCCCGCAGACGATGAATTAGGAGATGAGGCTCTCCCTTCTAAGTTACACTTCCATGCACTAAAAACTGCGGTTGCTGAACAGCCTTCGAGAGCGATCCGTTTGAAATCCTTAAGTTGCAGATCAGAGTAGATACGGCGGTGGGAGAATCCGTTCGCGTATAATTCTGAGGGTCCCATCGACTGAGGAGGAACCACACGGAAGATCACTAGCATCCGTTGTTTGACTTGCGTGCTCAAAGATGCGCGTCCAAGGTACGGCTTCTTGTCGATTTCTTCAGGCTTGAGGCCACGCTCTGTAGGTCATTAAGAAAGATCAACCGAACCGGATGCTGCCAGAGCGTTGCAAGCAATAGTAAGCAACATGTCCAAAGTACAAGCCGCACAAATTTTCATCAATACCGATGCAAATCTTCAGTATTTCAGGTTGTCCTGTTGCTTAGCGCAGCCTGATGCTGAGTAAAAAAAATGCTCATGCCAGCTTACAACTATCTGAAATAATTATGAAAATTTTGGCATCTTTGCCCTTGCGCGAAGTACCTGAAATTCTAAACTGTTGATCATTAACGAAAAATACGTTGGAATGGGATCGATTCTTGTGCTTCGGCACTCTGATAAAGGTGATTTAGATGAAGTCGTCGTTGAAGTTTGTTGGCGTGATCTGCGTATTTGCCCTTTCCGCATGTGCGACTCCGCCGGAAAAGATTAAACCTAATGAGCTCAGCCCGTTAACCTACTCGAAGTACTCTTGCTCCACTCTTAGACTACATGCAATACGCGTCGATAACTCGCTAAATTTGGCATCAGGGCGTCAAAGGGATGCTGCCAAGAAAGACGCGTTTAGAACTGCTACAGCTTTCTTCATTTTCTGGCCAGCGGCGTTCCTAATCGATGGCGGTGATGACAACAAGATTGCAACGCTGAAAGGGCAGGCCAACGCCCTTCTTGAAGCTGCAGAGCGCAAAGGCTGCATCGGATAACCGTTTCAAAGTCTGCTCGCAACTCTTGTTCGCAGGCACTAGGTATACAATCTTGGTATCATGTGGGTAAGTCGCTGGGGGAATCCGTTCTCGGATTGCTCTGAGCGCTCCATCTATCCGTTGAGTATCCTATGAACACTCATCCGGCTGATACCCATGCTCTCCGCGATCTTGTAGGTGGACAACCCCTCAGACCTCAATTCCCTGACCTTCTGGCGGTCAATGGATGGCTTGCGTCCCTTGTAAACGCCCTTTGCCTTAGCCTTGGCGATCCCTTCAGCCTGACGCTTACGGATGATGTTTCTCTCGAACTCAGCGAAGGCACCCATCATCTGTAGTTGCAGCTTGGCAAGCGCATCATTCTTGTCAGCCGAGAACGTTAGTCCCTCAGTTACAAACTTGATCGTGGATTGCTTTTCATTGACGGTCTGAATAATGTCCTGAAGGTCCCGAAGGTCTCTTGCCAGCCGATCAATCGAGTAGACCACGACAACGTCACCTTCTCGAATGTAGTCAAGCATGGCCTGAAGCGCCGGTCGATCTTTGGCAGATTTTCCTGACAGCTTTTCCTCGAAGACCTTATCCACCTGGCCTAGTTCCTGGCGGTCCAGGTTCTGATCTTCAGTGCTGACGCGGCGATATCCAACGATTGCCATGGCAATAACCTCCAATGGTAACATTGGATACTAGACTAAAGTGATTCTAGTAACATTGGCAACAAAAATAAGCCTAATGATACCCCCTTTCTGGTAACAGAGGGATAGTAACGGATGCCTCTAGTCAAATGTTGGCTCTTGCATAGACTACCGCCAACCAAGGCCGCTAAGCTGGGTGAACTGTGATTGAAGACGAAGAACCCGAACTGATCTTTTCCGACCTGTCAGGCACCTTTGCTGTCGATGGTCATGTGCTTGAGGTCAACATTGTCCGCTTGGCAAATAAGCCGGGCTGGTCACTTGAGGTCGTGAACGAGCGTGGCACTTCCACAACATGGGATGACCTGTTCATCTCTGATGGCATGGCCTGGAAAGCCTTCGAGGAATGCGTTGAACAAGAAGGTGTTGAGGCTTTCTTCGCAGAAGATGAACTGGACGAACCTGATCATACCCTCCACTAAACCCCCAGGGTGGAAATGGGTTTCTGCTAGACGGCGGCACCCACCTGATGAAAGCTCATCCCCACGGCGGAAATTGAGGCGATTTGCGTCAAGCCATCCTTAACAGACGGTAGGGCTGCCTGTGAGTTGCCATTACTGGGTAGGGTTTGTTAGTGCTCAGCCCAAAACTGATGGATTCCAACAACAGCAGAGGGAATGTCCTGAGCGGCTTGATCAAGGCTCTCGGCAATCTTCTCCTGGGAAATCCCAAGCTCAGAGGCACCATTTTCATCCAGTAAGTGGTAGAGGATTGGGGTCATTAGAAACCCATGTGTGCCACTCTCGGTGAGCCTCAGCCATTCCTTGGGTCGTAGGGCGACTGCATCCATGAACCCCTCACATCAACCCATTGCGATCACATGGCCTTCCTTGGCCTCCCAGAAGATAGGTTCGACCTCAGGTGTCTCGCTACAAAGCCCTTCAACGATATTGACGTAGAGCACCGTGATCATCCGCAGCACCCAAGAGGGCACATCTCTGGGGTCACCTCCAAGGGCAACTGGAACCCATTCCTCAGCAGCGATCAGCACTGGAGAACAGGCGATCCCGTGCATGAACCCATCAAGGTCCGATAACATCATGCAGTTCTCGGGGCTGTCATCTGAGGACAGGTAATTGTCCAGGTCTTCAAGGTTCATTGAGGCGGCAATCCCGTCTGCTGTGCTGCACGATGCCAGGATGACAGATTGCTCCGAAAATGACCAACTCACCGCAGTTGGGTTCTCTAGTTACGACCTATGACGGCTAGAGCACCAGTAGCTGCTTCCACCGACACCAGACATTCGCCAAAATTAAGGCTACGACCGGAGCGCGGACAAAGTGTGAATTCGCTGCGGTCGCGCCAAGGTCTGGTTGGACGTTCGATAGACAGTGCCTAGCTTCAAGCGCATTATGATCTAGACGAGCGATGCTCAACATGACTAGACGAACATTTCAGAAATAACTTGATGGATTTAGCGAATTGAAAAGAAGCAAAAAAGTACCTCTGAGCGAAGATGACCGGTCGGCTATGTTGGTAGCGGCACGGGAAGCTATCGCCTACCGATCAGATTTAAAATCATCATCTGTGAAACCGGATTTGAGACCCGCCGATTTCGCTTCGGATTTTGATACCTCGCTTCCCATCGAGGGAGCGCCTGCTTCTTCGGTTATTGAGGATTTGATAGCTATCGCAGGCAAAGGGTTACATGGCCATGCGTCCCCGCGGTTCTTTGGCTACGTCTGCGGAGGATCAATGCCAGTGGGTGCGGCTGCAGATTTTCTTGTGACCTCCTGGGGACAAAACGCTGCTTCCTCATGGGAAAGCCCTTCCGCTGCTGTCATCGAACAGACTGTTTGCCAGTGGTGTCTGGAGCTTCTTGATCTGCCACTGGACAGTGGTGTTGGTATTGTCTCGGGGGCGACCGTGGCCAATACGCAAGGCATCATCGCCGCTCGGGATACGTTGCTACAGCGACAGGACTGGGACGTTTTCGAGAACGGTCTTTTTGGAGCGCCTGACGTTCCTGTCCTGATCGGTGAAGACGCCCATTCTGCGCCGATGGCCGGTTTACGCTATGCGGGCCTCGGGTTGGGCCGTACGAAGCGCCTTGCGACAGATGATCAGGGCCGTATCATCATTGAGGCGCTTCGTGCCGAATTAGAGGCCTGCAAAAATCCGCCACTGGTTATTCTCCAAGCAGGTCAAATCAATACAGGCGCTTTTGATCCATTCGCGGACGCCATTCCGATGATCCATGAAGCAGGCGGTTGGGTGCACGTCGATGGCGCCTTTGGCCTCTGGGCTCATGCTGTGCCCGGTTTGCGGGATCGCTTGGCAGGCGTCGATGGTGCCGACAGTTGGGCGGTCGATTTACACAAATGGCTGAACGCGCCCTATGATGCGGGGCTTTGTATCGTGCGCGACCGCACCGCGCTTGTCTCGTCAATGAGCGCGCGCGGCGCATATTTGCCTGGGCTTGGTGTAACATGGGAGCCGAGCGATTCTACGCTTGAACTCAGCCGCCGTGCGAGGGGTATCCCAAGCTACGCCATCATAAAGCATCTTGGGGCCGATGGCATTCGCGAGATGATCACGCACCATTGCGCTCTAGCGAAGCATTTGGCGGATCGCTTAAGTAACGAGCCGGGCATCGAAATCATGAATGACGTCGTGCTCAACCAGGTCGCCATTGCCTGCGAAACGGACGAAAAGACCACTAGGGTTCTGGAGCGTATCCAACAAAGAGCACGCGTTTATCCGAGTCATGGGGTTTGGAAAGGAAGGCAGATCATTCGCGTATCAGTCATCAATCACGCAACGGATCACGGAGATATTGACCTTCTTATTGATGAAATACTTGATGCAAATCGAACTGCGTAAGAGTTTCTGTCTTTGGTCTCGCATGCCTTTAAGGCTCACACAGATCGTCAAGACAGAGGCACCAGTCCTTCTCGACGTCCGGTGAAGACGAGACCAAAGCAGCCATTCATACGAGGTGCAGCATCGGTCGTTCTGGGCTCTTCCAAGACATCTGAGCAAAATGATCAGATGACCGCTGGACGGCGGTGAACAGCCGTCAGAGCCGACGAAACCGCAGAGACACGCTCGAACGACGGCTTCCAGTGGTACCGGACGTTGGCGGCAATCGAGGTCAGGTCCGGATTGCGGACAAAGCGGACCTTACCCTTGAGGAAACATTTGTTGTCTCCTGAGCGCCCGATCAGTACCCTTGCGGAAAGATTAGATGGAGTGGTGTTATGAGATTGCCCTTTTTGGTTTTCCTTGTTGCCATGGCGGCGGCACCCACCACATCGGCACAAGATGCCGTCTACGTCATCCGCCATGCTGAGAAGGAACTCAGCGGAGACGATCCCGCAATCACCGAAGAAGGCAAAGCGAGAGCTTCTGCGTGGGCGGAAATGCTGGCATACGTAGGTTTGGACGTCGTGTTCACCTCAGATGCGAAACGTACCCAACAGACAGGGGCGATAATCGCTGAAAAACTGGGTCTACCTTTGAACTCGGTGAACCGTGCCGATACTGCCGGACTGATCGACGCGCTCAGTTTCGATCATGAGGAGGACACAGTTCTGGTTGTTGGCCACGCGGAGACGATACCCGGTATTCTTGAGAACCTTGGCACATTCGAGGATATCGACATTAGCCAAACCGACTTTGCAAATTTGTTCATCTTACTCCACCCCGGTGTGGACGAACCTCGTCTAATCCGCATGCGGATGCCGTAAGGGAAAAAAGTGAATGGCTGTGCGTCAAGCTTTGTTCACTCGGCGCTATCCAAGGTCAACTTCGGGCTCAAGGCAGTCATCTGAGCCTTTGAGTCGGATGACCGGTTCACCGCGAAGAGCGTGATCTGCCCGCACGCATCCCATCGGGAGTAACACCGTGCTTCAAGTGCGGTCGGAGGGGAGGCATATCTCATCTAGTTTGGCTCATCCCTCTGCACGCGAAAGTTAGCCAACGCTTTATCCCAAAGCATTTGGAGTAACCTGCCAGTGGTCTGACTTCCCTCACGGCGCACTTAGGCTGCTTCAGTACAATCCTCTTTCTCTACCAAGATGCTGGAGGGCCTATATATTGGCATTATCAGAATGGTGGATACCACATTTTGACCGCTGGAAAACTGCTTAAGGTTGGCTTTGCTGCTCCTCCAAAGCAATCCACTCCAAAAGATCGCGGCTGGCCCCTAGGATTTCAGGTGTAGCTGGAGCCCATGACTCCCCTTCAAGGGGTGTTCAGGCTGCTCAAATTCGTCTACACAAGGGACCAATGTCTATTAGCTTTGCCCTTTAACATATGGATGTCTGGCACTCACGACCCCTGGACGTTCACCGGTGGTCCACCCATCCGGAGGTTAATGCCTTTGTGGAAGAGGTTTACGATAGTCTGACCGATGAACAGCGTGAGGCCATCAAGGGGAAAAGCAATAACCGGGGGCGTGCATCAGGGGAGGTTCATCTGAAGGTCCTGCTTGTCGACCTTTACGTAGCCTGGAAGACTGATCCTGATCTTTGTATCGGTGTGGCAAGGGGCAACAGCGCTTACTCAGTTAACAGCCGTTACAACGCTCTGCATATTTCCAGTCGTATCCCCAAGATCGTCGATGCCCTCGTCGAAAATGGTTTCCTTGACTTCACACAGGGTAGCTATCACAGAGACGGCACAGTAGGACGTAATCGGACTTCCCGGATCAGACCTACGCCCAAGCTGGTAAAAATCTTCTCTAAGGCAAGCATTGAACCTTACCAAATAGACCTGCACCACAAGCAGGAATGCATAATCTTGACCAGTAAAGACAAAGTTCCCGACAGTGACGAAGAGGTTAAGAGGACCACGATTGAGTACCAAGACACTCCTGAGATCATCGAGATGCGGGAGCGATTACAGCGATACAACGAGTTCCTGTCAGAGACTTACATTGACATACCTTCACTGACTGATCCTTGGATAACGCGGACCATGCCCGACGGACACGTCCAGCGCATACCCACAGGGCAGACCAACAAGTTCGTTCGACGCATTTTCAGCAGGAAATCCTGGCAAATGAACGGGCGGTTCTACGGAGGCTGGTGGCAACAGATCGGGAAGGACTTGAGGAAAAAGATTGCCATCAACAATGAGCCAACCGTTGAGATCGACTACAAGGGGCTTCACGTCTCAATTCTGTCAGCCCTCAGAGGTGCTCCTGTAAAGGTTCAAGACAGATACAAGCTCAAGAACCATGTCTTGCCTGACTTCACGATTGGTCAGCAAAGGGAAATTGTTAAGTCACTCGTCCTCACAGCAATAAATGCCAAATCCCATAAAGCTGCTTACGATGCCTTCCGAGATGGGCAACCGAACGGCTCTCTGGAAAAGAGGTTAAAGAACCTTGAGCTTGAGCTTCTACTAGAGTCGTTTGTTGATGAGAACCCACATCTTATTGATGACCTTTGCTCTGACAAGGGGATCAAGTTGATGTACCTGGACAGTCAAATAACTGATAGGATAATATCTGAATTTATTGAACACGAGTGCCCCATACTCTCAGTTCATGATAGCTACATAGTTTCAACATATTCTGTGGATAACCTCAGCAAAGCCATGTCGAATGCTAGCAAAGAGATTGTTGGGCAAGACCTTTCATTTGAACAATCAGTACCAGGGTATAATGATGTCCTTAGAATGAGGAAAGATGATCGAGACGCATACTTGGACGTATTCAGTGAGGTTGTAGCCATAAAAGATAGAACACAAGAGTATCAGGAACGACTGTTAAGCTTTATGGACTATAGAAAGAACAACTTCCCACACACATACTGGCTTGGTTAGGTCCCTCCATCAACCATTACTAGGAAGAGTTGGATTGTAAGGGAAGAAAACTCATGCTGACCATTGTGTCTCGGGGATACATTTGCCTTGGCGATATCCAGTTATCTCCACAGACGCGCGGAGAGGCTCGCTGAGTGGCCTTCCTTCTTTTGGACATAAGGCTGTCAGATGACTCTAGATTGCTCTCCTGATGGCGCTGAGGGCCATTTTAGGGCAATGGTCGCGGGTGGGCCTTGTCACTGGTCATAACCAAGGATGATCGACGCTATTCAGGGCCTCCAAGCGGACCTTGAGTGACGGACCCGATCCATACTTGCCCGCGCTGTCGCCTTGAGCATGACCTGTGATAAAGTCGTTGACCTCTTTCGATACGCCGGAGTCACGCAGAAGATCTTTGAGCGTTCCTCTGAGGCCATGTGTGACCTGCTTCTCATGATCACGTATTTTCCGAATATGGCGACCCAAGGCTTGACTGGCCTTCTTCTGAGCCTTGCCATCTTGGTCCAAAGGATAGGAGAATAAACGCCCCTCCCCTTTCTTTGGTAACTTCTGGAGCAGCACATCAGGGATTGGAACGAACCGTTCTGAGCCACCAGTTTTTACGATGGAGTCGCGAAGGTCGAAGTGTGGAACATCTGCATCTGTCACCACGTCCTCCCAAGTTAGCAGAGCAGCTTCATCGAGTCTCATCCCGGTGGTTATCAGGATCATAAACATGAGCCGATCTTGGTCAGGCATCTCAAGTTCGAACAATTTATGCAGATGACCTTTCTCAAAGGGCCGGTAACTCTGCTTTTTGGAGCCATAACCCTTGAATGACATGCGGTCACTCCAAGGGCTTTGCTCCAGATAGCCGTTTTCTACTGCCCAATCGAGGAGGCCCTTGTTGTAACTGACAGCAGCCTTGATTGCGGAATTGGATAGCCCTAGCGAGTCCATTGCCCGCGCTAGGTCGTAAGCATCCTTCTTCTTGATCTCGCTTAGGTTTTTATCACCGACGAGTTCGATGAAACGCTTTACATAACGTTCCGCCTCCCGTCGTGAACCTTCCCTGTTCCAACGCCTTTCTTTTAGGAACTTAGGGAGGAGCTTTGAGAGAAGTTCGGTACTCTTCTCTTTTTCGATGCCCTCAAGCGTATCTCGAAGGGTAACGGCCGCCTCTGATTTGTTGAAGTTAGGATCATGTGTCAGCCCCTCAGCAACCTTACGGATCGTATCTAAGGCAGAATCTATGAAATCTTGTACCTGTTCATCTTCAGAGACCTCTGCAAGCTGCCTTGAGCTGACCTTGAACTCGTGAATGCTTGCAAGCTCAGGGGCGACTGAAACAAGACGCTCTATCGCATCTTGTAGCGGGTATCTTTCCGGCTTCAGATCGCGGTCGAAGCCATCATAAATCTCTTGAGCGATCCCATGCATTCTCTGCCTGGCAATGCGCTCGTCGGTCGTGTTGGTTGATTTCTTGGCCTGTTTGCCGCCCTTCTTCTGGAGGGCCTTCGGCTTTGTCACGTAGACGTACCAACGATTCCCTTTTGATGGGACTTGAACCAATGTCGGCGGATGATAATCCCCTGCCATACTCCCCCTCGTACTCCCTCTTAACTACCCTCAGGTAGCTCAAAGGCTATGAAAATAAGGGAAAAAGAGCAATGAGAGGAAATGGTGGGTGATAAGAGATTCGAACTCCTGACATCTTCGATGTGAACGAAGCGCTCTACCACTGAGCTAATCACCCGGTGCGCCAGTTCTTAGCGTCACTCCGCCGCCTGTGCAAGAGGCTCCGTCGGCTTTGATCCCTTGTCTTCGGGCTGACGGACGCGGGCGTTGATCACCTGGCCGTTCACGCCCTTTTTAAGCCGCGTGACCTTCATCTTGCCGAACGGCGCGACGTTGAGTTCGCGGCCATCGGCCAGCGCCTCGCCCAGAATGGCCAGCGCCGCTTCGATCGCCGGCTTGGCATCGCGTTTCTTGACGCCGCTGCGGGCGACGGCCTGTTCCACCAGCTCTTTCTTGCGCATCGCGGGCTCTGGCGAAGAGGGCACGGTGACCGTGCCTTGCCCTGCCGTCTCGGCGGCGGCTTCGGGTGCGGATTTATCGGCGGTTTCCGGTGCTGCGGCGGCTTTTCGTGCCGTGGTTGTTTTGCGCGTGCTCGTGCTCCGCGTGCTGCGGGTCGACTTCGGTTTTGCTGTGGTCATTGGCCTGCCTTGCTCGTTTTTATGCGGGTTTTCCCACGTTTTGGTGTCTGATTTACTCAGCTCTGACGGGAATATAACAGAACCTCGGCACGAATCCAGTCTGGACTTGACTTGCACGGGCCTTTCGTAGTGAAAGTCAATTAAAAATACAGGCAACCCAAGGATCAAAAGACATGAAAAAAGTCGCCATCTTTGCGCTCGCCGGGATGCTGGGCACCGCTGTCCAGGCCGGCAATCTCGAGGACCCGGTCGTCGAGCCCACGGTCATCGCCGAAGCCGCCGCCGAAAGCAGCGCGCCCTCGGCGGCGCTGGTGCTGGGGCTGACGGCCCTGACGCTGTTCGTGACCGCAGCGTCCAAGTAACCCCGCTCGAACGAAAAAACCGCCGGGCGAACCCGGCGGCTTTTCCGATTTTCCAACTGCGCTTAATGCGCGACGGCGCCAGGCCCCTGGCTGTCGGCTGACAGCTTTTGCGCGGCGGCCTCTTCTTCGGCCGCCTCGTCCCATTCGATGGGCTCGGGCGTATCGATCAGCGCCAGCTTGAGCACTTCGGACACGTGTTCGACGGGGATGATATCCAGCCCCTCCTTCACATTGTCCGGAATGTCGGCCAAATCCTTTTCGTTCTCTTTCGGGATGAGAACGGTCTTGATCCCGCCGCGCAGCGCCGCCAGCAGCTTTTCCTTAAGCCCGCCGATGGGCATCGCATTGCCGCGCAGGCTGACCTCGCCGGTCATGGCGATGTCCTTGCGCACCGGAATGCCCGTCAGCACCGACACGATCGACGTCACCATGGCCAGACCGGCCGAGGGCCCGTCCTTGGGCGTGGCGCCATCGGGGACGTGCACGTGGATGTCCCACTTTTCGAACTTGGGCGGTTTGACCCCGATCTGAGGCGAGATCGATCGCACATAGCTCGACGCCGCGTCGATGGATTCCTTCATCACATCGCCCAGCTTGCCCGTGGTCTTCATCCGGCCCTTGCCCGGCAGCTTCAGCGCCTCGATCTGCAACAGATCGCCGCCGACCGAGGTATAGGCCAGCCCGGTGACGACACCGATCTGATGCTCGTCCTCGGCCAGGCCATAGCGGTATTTCCGCACGCCCAGGAAATCGTCCAGATTGTCCGACGACACCACGACCGTCTTGTCGTCGCCCTTGACGATCTTGGTCACGGCCTTGCGCGCCAGCTTGGCGATCTCGCGTTCCAGGTTCCGCACGCCCGCCTCGCGGGTGTAGTAACGGATGATGTCGGTCAGCGCGCCGTCGGTCACCTCGAACTCGGTCTTTTTCAGACCATGGTTCTTGACCTGCTTGTCCAGCAGGTGCCGCTTGGCGATCTCCAGCTTTTCGTCCTCGGTGTAGCCCGACAGCGGAATGATCTCCATCCGGTCCAAAAGCGGGCCCGGCATGTTATAGCTGTTGGCCGTGGTCACGAACATCACGTTCGACAGGTCGTATTCCACTTCGAGATAGTGGTCCACGAAGGTCGAGTTCTGTTCGGGGTCCAGCACCTCGAGCATGGCCGACGCCGGATCGCCGCGGAAGTCCTGACCCATCTTGTCGATCTCGTCGAGCAGGATAAGCGGGTTCGTCGTCTTGGCCTTTTTCAGCGCCTGGATGATCTTGCCGGGCATCGAGCCGATATAGGTCCGGCGGTGGCCGCGAATCTCGGATTCGTCGCGCACGCCGCCCAGCGAAATGCGGATGAACTCGCGCCCCGTGGCCTTGGCCATCGACTTTCCAAGACTGGTCTTACCCACACCCGGAGGGCCGACAAGGCACATGATCGGGCCTTTCAGCTTTTTCGAGCGCGACTGCACGGCGAGGTATTCGACGATCCGTTCCTTCACCTTCTCAAGCGAATAATGATCTTCGTCGAGGATGCGCTGCGCCCGGCCCAGATCCTTTTTCACGCGCGACTTCACGCCCCACGGGATCGACAGCATCCAGTCGAGATAATTGCGCACCACCGTGGCCTCGGCCGACATCGGGCTCATATTCTTGAGCTTCTTGATCTCGGTCTCGGCCTTTTCGCGGGCTTCCTTGCTGAGCTTGGTGTCGGCCACCTTCTGCTCCAGCTCGGCGACCTCGTTCTGGCCGTCCTCGCCGTCGCCCAGCTCCTTCTGAATGGCCTTCATCTGCTCATTCAGGTAATATTCGCGCTGGGTGCGCTCCATCTGGCTCTTGACGCGGGTCTTGATCTTTTTCTCGACCTGCAGAACCGACATCTCGCCCTGCATCAGGCCGTAAACCTTCTCCAGCCGCTCGCTCACCGCCAGCGTCTCGAGCAGCTCTTGCTTCTGCTCGGCCTCGATGCCCAGGTGGCCCGCGACCAGATCGGCCAGCTTGGCCGGTTCGGTTGTCTCGCCCACAGCGCTCAGCGCCTCTTCGGGGATGTTCTTCTTGACCTTGGCATACCGCTCGAACTCATCGGCCACTGTGCGCAAAAGCGCGTCGATGGCGGCCTGATCGCCGGGCATTTCGGTCAGATATTCGGCATGCGCCTCGAAGAAGGACGGGTTGTCGAGATAATCGACGATCCGCACCCGCGCCTGACCTTCGACCAGCACCTTGACGGTGCCGTCGGGCAGTTTCAGCAGTTGCAGCACATTGGCCAGAACGCCGGCCTTATAGATGCCGTCGCTGTCGGGGTCATCCACCGCGGGGTCGATCTGGCTGGCCAGCAGGATCTGCTTGTCGTCCGCCATCACCTCTTCCAGCGCGCGCACCGACTTTTCGCGCCCCACGAACAGCGGCACGATCATATGAGGGAACACGACGATGTCGCGAAGCGGCAGCACTGGGTAAGATGTATTGAGTGGCTGTTGCATGCTCATTCCTTGTTATTGGCAAGACGGACTTGGCCCCGCTTTGCGGCAGCGCTCGCCGTCTCCGGTCTCGGGGGATAAGGTGGGGCGCACCCGCCCGCTTTTCAAGCGCCTCCCCCCGGCCCGCGCAGAATGGCGGGACGGGCGGCGGGGTGCAAGCGGCATCCTTGAGCGTCCGGGCGGAATTCACGGACAGCCGGTGTTTTTTGCTGTAGCCTGCCCGCGGTGCAGAGCGAAACCGAGCGAAGGCGCGCGCGATGGATAAAGACCCGGTCGAAGGCTGGCACCACATGCCGGCGGTTCCGCTTGAGGTGTCGCCGCTTTTTTCTTGGCCGCTGCGGCCCGGGGCGATCCTGCGCTGGGTTTGGAATTCGTGGTTCCTGATCTCGGAAAAGCTGATCCTGGTGGCGCTTGCCTTTGTCAGCCTGACGTGGCTCCAGCCGCCCTTGTCGGAAACGGCAACGCCCGCCCTGCCCTGGATGGCGCAGATCTGGCTGCGCAACCTCGGGCTGATGCTGCTGGTGGCGGGCGGGCTGCATCTTTACTTCTACACCTGGTCGGCCCAGGGCAAACGGCTGAAATACGACCCCCGCCCGCTGATGAAGAACGGACGGCAATTCACCCTCGGCGGTCAGATCCGCGACAACATGGTCTGGAGCCTGGGCAGCGGCGTTCTGGTCTGGTCGGCCTACGAGGTGCTGATGTTCTGGGCCATGGCCAACGGCTACGCGCCCGTGCTGACTTGGGGGCAGTCACCGCTCTGGTTCATCGCGCTCTTCCTGCTGATCCCGGTGTGGGAGAGCTTTTATTTCTACTGGATTCACCGGCTCTTGCACGTGCCGTTCCTCTACCGGCATGTCCACGCGCTGCATCACCGCAATATCAACGTCGGCCCGTGGTCGGGGCTGTCGATGCATCCGGTCGAGCATGTGATTTTTCTGGGCTCGGTGCTGATTCACTTCGTCGTGCCCGCGCATCCGGTGCATATCCTGTTTCACATGATGTACCTGACGCTGACGGCGGCCACGACGCATACCGGGTTCGAAGGCGTGCTGATCAAGGATGAAAACCGGCTGCGGCTGGGCACCTTTCACCACCAGATGCACCACCGCTATTTCGAGTGTAACTACGGCTCGCTCGAAATACCCTGGGACAAGCTTTTCGGCTCGTTCCACGACGGCACGAAGGCGGCGCAGGACCGTATCCGCGCGCGGCGAAAGCGTATGGGCGCGGAGTGACGATTCCGGTTGCGCGGCTAGTCATTTCATATATTCATGAATTATGGAATCAATACTTTTCGAACGCCTCTCCGTCCTCAGCCATCCTCAGCGGATGGCCATTTTCCGGCTGTTGGTCCGGCGCTGCCCGGATGCCCTGCCCGCCGGCGAGATCGCGCGGGTGCTGGGCCTCAAGGCCAGCACGGCCTCGGTCTATCTGGCGGCGCTGACGCGGTCGGGGCTGATCCGGCAGACACGGCAGGCCAGATCGCTGCTCTACCAGCTCGATCCGCAGGCCGCCCAAGACATGGTGTCGTCGCTGATGCTGGATTGCTGCCGGGGGCGGCCCGACCTGTGTGCGCCGGGGGCCTTTGCCGATCCGGTCGCAGCCGAGACAGGCGGAAAGATAAACGTGCTCTTTCTTTGCACCGCCAATTCCGCGCGCTCGATCATGGCCGAGGCGATCCTGCGCGACCTTGCCGGGGACCGGTTCAACGCCTGGTCGGCGGGGCTGCATCCCGCGCCGCAGCCGCATCCCGACGCGCTGGCAACGCTGCGCGCGCATGGGCTGGACACCGAGGGGCTGCGCTCCAAGACGCTCGACAGCTTCCGCACCGCCGAGGCCCCGGCGATGGATTTCGTCTTTACCGTCTGTGATCTGGCCGCGAACGAGGATTGCCCGGCCTGGCCCGGCCAGCCCATATCCGCCCATTGGGGTCTGCCCGATCCCGCCCGGACCCAGGGCACCGATATGGACCGTCGCCGCGCCTTCGAGGAAACCTTCGCGGCGCTGCGCAGCCGCATCGGCGCCTTTGCCTCATTGCCCCTGACCACCCTGGACCGCGTGTCGCTGCAACGGCGCGTGGACGACATCGCACGACAGACGGAGCCCGCATGACAACCTACGCCCTCAACGGCCTCGGCCGGATCGGAAAGCTCGCCCTGCGGCCGCTGCTGGAGCGCGGCGCGGAGATCGCCTTTGTCAACGACGCGGTGGGCGATCCGGCCATGCACGCCCATCTGCTGGAGTTCGACACAGTGCACGGGCGCTGGCCCGCGACCTTCGCCGCCACCGACGACAGCATCACAATCGACGGCCAGCGCCTGCCCGTCCACAGCGAACGCGACCCCGCCGCGCTGCCGCTCGATGGCATCGATGTGGTGATCGACTGCACCGGCGCGTTCAAGACCGAGGCCACGCTCGCCGCCTATTTCGACGCGGGCGTGAAGAAGGTCGTGGTCTCGGCCCCGGTGAAAGAGCCCAATGCGGCCAATATCGTCTACGGCGTCAACCATGACATCTACGACCCGGCAAGCCACCGGATCGTCACCGCCGCAAGCTGCACCACCAATTGCCTCGCGCCAGTGGTCAAGGTCATTCACGAGGGGCTGGGGATCAAACACGGCTCGATCACCACGATCCACGACGTCACCAACACCCAGACCATCGTCGACCGCCCGGCCAAGGACCTGCGCCGCGCGCGCTCGGCGCTGAACGCGCTGATCCCCACGACCACCGGCTCGGCCACCGCGATCACGCTGATCTACCCCGAACTGACGGGCAAGCTGAACGGCCACGCGGTGCGCGTGCCGCTGCTGAACGCCTCGCTGACCGATTGCGTCTTCGAGGTGGCCCGCCCGACCACGTCCGAAGAGGTCAACGCCATGTTCAAGGCCGCCGCCGATGGCCCGCTGAAGGGCATCCTGGGCTATGAGGAACGCCCGCTGGTCTCGACCGATTACACCAACGATCCGCGGTCCTCGATCGTGGATGCGCCCTCGACCATGGTAGTGAACGGCACGCAGGTGAAGGTCTACGCCTGGTACGACAACGAATGGGGCTATGCGCACCGGCTGGTCGATGTCGCCCTGATGGTGGGCCAAAGCCTGTGAGCAGACCCGACGGTCTGGCCGCCTATATCGCCGTGACGGCGGCCTATTGGGCCTTCATGCTGACCGACGGCGCGCTCAGGATGCTGGTGCTGCTGCATTTCAACACGCTGGGCTTTTCGCCGGTGCAGCTGGCCTATCTCTTCGTGCTCTACGAGGTGGCCGGGGTCGTGACCAACCTTTCGGCAGGCTGGATCGCGGCGCGCTTCGGGCTGACCTCGACACTCTTTGCGGGGCTTTCCATCCAGGTGGTGGCCCTTCTGGCGCTCTCGCAGCTCGATCCCGAATGGAGCATCCCGGCCTCGGTCGTCTTCGTCATGGCGGTGCAGGGGCTGTCGGGCGTGGCCAAGGACCTGGCCAAGATGAGCTCGAAAAGCGCGGTCAAGCTGCTGGCCCCGTCCGAGGGCGGCGCGCTCTTCCGCTGGGTCGCGGTGCTGACCGGTTCGAAGAACGCGGTGAAGGGGCTGGGGTTCCTTCTGGGTGCGGCGGCGCTGGCGTTGTTCGGCTTCGTCCCGTCGGTGCTGGGCATGGCGGCACTGCTGGCGGCGATCCTTGCTGTGCTGGTCCTGCGCATGCCCCCCGGCCTGCCCGGCGGCAAGAAGTCGGTCAAATTCACCGAGGTCCTGTCGAAAAACCGCGACGTGAACTGGCTGAGCGCGGCGCGGGTGTTCCTTTTCGGCGCGCGCGACGTGTGGTTCGTGGTGGGCATCCCGATCTATTTCTACGCGGTGCTGTCGGACGGCACCCCCGACAGCAAGCGCGCGGCGTTCTTCGTCATCGGCACCTTCATGGCGCTTTGGGTGATCCTGTACGGCGTCGTGCAGGCCAACGCCCCGCGCCTGCTGCGCGCCAAGGGCAGGACCGAGGCCCAGCTGATCGACGCCGCGCGCTTCTGGGTGGCCGCGCTGGTCGTCGCGCCGGCGGTTCTGGCGCTGGCGGTATGGCTGTCGCCGGATCCCGCCCCCTGGCTGACGGCACTGATCATGACGGGGCTGACGATCTTCGGCGCGATTTTCGCGCTGAACTCGTCCTTGCACTCCTACCTGATCCTGGCCTTCACCAGCAGCGAGCGGGTCACGCTGGATGTGGGGTTCTACTACATGGCCAATGCTTCGGGGCGGCTCATTGGCACGGTTCTGTCGGGGCTGACCTATCAGATCGGCGGGCTGCCGCTCTGCCTCGGGACGGCTGCGGCGATGATCGCGCTGAGCTGGCTCTGCGTCGGCCGATTGCGCCGCCCCGTGCAGGTTTAACGCGCCCCAAGCACCCCGGGAATCCACTCCGCGAAATCTGCCAAAAGCCTTTCGGACGCCACGTCGAACGCCTCGATCACCGACCGCGTCTCGGTCGAGGGCGAAAGCGCCTCGGCCACAAACGTCCGGCTGGCGACGATGCGCGCGTCGGCCTCGCGCACCAGCCGCACGATGATGCGCAGCCGCACCTCGGCGCTGTCGCCATCCGCGCCCAGCTCGGCCTGGAAATCCACCACCTCGGTGACAATGGCGTAATCCCCGCCCGGGCCAAGCGGGCGGCGGCCGACATAGCGCACCGCCTGCGTCGCCTCGATCGTGCGCAGCATCAGGGTCTGCACCATGACCGGGGTCGGCTCGCTCCACCGCACATCCGGCAGGTATTGCGCCTGCAGCGGATCGGGGCGGATCATGATCCGGTCGGTCGAGAGCGCGCCGCTGGTCGTCGGCAGCTCGACGATGACGTCGCGCGGCACGGCGCGGCGGACGGGCGCGATAGCCTCGGGCGGGCGCAGCTCGTAGACGTCGAGCGGCCTGCTGGCGTCGCCGAGCGCCGAAATCGCCGCACAGCCCGACAACGCCAGCAGCGCCGCCGCAGCGGCCAAACGGCGGAAAACAAGACGTTTCTTAGGCTGGATCACCTTCTGAACTCCGGTGTGCCGCGGTCGAGGAAAAATCGCGCCGGGTCGCGTTCGATCTGATTGGTCAGGCGGTCGAGATTGGCGATCAGCGTCCGTGTTTCCTGCGCGAGCCGAGTGTAGAGGGGCAGCGCCTTCGATGTAAAGTCCTGCACCGCCGGGGCCGAGGCGGCGGTCACGCGGCGCAATTCGGCAAAGGTTTCGGAGGCGGAGGCGCTGGCCGCGCGCAGGTCGGCGGACATTTCGGGCAGGTCCTCGGACACCCGTCCGATGGCGGCGTTAAGACTGTCCAGCGTGGTCTCGAGCCCGTCGATCATGCCCGGCAGATCGTCGTTGATGATGCGGTCCGCGCCGGTAAAGGCCTCTTCGGCCGCCGCCAGCGCGCGGTCGCCGGTCTCCATCGCGCCGTTGATCGCGGCCAGCGTGTCGTTGGCATTGGCAAAGGCACGGTTGGCCTCTTCGAGCGTGGTGCGCGACAGCGCCAGCACCTCGTCCAGGCTGCCGGTCGAGCCGGTGAGGCTGTCGCCGACATCCGTGATCACCTGGCGCGCGTTGGCCGTGGCCTCGCGGATGTCGGTCATGATCGCGGGCAGGTCGTCGTCGGCGATCCGGGCGACGGATTGAATGGCGCTCTTGGCGTCGGCGACCATGGCGCGGGTTTCCGACAGAAGCGGCGCGCCCTCCTCGGCCAGCAGCGTATCGACCCGCGCGGCGGTGTCGCCGACCGCACCCGCCGCCGCATCAACCCGCGCGATCAGCGCATTCGCGGCCTCGAGCGTGGCGCGGCTTTCTTCCAGCCGGGCGGTCGCGGTCTCGCCTGTCGTGCCCAGCGTGGCCATCAGCGCGCGCGCCTCGTCGCTGAGCGCGGTGACCTGCGCGCGCATCTCTTCGGCGGTCTGGCGCAGCTCGTCAGTTGCCAGCGTCAGATCGCCGTCGATATAGGCCTCGGTCCGGGCGATGGCGGCGCGGGCGTCTTCCAGCGTTTCGGCACCGGTCGTCAGCACGCCCTTGCCCTGTTCGGACAGCTCGCCCACCGACACCAGCGCACTGTCGGCAGAGGCCAGCACGTCGGTCAGATCGCCGGTCAGCGTGTCGAGCGTGGCGTTGAAGCGGTTGATCTGCTCGGAGAACTCGGTGACCGTTGTGGTGACGGCCGAGAAATCCTCCAAAGTCTGGGCGAAATTCGACGACGCATCCTCGATGTTGATCAGGATATTGTCGAGCCGGGTCTTGTTCTCTTCACCCAGCAGGTCGCTCAGCTCCTCCACCACCTGCAAGGATTGCTCCAGCAGGCGCGGCGCATCCTCGGACAGCGATTGCAGGGTCGAGCGCCCCGCCGTGATCTCGGGCACCGGGACCTCGGCGGTGGGCAGCAGCAAAGGCGCGCCGGGCGTTCCAGACCCGATGCCGACGAAGGACACCCCGGTCACCCCCTGCGCCTCGATCGTGGCGATGCTGTCGGTGCGCACAGGCGTTTCGGCGTCGACCTCGACCCGCACCTGGATCGTGCCGTCACGGTCGGGCGACAGGCGCACGTCCACCACCTGCCCCACCGGCAGCCCGCTAAAGCGCACGTCCGAGGCGTTGCCCAGCCCCGACACCGACGAAAAGCGGATGTCGTAATAGGCGAACTGGCGGTCCAGCTCGACCCGCGCGAACCACAGGAAGAACCCCATGATCCCCAGCAGCCCGGCCAGGGTGAAGGCGCCGATCAGGACAAATTTCGCCCGCGTCTCCAAATGCTTCGCCCTTTCCTATCCGTTTTCGCCCCGCGTCTCGGACGCGGCGGCCCGGGCGCGCGGCCCGTGGAAATATTCGTGCACCCAAGGGTGATCGACCGCCAGCATATCGTGCATCGTTCCGGTCACCAGCACCTTTCGCTCGGCCAGCACCGCGATGCGGTCGCAGGTCGCATGCAGCGTGTCCAGATCGTGGGTGACCAGAAACACCGTCAACCCCAGCGACCGGCTGAGCCCCCGGATCAATGCGTCGAAGGCCGAGGCCCCGATCGGGTCGAGCCCCGCCGTGGGTTCGTCCAGAAAGACGATCTCGGGGTCCAGCGCCAGCGCCCGCGCAAGCCCCGCGCGCTTGCGCATCCCGCCCGAAAGCTCTGACGGGTACTTGTCGCCCGCATTGTAGGGCAGCCCCACCATCGACACCTTGAGATCGGCCAGATCGCGGCGGATGCCCGGATCCAGCCCCTCGACCGCGCGCATCGGCACCTCGACGTTTTCGCGCACCGTGAGCGACGAGAAAAGCGCGCCGTCCTGGAACATCACCCCCCAGCGCGCCTCGAGCGCGCTGCGGGTGTCTTCGTCGGCGCGCAAAACGTCGGTGCCCAGCACCGTGACGCTGCCCGCCGCCGGGCGCTGCAACCCCGCGATGGTCCGTAGCAGCACCGACTTGCCGGTGCCCGATCCGCCGACGACGCCGAGGATCTCGCCGCGATAGACATCAAGATCGAGGTCCTCATGCACAACATGCCGGCCGAACTGGTTGCGGATGCCGCGCAGGCTTATGACCGGCTCGGGCGCGCTCATATGCCCAGCCGCGCAAAGAAGATCGAAAAGACCGCATCGGCCACGATCACGGCGAAGATCGCCGTCACCACGGCGTTCGAGGTCATCCGGCCCAGAGATTCAGCGTTGCTTTCCACCTGCATGCCGGCATGGCAGCCGACCACCCCGATGATCAACGCAAAGAACGGCGCCTTGATCAGCCCGACGACCACGTGGCTGACATCCGTACCCTCGACCAGCCGGGTGCGGAACATCTCGGGCGAGATGCCAAGGTCGATCCACGCCATCAGCGCGCCGCCGAACAGGCCCGCGATATCGGCGATCAGCCCCAGGATCGGCAGCATCAGCAACAGCGCCAGGATGCGCGGCACGAAAAGCACCATCGCGGGGTCGAGCCCCAGCGTGCGCATCGCGTCGATCTCTTCGCGCATCTTCATCGAGCCGATGGCGGCGGTAAAGGCGCTGGCGGTGCGGCCCGCGACGATGATCGAGGTCAGAAGGATGCCCAGCTCGCGCAGAATCGAGATGGCGATCAGATCGACCACAAAAACCTCGGCCCCGAACTGGCGCAGCTGCGCAGAGCCCTGAAAGGCCAGCACCACCCCGATCAGGAAGGCCATCAGCGCCACGATGGGCACGGCCCGGAAACCCACCTCTTCGCAATGATGCACCAGCGAGGTGAAGCGGAATTCGCGCGGGTGGCGCAGGGCGCGCGCCAGCCGGTGCAGAAAGATGCCCAGATAGCTGACCAGCGCCAGAACGAAGCCCACGCCGGTCATCACCTGTCGCCCGAGGCGTTCCAGCAGATCAGCCAGGGTTTGCCGATGCGGGGCGGGCGCCTCGGGCACCGGATAAGCGGCCTCTACGGTCTGCATCAGGCTTGCGGCCTCGGCGCTGGCGCCGGTGATCTGCAGCTCGCGCCCCGCCGCCGCCAGACGGCGGGTCAGCGTCACCAGCAGCCATGCCCCGGCGGTGTCGATCCGGGCGAGCGCCGAGATATCGAGCGTGACCGTCCCGCCCTCGGGCAGCGCCGCGAGAGCCGCGCGCGCAGGCGTCACCGTCCTGATCGTCAGGCTGCCGCTCAGCCGCACCGGCCCGCCGCCGCCCGCCAGGGCGACGCCGATCTCTGCATCGGCGGCTTTGCTCTTGTCGTGTCGCACCGGCCCCGTCTTCCTGCCCGCCGTGCCGCGTCATCCGTGGCGTATACCGCGCAGCGTAAAGCCTTTCGGGAGGCGGCGGAAGGGCTGCCGCCCCCTCGTGCCAAGCAATCGCGCCCGCGGGATTTAACGCATGTTAATGCCGGCGGCGCGGGGGGCGGCGAAGATACCGTTGTCGGTCGCCGACCGATGGCCAGTATGTTGGAGAATCCGCCATGCCCAAAGACGACGACAAAACCCCCGCAGACACCAAAGCCACCGAAGCCGCCAAGCCCGAAGGACGCGCCGGCTGGGGCCCGCTCTGGTCGCTGCGCGACGAGATCGACGATCTCTTCGAGGATTTCTACCGCGGCGGCCTCGCCCCGCTGCGCCGCCGCTGGAAAGGCGCCATGCCCGCGCTCGGCGCGCTGTCGCCCAACCTCGACGTGATCGACAAGGAGGACGAGCTTCGGATCACCGCCGACCTGCCCGGGATGGCGGAAAAGGACATCGACATCGAGGTAACCGACCACAATCTGACGATCAGCGGAGAGAAGAAGGAAGAGAAAGAGGAAGGCGACAAAGAGGGCGATTACTATCTGTCCGAACGCCGGTTCGGGTCGTTCAAACGCTCCATCGCCCTGCCCGAAGGCATCGAGCACGACAAGATCGAGGCCACCTTCGCCAACGGCGTGCTGACGATACGTCTGCCCAAGACCGCCGAAGCCCGCCAGCCGGGCCGCAAGATCGAGGTCAAGCCGGGCGCCTAAGCGCCCGGCACGGTCGAGAGACGCCCGTTCGGCGGTTTTCCCGGACCGCCCCATGCGCAAGTCACCAAAGTTTTCCAAGACCGGGGCTTCCCACCGCCGCGCCCCGGATCCCGTCGGCGACCGTTGGCTTCTTGAACATCGCTGCGGTGAACGCAGCGCCGGTCACGTCCGAGGCAAAGCTCGACGCCGAGAGGGCGGCGGCGACCGGCACACCGGCGCTGACCGCCCTGCGCGAAGATCGCGCTTTCGCTGGCGGCGCAGCGGGACACGACCTTAGGATCAATGCGGCCGCTTGGCCTTGGGGTCGAAGGCCATGCCACCGATCTTGCGCACCGTGCTGGCCTGCGGGCCGGTTTCGCTCTCTTCCGTCTCGACGACCAGTTCGACGGTGTCGTCGCGCTCCAGATCACCGAAACCGCCGCCGACCACGCTGTTTTCGTGGAAATAGACCAGCCGGTGATCGGTGGCCATGATCTGGCCATAGCCCGCGTCGTGGTAAATCTCGGTCACCGTTCCCTGCAGCGGGGTGTCGTGCGTCTTGACGTCGCCGCCGATCTTGTCCTTCCAGCGCTTGACCTCGCGCGCCATCGTGGCGAAGGCGTCGCGGACGGCGACCTGGATATGCTCGTGCTGACCCACGTCGGTCTGGTTGTGGCGCACCACCAGCGTATCGCCGGGCACCCGCACCTCGATGGTGACCTCGTAGAGATTGCCGGTCTTGTGGCGCTTGTGTGGGGCGCGGACATAGACCTTGCAGGCGGTCATGCCGTCAAAGAACGTTTCGAGATGCCGGGCCTTCTGATCGACCAGCGTCTTGACCTCGTCCGAGGGTTCGACGTTCTGAAAGACAAGTTCCAGGGGCGTTTGCACGGTTGGCTCCTTTCATGCTCTGCGGCAACGGCAACGGCCCCGACAGGCGGGTCAGGCCGGGCTGGGCCGGGGCCTCGTCGCCGCCATAGTGCACCGTTTCGGCGCGGCGGAATTGACGGCGGTCAATCCGAGCGTCGGTCGATCGTGCCCTTGTCCCGCCCGGCGGCGGCGATCCAGACCTGCCCCAGCGCCAGCGGCGCAAGGCTTGCCCCCAGCGCCAGCGCCAGCCCCTCGCGCCCCGGATCGGGCAGGCCCAGCAGCGCCGCAAGCGGCGGAACCCAGAGCGCCGCACCGATCAGTGCCAGGCAGAGCGTGATCGCGCCCCAGACATAGCCGTTGCGCGTGACCTCGTTGCGCCAGAGCCCCGAGCCGGGGTCGCGCACGTTGAACACGTTCCAGAGCTGCGCCAGCGCGAGCGTCAGAAACGCCACCGTCACAGCCTGCCCCGGCGCCAGCCGCAAGCCATAGAGCGCGCCCGCAAAGGCCCCCAGAGTGGCCAGCGTGATCAGCGCGCCCAACACCGCGATCAGACCCCAGCGCGCCCGGTCCACCATGGGCTCGGACGGATCGCGGGGCGGTTTTTGCATGACCCC
Organism: Aestuariicoccus sp. MJ-SS9; assembly: GCF_032586235.1. Classification (NCBI taxonomy): domain Bacteria; kingdom Pseudomonadati; phylum Pseudomonadota; class Alphaproteobacteria; order Rhodobacterales; family Paracoccaceae; genus Aestuariicoccus; species Aestuariicoccus sp. MJ-SS9. The sequence continues at coordinate 27,544 of NZ_JAWHTD010000040.1, forward strand.
TTCGTCGCCCTTGCCCAGCCCCAGCGCGAAGGCGGGAAAGACATCCGTCACCAGGTTCAGAAACAGGATCTGCAGCGGCAGCAGAGGCGTCGGCAGCCCCGCGCCCACCGCCAGCCCAACCACCAGCACCTCGCTGACGTTGCAGGACATCAGGTAGACGACGAACTTGCGGATATTGTCGAAGATCACCCGGCCCTGCCGCATCGCCTCGGTGATGGTCGCGAAGGCGTCGTCGCGCAGCACCATATGCGCGGCCTCCTGCGCCACCTGGGTGCCGCGCTGGCCCATGGCGATGCCGATATCGGCCTTCTTGAGCGCGGGGGCGTCGTTCACCCCGTCGCCGGTCATCGCCACCACATGGCCAGCCCTCTGGTAGAGGGTGACCAGCGTCAGCTTGGTCTCGGGCGCGACGCGGGCAAAGACGTCGGCCGCGAGGATGCGCGCACGCGCCTCCGCGCCGACGGTGTCGGCGTCGAGCCCGGCGATCTCGCCGCTTTCCAGCACGCTCAGCCGCCCGTCGCCCAGCCCGGCCTGACGCGCGATGGTCAGGGCGGTGTCGGCGTGATCGCCGGTCAGCATGACGACCCGCACGCCCGCCGCGCGGCAGGCGGCGATGGCCGCTGGCACATCTTCGCGCAGCGGATCGCTGAGACAGACCAGACCGACCAGCGTCAGCCCCTCATATGGCGGCGCGTCGGGCGCGGCGCTGTCCTTCATCGCCAGCGCGAGCAGCCGCAGCCCGTCGCGTGCGGCGGCGGCGGTGCGCTCGGCCCAGGCCGCGCGCTGCGCCGGGGTGAACGCGGTCGCGCCATCGGGGCCCAGCACCTGCGAGCAGGCGTCCAGAACCGCCTCGGCCGCGCCCTTGACCGCATAGAAATAGCGGTCGCCCTGCGCATGAACGGTGGCCATCATCTTGACGTCGGAATGAAAGGCATGTTCGCCGACCTCGGGCCAGCGTTCGAGCAGGGGCGCGCGCGACAGCCCGCGCCCGGCCGCAACCCGCAGCAGCGCTATCTCCATCGGGTCACCGCTGTGCCCGCCGGTCGCCGCGTGGCCCAGTTCGGCATTGTTGCACAGCACCCCAATCCGCAGCGCCCAGTCCAGCGGCGTGCCGGTGCCCCAGCCCTTGCCGCCGGGGCCGTCCGGGCCGGGCGCCTCGACATCGCCCGTGGCCAGCAGGTAGCGCGTGACGGTCATCCGGTTTTCGGTCAGCGTGCCGGTCTTGTCGGTCAGGATCACCGTGGTGGCCCCCAGCGTCTCGACCGAGGAAAGCCGGGTAATCAGCGCGTTGCGCCGGCTCATCCGCCACATGCCGCGCGCCAGGCTCAGCGTCGCCACCACCGGCAGCCCCTCGGGCACCGCGGCCACCGCCAGCGCGACGCCGGTCTGCACCATGATCACCACGTCATGGCCGCGCAGGATGCCCGCGCCGATGGTCAGCGCCGCCAAGGCCAGCGTCAACCCGACCAGCCGGTGCCCCAGCCGGTCGAGCCGCCGTTCCAGCGGGGCGGCCTCGCTCTCGGCGCTCTGGGCCAGGGCGCTGATCCGGCCCAGTTCGGTCGCCATGCCGGTGGCGGTCACGATGCCCTCGCCCGCGCCCTGGGTGATCGCCGTGCCCTTGAACGCCATGCTCAGCCGGTCGCCCAGCGCCGCATCGCGCGCCACCGGGTCGGCGGTCTTGGTCACCGGGGCGGATTCGCCCGTCAGCACCGATTCGTCGGCCTGCAGGTTAGAGGCCGCGCTCAGCCGCAGGTCGGCGGTCACGACATCGCCCGCCTCGAGGATCACCACATCGCCCGGCACCAGCCCCTGCGCGTCGATCACCCGCACCGCCCCATCGCGCCGCACGCGCGTGCGCACCTCGGCCAGGCGCATCAGCGCCTCCATCGAGCGGGCGGCTTTGAGCTCGGTGAAAAAGCCGATGGCGGTGTTGAGCGCCAGCACGAAGGCGATGGCGCTTCCTTCGGCGATATCGCCCAGCACGAAAGACATCGCCGCCGCGGCCAGAAGCAGCCAGACAATGACGCTCTGGACCTGATGGGCAAGGATGCTCAGCGCGCCCTGAGGCTTCTTCCGGCGCAGACTGTTCGGCCCATGGGCGGCGAGCCGGCGGTCGGCTTCGTGCGTGGAAAGGCCGCTCTTGGGGTCAGCGCGCAGGCGTTCGGCCACCGCGTCGACGGACATGCAATGGGCGGGGTCGGGCATGTCCATTGGCACGTCGGTTCTCCGGTTCGGGACAGGGCGCGGGGCCTTATGCGCAGTCTTTCCCGGCGCGGGCCGCCGGGCCTTGTCGCAGATCAAACCGCAAGCCGTAAGGTTCCGCCAGCCCCCGTGCCGTCAGCCCCCGTGCCGTCAGCGGCGGGCGCCGTGCTGGCCGGTGGCGCAGCGGCGGCAGAGCGCGATCCACTCGGCCAGTTCCCACGCGCCGTGTTCCGGTGTGGCCTTGGGCGGCGCGCTGTCGTTGGCGCATCGCAGCCACGCCGCCCCGTGCATGAGGGAAAACCCGTGGCCCCGTCCCTGCGGGAATATGAGCACCCCGCGCGTTATTGCCGCTTCGCTCTCGGCCGGTCCGTCCCCGTTGCGCATCCCGATCCCTCTCGTCCGCCTCTCTGAGAGCATCGTCAGCGCGCGCGGGGCCCGCCGCATTAACCCCGGTCAATCCCCGACGCGCCGCGCCCACCGATTGAGGCGGATCAATCGCGGGCCGCCCGCCCCTGCTATGCCAAGACCGAAGCGGCCGGGGATCCGGCCGAACGGCCATGGAGACGATGCGATGACCGGCAATGTCTTTGCCATCACCGACGCCACCGGCGGACGGGCGGCGCGGCAGCCCGCGTGCCCCGGGGTGACCACGGCGCTGGAACGCGCGCTCAACACCAACCGGCGGCGCCACCGCCCCGGCGCGGTGATCGCGCTGGAGGGCAGCGGGCGCGCGGTCGTCCATTGTGTGCTGTCGGGTTGGGTGTCTTTGTCGAAATCCATGCCCGACGGGCAGCGCCAGATCATCGACTTCGCCCTGCCCGGCGATATCCTGAACGCCGCTTCGGGCGACATGGCGGCGGGCGCGATGCAGATCGAGGCCGTCACCTTCGCCTCGGTGGCGGAAATCCCCCGGCGCGACTGGGCGCGGCTCTCGCGCGAATTTCCGCAGCTCGGGGCCTTCGAACAGCGCTTTCTGGCAGAGGCCTTTGCCCGGCTGTCCGAGCGGATGCTGCGGCTGGGCAAGGGCAGCGCCGAGACGCGGATCGCCCATGCGATCCTGGAATTCCGCCAGCGCCTGCACGCGGCCGGATCGGGGCATGACCGCGCGCTCCACCTGCCGCTGACCCAGCAGCAGCTGGGCGATTTCGTCGGCCTGTCCTAGGTCCACGTCTGCCGGACGATGCGCAAGCTGTCGGAAATGGGCGTGATCTCGGTCGGAGAGCACATGCGCATCGCCATAGACGATCCGGACGCTCTGATGCAGATCGCCGGCATCGACCCGCACACGCACGAGCCCGCGCGCTGTCCGGCATCGTAAGGGCGCGGCCTGACCGGGGCCTTATGACCGCGTGGGGCCGCGGGGCGGCTCGCCCGCGATCCGCGTGCCCGCATGGCCCGCCAGAAGGTCGAAGGCGTCCTCAAGCCGGCCGATGGCCGCGATCCGGCCCGGGCCACTTGTCACGAAGGCGCGGGCCGACGCGACCTTGGGGCCCATCGACCCGGCGGGCAGCGTCAGCTGCGCGGCCTCCTCGGGGTTCAGCCGGTCGATGCGCGCGGCCCCCGGCGCGCCGAAATCTCGGTAGACCCCGTCGACATCGGTCAGCAAGAGCAGCGCCTCGGCGCCCAGCCGCTCGGCCAGCAAGGCGGTGGTGGCGTCCTTGTCGACCACCGCCTCGACGCCGATCAGGCTGCCGTCGGGCCGTTGGATCACCGGAATGCCGCCGCCCCCCGCGCAGATCACGACGCAGCCCTGGCCGATCAACTGGCCGATGACCTTGGTGTCGGGAATATCCAGAGGTTTGGGCGAGGCGACCACGCGCCGCCACTGCGCCCCGTCCCGCGCCATCGCCCAGCCATAGCGCTCGGCCATGCCGTCGGCGATGCCCTTGTCATAGACCGGCCCCACGAACTTGGTCGGGGCCCGAAAGGCGGGATCGGCTGGATCGACCAGCACCTGCGTCAGCAGGGTGACGACGCTGCGGTCATGATCCAGCGCGTTTTCCAGCTCTTGTTCGATGAGATAGCCGATCATGCCGTCGGTCTCGGCCCCCATCACGTCCAGAGGAAAGGTCTCGTCGGGACGATAGGCCAGCCCCTGCAGCGCCAAGAGCCCGATCTGAGGCCCGTTGCCGTGGGTCACGACCAGATCGTGCCCGGCCCGCAGGATCCGCGCCAGCGCCCGCGCCGCCGCCCGGGCATTGCGACGCTGGTTCTCTGCGGTCAACGGCTCTTGCCGGCGCAACAGAGCATTGCCGCCCAGGGCCGCCACGACGATCATCGCGCAGGCCTCGCGGTGTCGGACCGGGACGGGCAGGCACTCGGCCCTGAGAGCGGATCGCCCATGCGGCGCCGGGCGCGGGCGGCCTCTTTGAAGCGGCGCCATGAGCCGCCCTTGTCGGAGATCAGCCCCGGTTTTCCGTCCTGCTGCCGCGGACGATCCGCGTGCGCCGCCAATACGGTCCTCCGGAGGCTCGGGAAACAGACGAAGTTCAAGGTGCCGACCATGCGTTTGCCTTCCTGACCATTCCTGGATCGGCGGCCGGTTGACCTCTGCGCTCTCAAGACCCTCTCCGACATGCCGCCCCCAATGTTCCACCGCGCGGCCAGAGTTCCCGGCCCCCCGACGCGGCGCATTAATCTGCGTTAAGCCCGGACCGCGCGATTTAATCTCGATCAATGTGTCGCGGCGGGGGTGGGGTAAGGTCGGGCCGACACTTGGCAGAGGACAGGGATGGCCGCGGCGCAGATCCACCACACAGGCCAGATCGGCCATATCGTCGCTATCGAGGGCGGCATCGCGGATGTGCGCTTTGACGGCGGGCTGCCGTCCATCGCCACGCGTCTGGTCACCCTGACCGACCCCGAGATCGTCATCGAGGTGGCGGGCCTTCCGGCTGCGGACATCGCGCGGGGGCTGGTGCTGAACCCCACGCCCGAGCTGCGGCTGGGGCTGGCGGTGCGCGACACCGGGCGGCCCATCGAGGTGCCGGTGGGCGACGCGGTTCTGGGTCGGATGTTCAACGTCTTCGGAGAAACCATTGACGGCGGCCCGCCGCTGGTTGATGCGCCACGCCGCGCCATCCTGCGCGATCCCGTGCCGCTGTCGAAACGCCGGGTCGAAGGCGCGATCTTCGAGACCGGGATCAAGGCCATCGACCTGCTGAGCCCGCTGGAACGGGGCGGCAAGGCGGGGCTCTTCGGCGGCGCGGGCGTTGGCAAGACGGTGCTGATCACCGAGATGATCCACAACATGGTCGCCGAATATGACGGCATCAGCCTTTTCTGCGGCATCGGCGAACGCTGCCGCGAGGCCGAAGAGCTTTACCGCGAGATGGACGCGGCGGGGGTTCTGGACAACACCGTCATGGTCTTCGGCCAGATGAACGAAAGCCCCGGCGTGCGTTTTCGCGTAGGCCACGCCGCGCTGACCATGGCCGAGTATTTCCGCGACGACCGCCGCCGCAACGTGCTGGTCCTGATCGACAACATCTTCCGCTTCGTTCAGGCCGGGTCCGAGGTGTCGGGCCTTCTGGGCCGGATCCCCAGCCGCGTCGGCTATCAGCCGACGCTGGGCACCGAACTGGCCGAACTCGAAGAGCGGATCTGTTCGACCGACCGCGGTGCGATGACCTCGATCCAGGCGGTCTATGTGCCCGCCGACGATTTCACCGACCCCGCAGCGACCCACACGTTTTCGCATCTCTCGCAGCGCAATGCCGCCGCTACCGTGGCCGAGTATTGCTCCGCCGTTCAGACCACTGGCGTGACTTGGTCGCGAAGTTCTGTTTGGTGCGGGCAACCTGCTCATTGGATGCAGCAACCGGTTCTCCCCGTATGACGGTCTTCGCAGGCTCTTCCTCAAGCCCTCCGATCAGCTTACCAAGAGACGCAAGATCGCTTACCTCTTCCTGGCCCACATCAAATTCTTTGCAGCCAGGAAATTTCAGCGGCTCAAGATCAGGACCACTGAAGCTCTTGCACAAGTAGCCGCCCGACGAGGACGAGAGAACGGTAACGGTGTCGCTCATCCAATCATGCAACAGCACAGCGGCCGTTCATGCAAGTTTGGACTTCAAGGCCAATTACATGAAGTTCAATCACAACGCAGTATCTGCACCTCACATCGATAAGTAGTCGGGTTTGAACAACGCCTTCAGGCGGACTGAAGGCGGGGATTTTGTGTGGTGGGCGTGTGCAGGTCGGCGAAC
>NZ_JAWHTD010000041.1:0-33076 GCF_032586235.1 Aestuariicoccus sp. MJ-SS9
GGCTTGTTCATACAACGCGTCTAACGGCATGGATTCACGAAGTGAATCCTTCGCCGACAGACTTTTGCAACAACGCCTCCTTAGCCCGAAAAGCGCCTGTAAGCGACTGATTGATAATCCGGTTCGCCTTATTGGTTTAACTTGTTTCGAGGCGGGTAGGGCGTTTTCGACGCGTCCTGCCACGACCAAGGGCTCGCAACTTAAATATTTCAAGCCGAGCCCCGGGTTCAACCGTATGGCGACGCTATGTGTCCAATTCCCGCTCTCCGTCTGCAATGAGGAGGACCCACCGCGCGAACGCGGCATCGAAGTGCGTCATGAAACGTTAGCGTTTCCCTGCTGTAAGGCCGCGATTCGCACTATGCGACGCGATGACCTCCAAGCAAGCGGTCGACGGCGCAACAGCCAATATGAGATTTCGCGCATTCTTATTCAATCAGGGGAAGGCGATGAAACTCTTTCGCGGTTTCCACGTCTGAAACATCCATCGCCATTCACTTCTCTGTCTGGAACCATTTCAGCGAAGGACGCGGTCTTTCAAACCGGGACATATCCCAAGCCAACCCTCAATGAGGGCTTCATCAAGGCCAGCGGTCAAACGTACCGCGTCAAAGGTTCGAACAAATAACCACAAACCGCGACGATCACTGTTAGGTGAAAAAAGCCTGCAAAACCGGGCTTGACCCACGGACTTAATGGCACATCGCCGCGCGGCCTGCGGATATCCGTTAGAGGATCGAAAAGCGATGCCTCAAAAAATGCGACGATAATGGGCATTGGCATATCAGACACTGAACCACGACAGCGCACAGCGTTACCCTCAAACCCAGACATTGTGCTCTGCGTGTTCGAGGTATCGCGCCAGCACATTCACGGATTTCCATCCACCAGCGCGCATGATCGCCGCGGTGTCGAATCCTCTTCGCAGCAGTTCCTGCGCCGCTCCCACACGCATGGAATGGCCGCTGAATGAGCGCACTTCGTCATGCGCAAAACCGGCCTTTTGGGCCGCAGACTTGATGAGTGCCTTGACCGTGGTGTCGCTTAGCGAACGATCGATGGGATGCTCTTGGTAGATCGGGCAGAAGAGCCACTCCGTTGTGTCGCCTTTCCACTGCTGCCACGCACGCAAACGATCGGCGCTTGCGATGGATGAAAACCCAAAACGCCCCCAGCCCTCCTGGTCGGCTTTGCTGCGGCGGATCAGCACGCGCAACGTGCCATCAGCGCGATACTCAACGTCCTCGTCGCGGAGAGCGACCAGCTCGGAGCGCCGGGTCATCAGCTCATATCCCAAAGAGAGCATTGCCATGTTGCGGAGCCCCCAAGGACTATCGGGTTGCACTTCGAGGAAACGCTTGAGGTCATCCGCCGTCATGCCGCGCGCCTGTTTTGGGCGCACAGGCTTTGCCCGTCGCACGCGCCGAAAAGCAAGGTTGATGTCCTCGGCATTGGTCGGGTCGGGCAAGTCGAGAAGCCGATGGACTTTGCGGATGGCGTAGAGGCGCCTTCGCACCGTCGATGGCGCCTTTGTTTTTCCCTGGTCTTCCAAAAATCGGCAAACAGTCTCAACGCTCGCAGGAAAAGGCACAGCCAGACCATTTTCCAGGCTCCAGGTTTCGAACGCCTCGACATCAGTGCGGTAACTGCGCATGGTTGACGGTGCGTAGGCGCCTTCGAGGCGCTGGAATTCGGAGCGCCAGCCTTGTTCGACATTTTTTCCCAATTTGCGCATATAAAATCACTATTTGCGCACAAAAGAGCGTGAGTCAAGTGCTTACCGCTATGCAAATTCGTGGTGCAAGAGCTATGCTTGGTTGGAGCGCTACGGAATTATGCGAGCGTGCCGGCATTTCACGAAGAACTCTCGTAAAACTCGAGTCTTCTGATGGAATCCCGACAACCACAACGACCACTCTTGAAAAACTGAGGGCTACCCTAGAAGCCGCCGGCATCGAATTCATCGGCTCAGCGAATGACCGTCCTGGCATCCGGATCGGGCAACGCCCCAGAGAGAGCGACACGAGCTGATCCAGAGGGATCCGCACTGGGACCGACGCCCCTTGAACGGCCTTTCGTGCTATGCGCAGCCAGGCCGCCCTTGGTAATGGCATGTCGACCGAATACACTTGATCCGATCAGGCTCAAGAAAGCCGAGTATCTCTAACCTCATAGCTGATATGAAACCCGCATGCCCTCCGATGACCGCCTAAGTACTCTCGATAACTTACTTCTAGCCGTTACGGACGAAGATGGGATGCTCTTGTCCGAGTTCGACGGTTTCTGCGCTGGCTTGCTTGTCTGCCCGGAAATGATCCCGCCAAGCGAATGGCTGCCGGAGGTCTGGGGCTCCGGTGGCATGCCAGAGTTCGGCTCCGAAGAAGCACTGCAGAACGCGCTCGATCTTATCATGGCGCACTACAACGACGTGGCGCAGTCATTGATACCTCCCGAGTTCGAATACGGGCCGGTCTTTGACCATGATACCCGTACGGATGAGACCGTTTGGGAAATGTGGGTGTCAGGCTTTGAGCGCGCTATGCGTCTCAGGTCGGGTGTGTGGGAACAGATTGTCGAGAGCGGCGATGAGGAGGCCGCCGCCTCAGTCAATATGATGCTAACGCTTCATGGGATCGTCGAAGGCGACAGTGATCTGCCGGCAAGCACGATCTCCGAACTGCAGGACAAAGCGCCGGACCTGATCACAGACATGGTCATAGCTCTTAATCGCTGGACGAAAGGCTCCAACCCGGCCGATCTGTTATCGTGGGAAAGCTCACAGTTCCAATCCTCCGCTCCCTACCGAAGCGCCAACAAAATGGGCAGAAATGATCCCTGCCCGTGTGGGTCAGGACGGAAATACAAGCGCTGTTGTGGAGCAAATTAGGCCATGTCGACAAAAGGGATCTGAACCGCGCCGTGTCTGCCGGAAGCTGATTTCCGTAAATGCCGCGGCCTTGGGTTCGGTTTCCAGAGCTGCGTAGCACTCACGAGCGTCGACCAGAGCTCCGTTACGGACAAAATTGACTGATAACAGATGAAGGTAAGCCTGAGAGTGTCATTCACTGTTCGAAGTTTGAATTGGCATGACGCCTCTTTCTTGAGTTCATCAACCGCCGGCGGAGGCGCTCGTCCGGAAGAGCGCACATGTCGGTTCGGCCGAAGCGGTACCGGTTGCGTGCAATCCGGCGATAAAGCCATTCGCGAAAGGGTTGCGGAAGGATACGCATCGCTGTCGAAACACGCCCAATGCCGCCCAAGCCTTCCCCAATCCGGATGATCGCTTCCATTCCGGACCACGCTTTTCCATTCTCAAGAAACAACCAGGTTTCGGGATCTTGGGGATCAAGACCGTAGTGCTCAACCAAAGCCGTACCGGTTTGCGATTGAACTATGCAAATCTTGAACTGCTCACGACGATCGAACCGCGCGATCAAGCGCGCGCCCAACGAACAGACGGCGCAATCGCCGTCCATCACGGCAATCAGGCCGTCATCATCGAAATCTGGGACGTTCGGGTCTTCACGGTAGGAAAACGCTTTGTGTTCATTCGGGCGGGCCATTCCTGTTTCTCCAAGGAGCCGAATTAAAATGCTCTTAAAAGTCCCCGGAAGCAAATCGCCTTGAGGTGTCAGCGGGACGGACCCGCCGACTAATTCTTGGCTCTCAGTTGGCCCAATTTGCAATCACGTCATATCCCTCGGGCGTTGGCGGGCTTTCCAGATAATCCGCGAACTGGCCCCAAAGTGCCGCGACCTTTTCGGCATTGGCGTCGGAGGTCTCTTGGCTCTCGACCACCGATATCACATACCCGCTGCCGTCTTCGTTCATCACGTTGACGAAATTGTGCATGCCGTTCATGGCCATGATCTTTTCTTTCAACTGGTTCAGCAACGCGGTCGCTGCGTCCCGCGATCCAGGCTTCATCTTGTATTTGGTTACACGTGCAAACATCATTGTCCTCCCTAAGTTCTTTTTAAATATCGCGCCGGTGCAAGCAGCCTGGCCAAGTCACCATAGCATACAGATGCTGCCCGTAGGGAGAATTCCCGCGTAAACCAGAGCGCCTGCGGGCCACGTATCAAGGCACCGTTCTCAGCATTCGGATCGTGTCGCGTCCGTCAGGAAGGGGCTGTGTCCAGGCAACAAAAAGCCCTTCACGTGTTGCCGCCATTTTCGGGAAATTCATCGAGTTCCCCTCGGCGTTCAAAGCCAGCGTTCGGGTGTCGTGACATCCATCGGTCGTGACCCGGCACAGCAGTAGGGCTTCGGCCTTCCCTTGCCACTCCACCCAAGTGACCAAGGTCGTTCCATCGTCAAGCATCAGGGTATCGACACGTCCGGTGGGCTGTCCTAGGTCGATCCGCATGGCTTCGCCAAAGCTGACCCCCGCATCTTCGGAGAACGCCACTTTGACCGCTGGAACGTCGCCTGCGCCCGTAAACCACGCAACGACAACGCGCTGGTCCTGGGCTGCGATCGCCGGACCGTTGACCGGACATCCGGAGATTTCCCAGTTGTCGGCATGCACCAATATCGGGGCCGACCATCGCCCATCGCTAAATTTTGTCAGGGAGATGTCGCGGATTTCGTTTTCGGTGCGGTCACGATAAGTGACGAGCACCTCCTCCCCCAGGGCTGCCGCAGCTGTCTGGCAGCAGGAGCAGGTGGTGAAATCTATTGCAATATCCGGGCCTATGGAGCCATCTGGCGACACCATAGCCGACCGGAGCTGCATCTGACCCGGCATGGCTCCGGCTTCCACCAGGTCGCCGTCGTAAGCACGACCATCCAGCCAGACCGCGACCATCTGGTCAACCAGTGGGACTAGAGAGACGAAGCCGTGTTGCGCTTTCTGTCCGTCTCGATGAGGCACGCTCGGTTCGCTCCACGTTTCGCCATCGTCGCGCGACAGTGCCAGGCGTATGTCATAGGCGTAGCTCGAACCGCCCGACTTCTGCAGCCAATGGGCAATCAGCGTGCCATCGGCAAATTGAGCGATGGACGGGAAATCGGCCCAATTGACAAAAAGATCGGATGAGGTCGTCACGGCGCGCGGTTCGCTCCAAAACCCGCCCTCTCGCACGGCCATCTTGACGAGAAAGCTGTTTCCCGATGCCTCAATCCAGCTCATCAGGAGGCGCCCGTCTCGAGTTGCAAAGACCGACGGTTCGCGTGCATCGAGACCGACTGGAAGAGGTTCGAAATCGGCCACATCCTCGGCGGCTGCTGCGGCTGCTGCCAGCAGAAAAATCGCGAGGTGGGCGAAGAGCTTCAACATTAAATATGTCTAGCTCAAATCGAGCGGAAAAAGAACATCTCGAGTGATGGGCCGAGGACGACAAGGCGGTCCAAACAATCACCTATTGCTGCGATTTGACCGAGGATCAATTTGGGCTCAAAGCGGAGCTGCGGCACTCGGAGCGTTCTCCGGGCGTGACACCTCGACGCTGACGGCCCTGACCGGACCTTCGGCAGGGTGCTCATCGCTGAGGTGCAGCTTCGCCGAAGCGGTCTTTCGTGCCATATTGCAGCGTCGAAAAGCAGAGCAAGGTCAGCCGTGCGGACGAACGTGCCGTCCGGTTGGCGGGAACAAAGGACTGCCAAATTCCGCTATGCAGACTTCCAAAATGGACGCACTCTGAACGCGGTTGCCAAGCGAGGCGGCCTGGATCATCTGGCGGCTGCGCCGCCAGGCGCGACCTCGGCCGTCACGTCATAGTCGAATAGCCGAAGTCGCAAGTCTCGCGCCGAGCGGATTTCCTCGTCTCTCTTTAAGGGATCGGGATAGGCACCGGGAAAAGCGCAATCCGTTGCGCCGCGCGGCTTCATGGACCTTTGTCGTTCGCGCACGCCGCGTGGCCTCGTAGGTCCGAAGCGCAGCGGCAACCTGGTCCTTGTCGCACCCCTTCAGAAGTAGAGCCAACAGCGCGGCGTCCTCAATGGCCTGGTTGGCACCTTGCCCCATATGCGGAAGCATGGAGTGCGCTACATCGCCGAGCAGCGTCACGCGACCCTGCGACCCTGCGACCCTGCGACCCTGCGACCCTGCGACCCTGCGACCAAGGCGCGAACGGTTCACGGTCGTAAAGCCCCCACCGAAACGGTGCGCGAGGTCATTTTACTGTTTGGCTTCTGCTATTTGATCGACCTACCAGACCGATTTTCCGTTCACGACACCCATCAAATCTACCGGAACCACGTCAGCTTCCGTGAGCTTTCCAGGGGTCCTGGCGGGGACCGTTCCAAAAGATTTTTTGTAGGAGCTTGGGGAAGTGCCGAGCCGCCGCTTGAAGACCCGCCGCATCGAGGCGGCCGTTCCGAACCCGGTATTGGATGCAACAGTTTGAACAGATTGCTCTGAGGTCTCGAGCAGTTTCCGAGCAGACGAAAGCCGGACATCCTCGATATAACGGGACAGCGTGGCGTTCGTAATCTGCTTGAAACGCCGACCCAGGGACCGCTCGCTCATCGCCGAGATTGTTGCCAGTCGGGCCACTGACAGGTCTCCGCACGGGTTTTCCCAGATATGAAGCTGTACGCGCCGTATGCGGGGGTCCTCGGTGGCGTCGGCCATCATCTGCGGGCTGAATTGTGACTGCCCGCCCTCTCGTCGCAGGACAAGGACCATGAAGCGGGCAATTTCCAAAGCTAGCTGACGACCATGGTCTTGCTCGATCAGAGCCAAGGCCATGTCGATACCAGCCAGCATGCCAGCCGAGGTCCACAGCTTGCCGGAGTTAACAAAAATCGCATCTTCTTTGAGCTCGACCAGCGGATTTTCTCGTTTCAGGCGTATTGCTTCGAGCCAATGGGTTGCGATCTGGTGGCCGTCCGCCACCCCAGAGGCTGCAAGTACCGTCGCTCCCGTGCAGACCGAGCCTATGCGCGTGCAACGCGGCTCCAAGCGCCTTATCCACGCCAACAGATCCTCGTCCCCGGCGGCGTCAAAGCACCCTGGTCCGCCCGCGACGAGCATCAGATCGATCTGTTCGGGGAGCTCGTCGAAACGGCCTGTCGGTAAGAGATGCAGGAACCCTCCGGCCGCTGGCACAGGGGCTGCATCAATTGACACCGTGACCGGCTGGTACAGCCTCTGACCTGTCAGGAAGTTGGCAAGCCCAAAGGGCTCCAGCGTGCCGGTGACGTCTACGCATGAGACCTGCGGATACATCAACATGGCGACGACGCGTGGACCTCCCATCAAAACTTCAACACTCAAACCGATTCCTCGTCGACGGGAACTTCAAACTTAGCGCACTTGTGCTAGCGATGCCAATGTATCTGCTGCCGGAAGACACACAGTACGCCAAATATCGTTCAGAACTCGCCAATTCCTCTGAGGAGCCTCGCAGGAGCTTGGTTCCCATGTGAAGTAACTTCTCGTTACCTAATTGAAGTGATTGGAAATGGAATGGAACCGCCAGTGCGATTTTCGCGCGAGATGACGGTTGGTGCATTGTCACAGAGAAATCCTTTCGTCCCGCGAAGAGGGATCACTCGCCACCGAGGGTATCCTGTCGAAATTGACTTGGCGCTTCAAGGTGCTGGCGAGCGACCACCCACCATGCCTGCAACTCGGGAGCCGTGTTGATGCCGTCGATCGACGAGATAGCGGCACGGGCCAGTAACCGCTTGAACCGCTCCGATCAGCTGGCCTTTGTCGAGACCGATCAGATGTCCCTCTCTCTCCTTATGCGCGCCTTGGCGTTTGCCGGTGGAGCGAGTGCCATCGGCATGGCCGTTGTGCCGACTGAGATGCTGCTGATAGCTGACGCGCTACCCTCGCAGATCGTGATCGCCCGTTTGGCTTGGGGAACGCTCACACTGTTTTTGTTGTGCGTCCTCTTTCGGCCGCGCTCCTTGATCCGGCCGCCGAAAGAACATGTGCGGCTGTGCGGTGTTGGCCTGCTGTTGGGATGGGCGACAGTGGAGTTGTATACCCGAGCGTTGGCGATTGCCGATATCTTGCCCGTGATCGTTGTCCTCGTTGCCGCGTCCGCTGTGACTGGCATGGTGTTACAATTCGGGTTTCGCTTCCGGATCGGTCACGTCTTCGTCCTGCTCTCCGTTCTGATTGCGGTCAGCGCCACTGTTCAGAGTTCAAGTCCCGGGTTCGGTTTCTCGGGTATGGCCTTCGTGTACGCGGTGAGCGCGGGCATCATCTATGGTGCATTGCCGGTCCTGTGCCGCACGGCCGAGCGTCGCGCCGATATTGCCTGCGTCATGCTATATCTCGGCTACGGAACTCTCTGGGCCATATTGTTCCTTGGCATTTCCGAACCGGATGCCCTTAAAGCCAGCCTGGATGTCATTTTATCCGTACCGGGCGCATTAGCGGGAGCGCTTTGCACGGGGCTCGGATATGCCCTTTTCCAGATCGGAATCAGCCCGAACCAAGCGAGCCAGCGGATCAGTTCGACATGGGCCGGGCTGCTCTTCGGCTTCGAGCCGATAACCGCCATAGCGGCGGCAGGCTTCCTTCTGGGCCAGAACGTTGCGACCGCTGCTATGCTATATGCGATCGGTTTCGTGCTGTTAGTGGGGCTGGCGGGGCCGGTGCTTGCGACATTGTCCCATCCCAGCAGGCCTTGAAAATCAGGAAGAGCTTTACCGCACGGATCAGTCTGCCTTGGAGAAACCGTCCGTTCGGTAGTGGGCCTTATCAGGACGTCGGGTAGTGAATTTCACATCTCCGCTTGGCTTCATGCCTAGACATTGTGCTCCGCATGCTCCAGGTAGCGCGCCAGAACGTTCACCGATTTCCCTCCTCCAGCCCGCATGATCGCCGCGGTATCAAATCCCCGTCGCAGCAGCTCCTGGGCCGCCCCCACACGCGTCGAGTGGCCGCTGAATGTGTGCACTTCGTCAGGCGCAAAACCGGCCTTTCGCGCTGCTGACTTGATGATTGCCTTGACCGTGGTGCCACTAAGGGAACGGTCAATCGGATGCCCTTGGTGGATCGGGCAGAGGCCAACATACCGGACCTCGTTCGCCACCGGATAGCGACCGCCGCAATCACACCATGTCGTTTCTTCCAGGGACAGGCACGTCTGGGTTTGGGCCGCTAGTGCAGCATTGGACTGAGATCGGAGAGCGATCGCAACGACATCCCCGAACGCGGCTCTAACGGTGCCGACGCGGTTCGACATTCGCCCCTTAAACGCACTGCCCCGTGCCATGACCCAAGTCAAGGACACCAGCGCCCCGCCGGTCCAAATTTTTGGATGGAGGACGCTGTCATGCGCGTCGAAACTCGGTTCCCGATCCTGCCCGGCCTGACCGCCGCGCTGATGGCGCTGGCGGGACAGGGGGATGCCGACGCGGCCCCGCCACCCGATCCCAGCACCGTAATCGAGCAGCACTGCACCTTCTGCCATTCCCGCATTCTGACGCAGGTGATGCTGGTCCGGCACGCCGATCTCTATGGCATCGAAACGATCGACGCCTTCCTGATCCGCCACCACCTGCCCGACGCCCCGGCGCGCGCGGCGATTCTGCGCTATCTTGACGGCGCGGCGGATCGGGGCTCCGCATCGCCATGACGCAGATCAAGGCGAGGGGCAGGCAGGGCGGCCTACCGTTTCGCCTGTCGAAGCGCGAAAACTCTGAATACTCTCCAGTCACCGCTTCAGGGAGGCACTAATGGACCACAAGGCAATACTGTTTTCCACGGCTCTTGCAGGCATTATGGCGTTACCGGCGATGGCCGTCGCGCAGGACAAGATCGGCGAGGCCGCCTTCATGGCGAATTGCGCCGCCTGTCACGGCGTCGACGGCAAGGGCAACGGGCCTATCATCGACTTCATGAAGAGCGCACCCGCAGACCTAACGATGATCGCGGCGCGCAACGGCGGGACGTTCCCGATCGAGGCGGTCTATGCCACCATCGCCGACGCCGAGCAAACGCGCGGCCACGGCACTAGCGAGATGCCGATCTGGGGCAATCGCTTCAACGCCGACGTCATCGCCATGGAGGGCGAGTACGGCATGGGCAAGAGCGGCGTGCCTACGGCGCAGGCTCGCATCCTCGAACTGGTCTACTACCTGGCGACGATCCAGGCCGGATCGTAGGCGGCGCGTGAGCGCATGAAGCGGGCGGCCCTGGCAACAATGGTCACCCTGTCCGCGTGGTTGGGTTCTGTCAAAGGAACTCGGCTTGAGGTCGGATGGGGCGCTGTGTAACACCTCTCGATACCTCGGTTGCGCGATCTGGCGACCCTCTCGGGACATCACTGCGTGATGCCCTGCAGGGCAGTGGATGGAGTGGATTTCACCGCCGGAGCCGCGTCGAGACCAAGATGCATTGTGTCAAATTGCTGGGGCCCAACGACGGCTTTTTCCTGCTCCAGAAGTTCGCCGAAATCGAGGCTACGGCCGGGTTTCGGACTTTTCGGTCGTTCGGTTGACGCGCACGAAGGTCTGCAAAGCTCTGGATAGTGTTGAAAAACTCGACACCGCAAAATTCGCACCAAAATTTCGGAACAACTTCCCTCCAAACCAACCCTCAGAAAACAATTTCCGAAAAAGCGGGCTTTGGCGGAAAAATGTTCTGTGAATTTGGCCGCTTCGGTCCGGACCCCGAGTTTTTCAACACAATCCTCTCCATTGCCGACCTCTACCGCATGTCCTCTCTTCATCGCCTATTAGACTGAAAATTCCAGCTTTCGTCTCCGGAGCGATTATTCCGTAGTCCGAGCGTCTGGACGAAAAGCCTGTCAGCAACCTTGTGCGCCGATCGAGTGGCCTGAACTCCAAGACGCGCTAAGCAGCAACGAATGATTACAGGCTGTATGCAAGGCGCAGGCCGGTATGGCTGGCCGCCGTGTCGGGTGCCCGGCCTGTTCGCGCGGCGATGCGGTAGCGCCAGCAGTAACTCGCGTGACAAAGGAATGAACCGCCTTTCAAGACCCTTTCACCCTCCCGCTTTGCCCGTGCGTTGCGGTCTTTCGCCTTCGCCTTCAGCGACGCGATGCGAAAGCGATCCGCTGTCCATTCCCAGACGTTTCCCGAGGCGTTATAGATGCCTACCAGGTTGGGCTTGAACCCATCCACTGGCGCCGTGCCATAGTGACCTGTCCATCGTCAGACTTTTTCGGACATGGTGGACCGTTTTCTTACGCAGGCTCGGGTTCGGTTTCTGTTTTAACTTCGGCGGCCGCGGAGTGGTGCTGCAATCGGCGTTTTCAGATTATCGTCCGACGGACCTTGCGCACCTGTACAAAGCCCCTCGACTGACACTGCTGTATCCGCATCATCAAGACCCGTCAAAATCGGAAGGTCTTCAGGCTCAGTTTCGGGTTTCAGGTCAGGAGACGATCATCGAGACGGCGAGTGTGGATGTCGCAAGTGTTGACAACATGA
The DNA here is from genome assembly GCF_032586235.1 of Aestuariicoccus sp. MJ-SS9. Classification (NCBI taxonomy): domain Bacteria; kingdom Pseudomonadati; phylum Pseudomonadota; class Alphaproteobacteria; order Rhodobacterales; family Paracoccaceae; genus Aestuariicoccus; species Aestuariicoccus sp. MJ-SS9. The sequence goes on from NZ_JAWHTD010000041.1 coordinate 11,365, forward strand.
CGGCTCCGCGTCCTGCGCGCTTGCCCAGAACGAAACCCAGGAATATGAAAACCAGACCCGCATACTCTCGTTTTGAATTAGTGAGCACGGGGGCAGGTCACGATGGAAAGCTTCGATCGCGACGCTGAAGCCAAGGTTCTCCCAAAAGCATTACCCAGCTAGGTGATTGAAAGAACGATGTTCAAAATATTTAAGTAATTTCAGACTATTAGAGTCTTTGACCCAATCAGTCAATAGCGGATCGTGCCAACGGCATTGACATAGATCATCGCCGCGGTGGCACTTTGCCCCTACCCTTTCCAAAGTGCCGCGAAAATGGGAGGGGACAATGAGAAACTTTCAAGGACTGGCCTTGGCCATCTTTCTCACCGGCGCCGGGGCCGTTCAGGCTGACGAGTCCGCGTTGATTCTCGGGAAATCTTCCTACGGCGCAAATTGTGCCATCTGTCATGGCGATGATGGGACAGGAAGCGGCGATGTTGTAGAGCTGCTGCGTGTCCCGCCTGCAGATTTGACGACTTTGTCCGAACGTTCGGGAGGAGCATTCCCGTTCTCCGAGGTTTACCAGTCCATCGCGAACGGCGTATATAAAGCACATGGACAAGCCGAAATGCCGATTTGGGGAAGCTACTTCAAAGCTGATGCGCTCCAAGATAGAGGGATGAGCGCAGCTGATGCTGATCACATAGCTCAAGGCCGTATTCTCTCGCTGGTCTATTATCTCCAGTCGATCCAGAAGTGATCGTCAAAGCCCCCGCTCAAACATTTTCGCGGGACCGGAAACTGCTACGACAACGCGGCCGTCGAGACCTTCTTCAGGACGATCAAGGCTGAGCTGCTGTGGCAGCGGCCTTGGCCGGGCAGCCGAGCTGGCGAACTTCGAATACATCAACGGCTTCTACAATCCGCGCCGCCGGCACTCAGCTCTGGGCTGGAAAAGCCCCTTGGCCTTCCAAGCTCAGGCTGCGTAAATGAGAACTTGGAGCGGCATTAAAGCGTGACAGCTCCACTGACCGCCCTGGACTTTGCGGGAGACTTTCAGCTCGATCCAACTGCCGTTACCCGCTGGATTGATCGTCTGCATCATTTCTTCCCAAGCCTTGATCGCTTTGACCGCCCGGATCCAGATTTCGATGAGGCAGAACGAAACTACAAACTGGCAACGATTACAAGCAGTTCGACAACGTCCTCCGCGCGGCGCGCAAAGGCCTAGTTTTCGTGCCAGACGAGCCAATAGTTGCCCGTCACAGACATGTCCGAAAAGAGGCGCACGAGACCGGGCGCGCCGCGCTGCTTAGGCCGGGTCCGGTTCGACTTGGAGCTCCCGGCCTGCTGCCCAACTGCTCAGCGCCATATCTTTGACAGTGGCGACCACATCGGATGCGCCTTTTGCAATCGCGCGTTTGGGGCGAAGGGGATCGTCGTGGAACAAATAGATCCGTGACAGGAACTTCTCGAATTCAAGCGACGCTTCGCCATATCGCTCTCCGTTGCCGGATGTCGAGACGACAACACCACCACCCCAATCCTGCCCGCTATCGTTGTTCGGGTTATAGAAATATATCCGCATGTTCCCCGTCTGATCTTCGGCAACGCGCAGAATCGAGATGGCGTGCCAGCCGACAAATTGTTGATGGGCGTCGGTCACGGCAAGCCCGGCCGGTTGCGGATGATTGAGCGGTCGGCCACCGTTGTGATGTGGGTGGTACGCCGAGATGAACCGCTTTAGAAACTCTTCGTAATCTGCAAGCTTGCCGGTGGTTACGTCGACAGCGACAGCACAATCGCGGGCGACCCACCAGCCGTGGAATTGCGGGTTTATCCAACGGTGTGGATCGCCTTCGCGTCCGGCACACATCCGGCCCATTTCCGCATAGATCCGGTCAAGATGCGATACCAGCAGAACCGAGACCGGGTCGGCGTCGATCGGGCCGAACCCGGCAAGACCGGCGGGCAGGTCGGCAGAATTGATCGGCGTGCCTTCGAACTGCATCAGAACCGTATCGAACTCCGATGCCTGCCTGACGAGGTGCAGCAGGTAGTCGGGATCGTTCAGCGCCCACATCGCAAGAGCGCGCGCCGACTGGCAGGTTGGGTTGGCGCCTTGGCCCACGCCCAGCGGTTGCCCGATGACCTGCAAGACGCCCGCCAGAAGATGCGTTTCGGGGGACACCGCGTCGCCAAAGCCCAGAGCGATCCGGTCCCGCGCCTGTCCGCGCAGCGGCATCTCGATTTGCCACCGAAGCGCTGGAACCATGGGTGAATGGTGCAGAATGCCACGTTCAAGCAGCTGCGCCAGACCGTAGACAGCCTGCGGCGTGGCCGGCGTGACGGCTGCGCGGATCAGATCCTCGACAAGACGTCTGTAATGCCGCCAGCAATCAAGCCCCGTCGTGCCCAGCCCAAGCGCTTCGGGGATCAGCGGCCGGTCGCCGTAATCCAGTGCCCAGATCAGAAAGGCAGCGTGATAGTCCGACACCAGCCCGGTGTCATGCATGGCGCGTGCAAACCCCATTGCTTCGCGCGACAGCCCGGCCTTGTCGGCATTGGCAATCCTGGCCAGATAGGCATCGATACCCGGATCGTCCAGAGAGGCGGTCGTAGGGCCGAAGAGCGCGCTGACCAGCCGCTCTGCGCCCAACCGCGTGGTTCCGGGCTCGGTGCCCTTTTCGTTAAGAGCAATGGCAATCTGGGCGATCATGTCCTTGACCACCGAAACCTGCACGGATCGCTGTTCCAGCAGACGCCAGATTTCGGTGACAAGAACGCCCAAGACATCGTTGAGACCCACATGATTGGCGACTGCCTGTAGGATATTCTGTTTGACCAACATCCGGTCGCCAAGCGCCCGGGTGGCCTCATTGCTCTGTCCAAAGACGTCGCGCAGATTCAGGGCCAGCACCTGCGTCAGGAAATGCCGCGCGCTGTCCTGATGCAGGTTGTCGTGCCGCGACGTACCGGTCGCAACACTCACGAACCGGGCGAGGTTGGCAGCCTCCAGCGCCTGAAAGGTCGGGTCTTCCGACGCCAATGTCGTTCCGACCAGCTGGGGCAACAAGGTTTCAGGACGATCCCAATCCGATCCGGCAAACAATCCGGCTTTGTCCATGCGCGGCGCGCGCTCGACAATCAAATCAAGCCCGCCGGTGCGATGCATGATGCGCGCAATGACATCGAGAACCGGGCGCTGATAGCGCGCCTTGGCAAAAGAACTGACCCGCTCCAGCCGGTCGATCGCGACGTCGAGCGTGCCGGACAACCGCGCAAGTACGGCGCGGTTGTCCTCGGATCGGCTGCGCTTTTCGAAATGCGCGTTTTCAGTGGTCATCAGACGTAATAGTCCAGTTCTTCCTGTTGCTTGAGCAGATCGCGCAGCTCGTGGGGATTGTCGCCAAAGAAGTAGGCAAGTCCCCAATGTGTGCCAAAGGCCGACCGTTTCGCAACCTTCTGTTCGCGAGGATCGGAAAGCTCGTGAAACTCGAAGAACGGATGGTTGGCCGTTTCCTCCGGAACTTCCAGACGACTGACCACGCGCCGGCGCGGATAAACGCCAAAGCACCCGGCATGGCCCTTGGCGTCCTCGATCGGCTTGGGGAAGAACGCGTCCAGCTCCTCTTGAGTGGTTTTCGGGTCAAAGGCCAACACGAGGCCCTGATAGCCGTTGAAGCCATAGGCGCGCTCGATCAGTTCCAACGCGTTGAAGCCCGGTGGGCGATAGGCGACCTCACCGAAGTAAAGCTTGTTGTCACTGGTCAGGAAGTATTCGGGATGGATAAAGCCGAATTCGATGTCGAACGTGTCGATCAGCTTTTCGATCTCTTCGGTGATCCGCGCGCGATGCTCTTCAAGTTCCGGCGTCGCGGGCACGAAAACGGAATAGCCAAGCGTTACGTATTCAGAGATGTTGAGGAACTGAATCTTGCCGTCCTTGATCCATGCTTCGACCGCGAATTCCCAGCCATCCAGATGACTTTCCAGCAGCGCGGGGAACTCGTCATCGGGGATGTTGTCCACGTCTTCAGGCGTCCGGATTACCCGGTGACCAGCGGTGCCCGACTTGTCAAAAGCCTTAAAGTGGATCGGATCGTTGGGATCGCCGTCTAGCTTCAGCAGCGTTTGGTTCACGCGCTTCAGGAAACGGATCACGTCGCCACGGTCATGGGCTTCTTCGAAAACGCCGACGCGAATGCCTCCAAGCTGCGCTCTGCGCTTCATCAGCGATTTGTCGCGGAACAGCATCGCCTGTCCTAGAAGGCGCGGATTCTTGAGCAGCACAGCGTTGACCGCCCCGGCCCACTCCACGGTTTCTTCAAAGATCGGAATGGCAACGTCGACACCCATGTTTTCGAGCTCTTGGGCAAGCTCGTGAGAGCGTTCGTTCAGCCGGTCGAAATCCCAACCGACAAAGGGGATGTCGTTTTGCTTGCAATAATTCTCTGCCCAGGGCGGAGCGACCACGACATATCGGCGGTCGAATCGGTCGACCGCATCAATTGCGTTCAGGCTCCAGCCAAGCAAGGCTACGTATCCCTTTTCCGGGTTCTTCTCGGTCATCTCATTCCTTTCATCGTTTGGACCCGTCGGCGCGCCAAGTTCACCGCGCCGCATCGGATTTCCGTCTAGGTCAACGGTTGGGCCGCACACCCGTTCCGCATCTTCTTCCACGGTACGTGGCGTAGCAGGTGCCGGACACACCGAATTGCCGGTCAGGAACAAGCCTGTCCGACTCTCGGCAGTCGCCGCTTTTCTCTACATCAGGGCCTTGATCGGACCGTCGACACTCAGGGTTTTGCCTCGGTCAGCTTCCTCGTCGATTTCAACCCAATGCCTGGTGTTGTCGACTTCAACGAAAAAACGCCATTCGTCGTGTTCCATCGCGGCAACGGCCTCCTCTGCGGAGAGTTGCCATTGCGACGTGCCGAAGAAAGACTTCCGCACACCGCCAATCGCGATGATTTCCGAGTGCTTTGCGTCGAACTTCGCCCATGTGACTTGGGCTGCTGCGGCCATAACGTTCACCACCTTTCGGCCGCGAGCATGGGGATTTCGGGCAGTGTGTAAAGCGGAGCTTTTCCAAGTTACTGATAATACTTAAAAGTTTTCGAAATCTAAGGCGGGAAACCGAACGCTGTTGGCATAGGAGTGCGCGAATCGGCTTCATACGCGACGCTGTCTTCGCCGCCGGTTCCGGAGAGCATCGTCCCGATGGACCAGCGACCGACCATGCATTAACAATCAACCCGGACCACCCAATGGGGGCTCTCCAACCTGACGAAGGAGGACTTCTTGTTCTTCTGACCAGCGCCTTGAGATGCCCCCCCTCCGACGGTTGCCGTGGGGAGACTTGCGGTCAAGTCAGTCATGGTCCGAATTAGCCTGTCTTCAGTCAATCATTGCATGACGGTTTTCGCGCTACTGCCGAACAAGCTTGATCTTGACCAAGATCATATTCGAGGTCCCGCGGCCTTGCGAGACTAGGCGAAGGTGGGAATCCTTCATGGGTTATCCATAGACGAACCTAGGGAGTAACAAGATGTATAGCCGAATTCTGATAGCCACGGATGGCTCTGAACTGGCAGGAAAGGCAATGGAACACGGGCTCCAACTTGCGAAATCCGTCGATGCCATCGCTGTCGTAGTGACTGTGACGGAGGCTTGGTCCGCGTTCGAGATGGCCAGCAATATCGAGAGCGGTAAACGCGATGCGGTGGAGGTCTATGAAGGAGCCGCCAGGAACGCGGCTCAGTCCATTCTTGAAGATGCGGCCGCCCAAGCGGCATCGATGGGCGTGGCCTGCGAAACACGCCACGTCAACGACCAAAAACCTGCTGAGGGCATTATGGACACCGCGACTCTTGAAGACTGCGATCTTATCGTCATGGCGTCACATGGCCGCCGCGGGATGCAGAAAATGCTTCTTGGGAGTCAGACTGCCGAGGTTATTGCTCTGAGCAAGACACCCGTTCTCGTACTGCGTTAGGACCGATCAACTTTGGGCAGGAGACGTCAGGACAGCGTGCCGGCGCTCTCGTGCCGCCTATCCGTAAAAAGAGTATCAGATGACCCCTCCGATCCGTGTCAGACAGTGCCGAAACTTGCAGGCCTGAGTTTGGCCGGGCAACGATGGAGTTGTTGAATTTACCCGGTCGTTTTGGTCCGCAGGCACCTTCAGGAATGGTGCGCGGGCCATCGTCCGAAGATGACCACTCAGATGCGGGAAGGTGTTACGTGCCAGAGATCCTGACGATCACCCTCAAACCAGCCGTCGATTATGCAACCTCGACAGAACATGTGGAGGCTGGGCCCAAACTGTATTGCGGGACGCCGCGGGTTGATCCGGGTGGCGGAGGTGTGAACGTCGCCCGAGCGATTGTAAGGTTGGGCGGTAGTGTCGAGGCGTTCGTCGTGGTTGGTGGACCAATGGGTGATCGCCTGTTGACACTTTTGGCGGCAGAAAACGTCCCAACCGTGGAATGCCGAGTTGCCGGAGAAACTGGTTACAGCTTAGCGGTTACCGATGCGGGGTCGGGCGAACAATTTCGATTTTCCCTGCCGGGGGAATCGGTGAGTGAAACGGAAGCCCAGATAATACTCGACCGGATCTACAACACAGTCCAACGGGATGAATTCGTCGTATTAAGTGGCGGCGTTGCCAATGGCCTTCCTGACAATTTTCCGCAAAAGGTGCAGGCCGCTGTTTCACAGCGCAATGGTCGTCTCATAGTCGACACCTCCAAGGCGCCACTGTTGCACCTGATCAAGTCTCCGTCAGCTCCTCTGGATGTTCTGCGGCTTGACCGAAGTGAAATCGAAAAAGCGGTCGATCGTCCGTTGCTATCAATCGCGGAGAATCTTGCATACTCCAAACAGCTTGTTGAGCGCGGCGTTGCGCAGATTGTCGTTTGCGGCCACGGCTCAGAGGGGTCTGTCATGGTTGCGGGCGATCAAAAGTTTTTTTGCCATGCCCCTCAGGTGCCGGTACGCAGCAAGATTGGCGCAGGGGATGCGCTGGTTGGCGCCCTCACGCTGTCGCTTGCCAGGGGCGATGTGCCCGAGCAAGCCCTGAAATGGGGTGTGGCAGCTGCCGCCGCGACCGTCAGCACCGAAGGAACTGCGCTCTTCGAACTTGCTGATACCGAAGCTTTGTTACCCCAATGTAGATTGGAGCGTTGCTAGGTCTGCAAGGGTGCTTCCATGTGTGGACCTACAGCGTCAATTGTTTGTCGTTGGCCAAGCGGCTGTTGGATAAATGAGCGCGTTTTCCAGTGAATTTCCCCGCAGACCAACGATCAGCGGTGTAAAAAGGAACGCCTGGTTCGCAATCAGCCAGTTCACCCGAGGGCGCTGTCACTTTAACCGGTTGGCGATCGAGCAAGCTTGATTATATGGCCCTGCATGCGCCAATTCTCCTACTCCCGCCACCGGTTCCCGCCGGCGATCATCCAGCATGCTGTCTGGCTCTACTTCCGGTTTGCACTGAGCTATCGCGATGTCGAGGACATGCTTGCCGATCCGGGCATCGACGTTTCCTACGAGACCGTTCGGCGATGGGCGCTGAAGTTCGGCCGCATCTACGCTCAGCAGATCCGCTGTCGCCGACCTCGGCCCTCCAATCGATGGCACCTGGATGAAGTCTTCCTCAAGATCGGTGGCAAGATCGTCTATCTCTGACATGCTTTCGATGACGAGGGCGAGGGTCTGGACATCCTGGCCCAATCCAAGCGGGACCGGAAAGCAGCCCGTAAATTGTTGCGGAAATCGCTGAAGCGGCAAGGCCATTTGCCTGATGAGATCGTGACGGACCGGCTTCGGTCCTACGGTGCTGCCTTGCGCGAGTTGAACCTGGCCGATCAGCACGTGACAGGCGGGCGGTCGAACAACCGGGCAGAGGTTTCACATCAGCCCACTCGACGCCGCGAGCGGCAGCAAATGAGGTTCAAGTCGCCCGGATCAGCTCAGCGCTTCCTGTCCGCGCACTCCGCCATCTCAAACCACTTCAACGTCCAACACCAGCTGATTTTTCGCCGCACACTGAAAATCCTTCGCGCCAGGGCCTCAGAGGAATGGCGGGAAATCGTGGCTGCCTGAGGACGAATTCGGAAGGTGCTGACGGCCACCCTGAGTTGCCGTGACAGTGCCGCCGGGATTCATTCGTGGGCCGCTGGCGCGGCTCAGTTTAATGGGAGCTCCGTCCTCAGAATATTTGACCATTGCATATAGCCCGATGGTTCCAGATGGATGCCGTCGGGTCGAAAATGCTGGCCGTAAGGCAGGTCATTGGCCCCCATGAGGCAACTGGCAACGTCAATAATGCGCGTTTTCGGATCGCTTCTGACGTCTTCCGCGAGGATCTCGTTGTACCGTTTGTACTCGTCGATCCAGATCCAGCGCGCAGGCCCCGGAACCGGGGTAAGATACGTGATCTGCGCCTCGGGCGCTTTGGCGCGGATCGCTTGATGGAAGCGTTGCTGATCCGCCAGGGTTTCTTCCGCAGAAAGCCCGAACGCACCAATATCATTCGATCCGAAATAGATCACAAATTCATGCGGAGCGATCACGTCGAGGATACGTTCAAGGTGGAATAACCCGCTCCTAAACGATCCGCCGCCGATGCCCGCGTTTATCAATCGTAACGAGCCAAGATCCTCGCACATCCTTTCCCAAAGGCGAACCGAAGAGGAACCATAAAAAAGGATCGGCCGATCAAGGGGTTCGCGCCATGTAATCCGATAGCGGATCGCCTCGACCTCATCATGAAAAGTCGGAAATGTCATTTGGCCCTCCATTCAGGTTTGTTCTTGGCTCTTGATTGAGCGAGGTGCCTTCCAAAGGGAAATGGCATGCGACCAGCCCCGCCCTGGTCGCAGAAAGTTCAGGTCTCGTCCGAGCGCAAAGCTCCTGCGCGTTGGGGCATCGCGCTCGAAACGCGCAGCCCGACGGCAAGTCAAAGGGACTTGGAGTTTCCCCTTTTATCAGCTCTCGCCGATGCCGTCGGACGGGCGTGAAGCGCGGCACAGAGTCCAGCAGCGCATGTGTGTACGGATGACTGGGTTTTGACAAAATCGACTCTGTCGAACCTGTTTCGACAATCCGCCCCAGATACATCACCGCGATGCGCTGGCTGATATGTTCCACCACAGAGATGTCGTGAGAGACGAAAATCAGCCCGAGGCCCATCTCGGCCTGCAATTCGCGAAGCAAATTCAACACCTGCGCCTGAATGGAAACGTCCAGAGCTGAAACGGGCTCATCAGCGATGACCACTTTCGGCCTGAGCGCCAAAGCCCGGGACAGCGCCAGCCGCTGTCGCTGCCCGCCCGACAGTTCGTGCGGAAACCGCGAGGCGTGCTGCGGTCCAAGCCCAACGCGGGAAAGGAGCCAGTTTACCCGCTCATTCCGCTCCGCCATTGTGCCACGTCGGAAATTGTCCAATGGCTCACGGACGATTGATCGGGCGGTCAGTCTCGGGTTGATCGAGGCGTAGGGATCCTGAAACACCATCGCAACGGATTGCCGAAACCCGCGCAATTTGCCTTCGGGCGCATGCGTGACATCGGCACCCTCAAATTCGATCTGCCCGCTCGTTGGCTCGTCAAGCCGGATCAGCAGGCGCGCCAGCGTCGACTTTCCGCAGCCGGACTCGCCGACAATCGCCAGCGTTTCGCCAGCCGCGAGCTCTACATCGACGTGACTGACCGCATGTAATTTCCGCCCCTTATCCGTGATGAATGTTTTGGACGCCGCCTGCGCCGCCAGCAATGCGGTCATGGTGTCGGTTCCTTGATTGCCCGGATGGATTGGTGATGGATGCAACGCGTCATATGACTTGGGCCGACTTCGATGGTAGCGATTTTCTGTACAGTGCAAGCACCGGTAGCGGCGAAGCATCGGGGGGCAAACTGGCAACCCGGCGGGCGCGCATCGAGGTGCGGAACGGTACCGGGTATTTCTGTAAGACGGTCGCTCTTGTTACCAAGTTGCGGCTTGGCCCCCATCAGACCGACCGTATAGGCATGAGCAGGCGACGATAGCACTTGATCCGCACTGCCCTTTTCAACGATTTCGCCCGCATACATGACAGCAACGTCATCCGCGATTTCGCCCACAACGCCCAGATCATGGGTAATGAACAGCACGCCTGTTCCCAGGTCATCCTTCAGTTCGTCGATCAGGCTGAGGATTTGCGCCTGGATCGTGACGTCGAGCGCGGTCGTTGGCTCATCGGCAATGAGCAATTTGGGCCTGCATGCCAAAGCCATGGCGATCATGACGCGCTGGCGCATTCCACCGGAAAGCTCATGCGGATAGGCCGAGACACGGGCGCGAGCCTCGGGAATACGCACCATGTCGAGCGCTTCCAGCACCCGTTTTCTGACGTCGGAATGCGACAAATCCGTATGGCGACGCAGGGCCTCGCCGATCTGGTTGCCAATAGTGAAGGCGGGATTGAGCGAACTCATCGGGTCCTGAAAAATCATGGCAATATCGCCGCCGCGCAATTTCTGAAGCCCCCTTCCCTTGAGGCCGGAAATGTCTTTCCCGTTGAAGTGAATTTTCGCCGCGCAGGTTTTCGCGCGGGTCGGAAGCAGCTTCAGAAGGCTCATCGCCGTCACGGACTTTCCCGACCCCGACTCCCCGACAACGCAAAGCGTTTGTCCGGCCTCCAACCGCAGGGAAACATTGCGGACAACATTGGTCCGCCCGAACGAAATATTCAGATCCTGAATTTCGAGTAGCGGATGCTTCATCGGCTCAATCCCTCCGAACGCGAAGCCGGGGATCCAACCGTTCCCGAAGCGCATCGCCAAGCACATTCACGCAGAGAACGAGGATCGTCAGCGCCCCTCCAGGGATCATGATGACCCAAGGAGCGATCTGAAACATGAAGCGCCCTTCTGCGATCATCGCGCCCCAGCTGGGAATGCTGGGCGGCATGCCTGCGCCCAGAAAACTGAGGATCGCCTCGATCAAGATGGCTGAAGCAAAGACATAGGTCGCCTGCACGGTCACCGGCCCGATGGTATTGGGCAAAATATGCAATCCGAGGATCTTCCAAGTAGGAGTTCCGATCGTGCGCGCCGCGTCGATGAATGGAAGCCCTTTGACGTTCACAACCGTGCTGCGCACGACGCGCGCCATGCGCGGCGTATCATTGACAACAATGGCCACGACCACGGTCCAAAACCCAGCCCCCCAGAGCGCGACGAGCGCAATCGCCAGGAGCAAGCTTGGGATCGCCATCATGCCGTCCATCAGGCGCATCAAGGTCAGTTCACCCCAGCGGAAGTATCCGCCGAACAAACCGATTGTTACGCCCAGAACGACCGTCAATGCCGCAACCGTCAGACCGATCGTCATCGAAGTGCGCGTCCCCACAAGTACCATCAGTATGATTTCCCGACCCAAGTGATCGGTACCGAAAAGATGATCCGAAGATGGCGGCTTCAATCTCAGAAGCGGGTTGATCGACGTCGCATCGCTGATGACCGCAGGCGCGATAAAGGCGACGATCAGGAAGATCACGAATGTGATCAGAGCTATTGCGGTGTAGGGCGTGGCCGCGAGATCTTTCACAACACCCAAGGCGGCTCCGATCGAGCGGCGGATCCCCGACTGCCTTTCGACGGCCTCGAACAGATTGGCGTCAGTCATCGCCTACTTCCTCAACCTTGGGTCAAACAGAACATAGGAGAGATCGACCACAAGATTCACGACAACCAGCAGGGCGATGAAGAAGATCATGACGCCTTGCACGACGGGGAAATCCCGCTGCAGAACTGCGTCCACGGTCAGCCGGCCCAAGCCGGGCAGATTGAAAACCGACTCGGTCACAACGACACCGGAAATCGTTACCGCAACGCCAAGTCCGATAACCGTGGTAATCGGAATACCCGCATTGATCAGGGCGTGTTTGCCAACAACGACCAACTCCCCGAGGCCCTTTGCGCGCGCGGTTCGGATGTAGTCTTCCTGAAGGATTTCAATGATGGCCGCGCGGGTGACGCGCGAAACAAGGGCCCAAAAGATCACAGCAAGTGTCAGGCTGGGACCCACCAAGGAATGCAAAGAGGCCAACAGGCCTTCGGATACCGGCGTGTAGCCCTGCACCGGTATCCAGCGCAGCTTCAGCGCAAGGAAATAGACGACGATATAGCCGATCAGGAAGGGAGGGATTGAGAATGCCAGCCCCGAAAGCAGGCTGATCGCGCGATCAAACGGGCGTCCCATCAGCCAGCCCGCAAGCACCCCTGTCGGGACCGCGATAATGACCGTTGCAACAAGCGCGGTCGCGGTCAGCATCAGCGTGACTTCGAGCCTTTGCCCGATCAAAGTCGTCACATCCTGTCCGGAGAAAATCGATTGGCCGAGGTCCAATCGCAAAAGATCACCAAACCAGATTGCAAAACGCTCCCATAGTGGCGCATCCAAATTCATCTGCCTGCGAATGCTCGCCAGTTGCTCAGGCGTCGCATTGTCACCCGCCATGAGCGCGGCCGGATCACCCGGAGCGATATGAATCATCATGAAAACAAAGGCGGTTCCGATGATGACGATGGGGATCGCGGTGATCAGCCGCCACGCAATATACCTTAACAAGACAGCCCCCATGCATGAGCCGAAAAGGGAAAGCAGGTGTGAATGAGTGCCGAAATTTGAAGCATGGTTATGGCCTGCGCATTTTGGGCGATCGAAAGCCGCAGAGGTCAGCTACAGCGTAGTTTCACCATCAAAATTAGTCAATCAAATGATCTTCACATTGGCGCCTTCGGCATCATTAAAACCTAGATGACTGAAATTAATCTATAAAAATGATTGCAATTTCCCTCATTTGTGCTCTTTGTTAGAGGTCTTGTCGAAAAATCAAAATGGTGATGTGCCATGGCCAGAAAGCTTCCCCCGATTCCCGAGATCGCCAAACTGGCCGATGTGAGCACTGCGACGGTCGATCGCGTCCTCAATCACAGGCCGGGCGTTCGCGAGAAGACACGGCTGAAGGTCGAACAGGCTGTCGAAACCCTCCTGGGCGGGGAAAGCGGCAACTCAAGGCCCGCGATGAGGGCTGCATCTACCCGCATCGCTTTCCTCGTCAACTCGTCAAAGTTTTTTAGCGCGGATATTTCCGCCCTCGTCGAGGAAGTGGCGAAGGAAATCGGCCTATCACCCTCCCCCAGCATACACACCCACTCATTTGAAGACCCTACGGACTTGGGCGACCGCTTGCTTGAGGTCGCAGCGGGCGTTGAGGGCGTGGTCCTCATTGGGCGCTCTTCCTTCGGCGTAAATGCAGCGATTGATCGCCTTGCCGCCGAGGGCAAGCCCGTCGTCGGCGCAACAACCGATTTTCCGGAGGCCCGCCGAACCTGCTATGTCGGCATGGATCAAAAGGCGGCAGGACGTTTGGCGGGACGCCTGCTGGGAGAAATGCTCCGCGACGAACGCGGGTCAATTCTCATGCATATTGGCCGCCGGTCCCGAACGGAAGATGATCGCGAAATCGGCTTCCGCTCCTTTCTGCGCGAGCACTTTCCGGAGATCGAACTGCGTGAGATCTTCAACAAATCCGCGACGGACGAAGAAGCCGGGGCGCTTCTGGACGGCGCAATGGATCGCCCTACTGACATTCCGGGTGCAATTTTCACAACGGGTGGTGGGCTCCATGGCCTCGCCAGCCGCCTAAAGCTACATCAGGCCACCGGCGGAACCCGCCCCTTCCTTCTGGGGTACGAACTTCTGCCCTGGTCGGAAAGATTGCTCCGCCAAGGCGATGTCGACTGCCTGATCGCCACAAACGCAAAATCCGTCATCAGGGACGCGCTCCATTCCGTGATTGATGTCGTGGCTCACGGAAAAGAGGTATCTGACAAGATCTATGCGCCATATCTGATTTTTCCCGAGAATCTAAGCTGCCTCGACTGGAGCTGACGCGGATCATGTTCGCAAAAAACATCAAATGATGCATTGAGTCGCCTTATTTGATGTTAAAAAGAAACAAAATGATTTACATTGTGATTTCGGACGTCATATGATGTTGGCATGTGATGGCGAATCCGCACCGACTGCGATTGCCGGCCGTCAGCGGAGGAATAGTGCCGGAGGCGATCGGGGGCGCACCGGAAGGAAGCCTGAAACCCCAAGGGAGGAAATTATGAAAAATCTTAGAAGTCTATTGCGCGGATGCGTTTGCGCGCTGGCACTTGCGTCTGTTTCCGCAACAGGTGTGATGGCGGAAGAGGTGCTCAAATTCCGCGGGGCCGGCAAGCTTGATCTTCTGGATCCGATCTGGACGTCAAACTTCGCGGTGCGCGATCACGGTTTCCTCGTCTATGAAACGCTCTTCGCGCCCGACGCGGATTACAACCCGCAGCCGATGATGATCGACACCTGGTCGGTCAGCGAAGACGGGAAGACCTATACATTCACCCTGCGTGAAGGGCTGCTCTTCCACGACGGTTCCACCGTCGATACCGGCGATGTCATCGCATCGCTGTCGCGCTGGATGGAGAAGGATTCGTCCGGCCAGATTATCGCGGCGCGTCTTCAGTCGATGGATGCCGTCGACGATCTGTCCTTTACGATGACCCTCTCCGATCCGCTGGCCATGTTGATCCCGGCACTCGGCAAAGTCAGCTCGAACGTTCCCTTCATCATGCCCGAAGAGATCGCCCAAACACCGTCCGACGAGCAGATCACGTCGCCCATCGGTTCTGGCCCGTACGTGTTCCAGCTCGACGAGTGGCAACCGGGCGTGCAAGCAGTCTATACCCCTTTTGACGGCTACCAGCCGCGCTCCGAACCGCGCTCGGGTCTGGCAGGCGAAAAGATCGCCCATTTCGACCGTATCGAGCGCCTGTTCTTCGCGGACGAACTGACCGCCGCAAATGCCCTCATGACAGGTGAGATTGACTATATCCCGCTCTTGTCGCCGGACACTGTTCAGATCTTGCAGGGCAACCCCGAAGTAGAGGTGGCAGTCAAGAACCCGCTCGGCAAGAGCGTTCAAATCGTCATGAACCACTTGCAACCACCATTCGACGATGTTCGCATTCGTCAGGCCGTGCAGCTGGCGCTGGGGCAAAGCGACTACCTGATCGGTATGTACGGCGATCAAACGCAGTTCTATCAGGAATGCCCTGCTCTCTTCATGTGCGGCACGCCGCTGGAAAGTGATGTCAACTCCGAGCGCGTCATGGCAAAAGATCCGGAGGCTGCCAAAGCCCTGCTCGAAGAAGCCGGCTATGATGGCACCCCGGTCACCATTCTTCATGCCATGGACATCAACGACCAGCGTATCGGTGGTACGATCACCGTTCAGTCCCTGCAAAATGCGGGCTTTGTTGTTGACGAGGTCGTCACTGACTGGGCAACCGTGGCGCAGCGCCGGGCCAACAAGGGGCCTGTTTCCGAAGGTGGCTGGAACATCTTCCAGACCGGTTGGACAGGCGATGCAATGATGAGCCCGATCACAAACGTCTACGTGACCGGCGCTTGCGAAGATGCTTGGTACGGATGGCATTGCGACGAACAAATTCAAGAGCTTCGCTCTGCATTTGTGGACGCGCAGACTGAAGAGGAGCGTCTGAGTGTTGCAGAAGCAATCCAAGAACGCGCATTCGAGATCGTAAGTGTCGTGATCATGGGGCAATTCGTCGACCCGGCCGCATGGCGCAGTGATTTGAAGGGAATGGAAGAGTTCCCGATCTTCACAAACCTCTGGGGTGTGACCCGCGAATGAGAGAACGCGCTCGGGTGCCGCCCACAAGCAAAGCAGGCCCTTATAGGCTCAAGAGAGTGGCTGCTTCGGCAGCCACTTTTCTTTGTGTGAACCCTTCGGTCCAAACCGGCCAGGTTCGGTATGCGCACACAAAAGCATATCTCCATCGTGGAATAGCCCCCTGCAGGTGGTCCGCCCACTGGTGCCCCATCAAACCCGCAATAACGCTTCTGCCACAAACACTCGCGAATGAAGCTTCTCGGATCACCAAAGCTCGATAACGTCACACCGCGAGAGAGCCGTCTCTCGGCCCATCCTCCGGACAGTCACAGTCACTTCTAAAAGCTGTGACGCGAAACAGTGATCATTCGGCGGCGCATCCACTCGCCCGGTACCATTGCCTTGCACACCGTCTGTGTGTATTTATAGTGGTGGATAGGAGAATGCCATGCAGACCACATCGGAGAAGCGGCGCACGAACATTACCCTGACCGCTGAAAATCTCACCGCTGCGCGGGAGTTGGGTCTTAACGTGTCGGCGATCAGCGACGCGGCCGTCGGAGAAGCAGTTCGGGCGGCGCGAGCCGAGGTCTGGGCCAAGGAGAATGCGGCAGCGCTTTCTGAGCGCCGTGCCTGGATTGAGGCCAACGGGACGCCGCTGGCAGACCTGCAGGTCCTGAAACTCGGCTGATGGCACAGTTCCAAGTCTACAGGGTAGCTGGCGGACGACTGGTGCTCGACCTCCAGACGGATCTGATCGACACCGGGTCCCGCGTCGTTGCACCTCTCGTCCCGGTTTCAGACGGGCCAAGGGTGATCGGGCGCCTCGAGCCGGTGTTCGAGATACAGGGTGAGGACCATGCCCTGCACACCGCAGAGATGGCGGCGATCCCCTCCGCGCTGCTCAAGGGACGGCCAATTGCTGATCTTTCCGGTGCCGATTATGAGATCCGGGGTGCCCTCGACATGGTCTTCTCAGGTTTTTGATTAGCCCATGCTGGAGGCGTCGGTCCCAAACACATCCGCAATGCCACCCAGCACCAAGATCGTGTGACCGCCGATGGTCATCGTTGCACCCTCGGGGGTGTCGGTAATGTTGCGCGATACCAACCTTGACCGTCCGGGGTTGGTGTTTCACAGCACCAGAAAGTGGTTCGTCACCCAGTGCGAACGAACCTGCGTCGTGCATCAACTTTGATTTGGGCCGCGCATCTCGCTTATCGCTCTTTGAATGGCACGCCAGATTTCCGCTTCTGCCTCGTCTCCCGCGTCTTCGTACTTCTTGGCATTCCTGGCGGCTTCAGCCTGCGCTTTGTCACCGTGTGCGTCATACAGGGCACGTGCGTGTTGGTGAACCTTCATCATATCCATGATAGCGCTCCCTCTTCACAGTTGCGTCTGCAAGTGTTGCACGCTGAGATCGGTTCGCGCTTGAGGCACATCAATGTTCGCTGAATGCGCTGGCCGCCCTTCTCCGGGGAGGTGATCAGATCGCTCTCGTGGCTGCAAAAACCCTTGGTGTCCGAAAATTCTTAACGACGGACAGGCGTCATTTGAACGTTTCAAGGCGCTCAACCATCGCCGAATAGCCACGAATCCTGGCATGCTGGAGGGGTGTGAGCCCATCACGATCCGCCAATGTCCGATCTGCCCCGGCATCGAGTAGAGCGTCCAACACGGCGCGGTGGTCTGGTCCGCCATCGCCAAGAACCACAGCCTCCATTACAGCCGTCCAGTGCAGGTTGTTGATGTGATCGAGCGGCGCGCCGGCCGCTATCAGGCGGCGCACCACCTCGACGTGACCCAAATGCGCCGCCGCAATCAGAGCCGTTCCGTCGTAGGGGCTGGTCGTCAGGCCCGGATCATTGCCGAGCTCGATGGCTAAGGACATCAATTCGGGATCATCAGCAACAGCGGCAATTGTCACAACGTCATAAGCGCGTCCTTCGAGCGCATTCATATCCGCACCCGCCTCGGCCAATGCCCGCAAAGCTGCGTCTTCCGACGCAAATGCCGCGACATGGGCGGGCGTGCGGCCCTTTGGATCTCGGGCGTTCACATCCGCGCCCTCGACAATGTGCTGATGAATGGCGGCGACATCTCCGTCGTGGGCGGCCCGGAAGAGGCCGTCATAAGCGGCGACTTCGGATGCCGACGGCGCTGTCTGGGCCGTTGCCATCGTTGTAAGACCAATAAAGGCAGCGATTATTGAAAAGCTTTTCAAGTCAGAATCCCCGCTCATGGTACCGATGCAGCTAGAGTAATCATACACAAGAAAAAATCTGCAGCAGGCATTTCAGACCGTCAGGCGGGACCTGCCTCATTCCCCCAGGCCCAAAGCGCAGGCGAGCCACAGTGTTCCAGCCGCGCTAGGCAATCGCGGGCGGCCATACCAGAAGATACAACCACGTCGCCGCCAGTACGAGCGGCACGCCAAGGCTTCCTATGAGGCCCATGAAAGGAATTTGAGGTGTGTGCGGCAGAACGATGGAGAATACGTCATGGGCATCAAGCCCCGAATAGTCACCTTTCCTTGCCTTTGCCCGCCATTGCGCGCTTCGCCAGACGGCGGCGAGGATAGCAACGGTAACGAGCGCGCAGAGGACAATCCCCAGCAGAGGAATGACGGGATAAAAGAGCGCATCTTCCAGTGAATTTCCCCGCAGGCCAACGATCAGCGGTGTAAAAAGGAAGGCCTGGCTTGCTATCAGCCAGTTCACGCGCGCATTGATCAGCGAGAGTTCGAACTGAATCTCACTGCGGATGTAGCGATAGACGTCGTCATTTTGCGGCTCTTGGCTCGGGTCGGAACTCATTCTCAGGGTCTCCATGGAATCGGTTTGCCGAGGTGCCTGACTATGGTCCGCCTGCCATTGGGCGCCTGCAACAGTGATCTGCGGCCGCCGAGTGGGCCGATGTCTGCGAAGAGGACAAAACTGCGTGAAGCGAGTGACGCGAATTTCGGCGTCATGGACGTCAGAAACGTGATCGAATTCCAGCGGTGCCGGGGCTAGCCCCCCTGCCCCGTCAAACCCGCGATAACGCTTCTTATCCGGCGTGCAGGGAGGAGTGAAAGATTGTGCGGACGAGGCCCCTGCCCTTTTTGCCAGCAACGGATCCCTCTGCCGGTCCCGCTCCGACCCCTTCCCATGCGTCAGCGCCCTGCCGCCATTTCATGTCCCGCGCGGCTATGATACCGAGATGGGACCGCGCAGATACCATTGACCCCTCCCGAGACCTTTCCGTGAAACTCTCCATCGTCACCGCCGTCTACAACCGCCTTGACACCATCAGCGAGACCCTCGACAGCGTGGCCGCGCAGAACTACGCCGAGATCGAGCACGTGATCCAGGATGGCGGCTCAACGGACGGCACAATCTGCGCGATCGCCGCACGACAGGACCCGCGCATCTCCTTTGTCTCCGAGCACGATGGCGGCATCTACGATGCGATCAACCGCGGCATCTCCCGCGCGACAGGCGACGTGATCGGGCTCATGCATTCGGACGATTTTTTCCCGAACGATCAGGTCCTGGCACGGGTTGCGCATGCGCTCGACGACGGGAACGTCGACGGGGTCTACGGCGATCTCGATTACGTCTCGGCCAAGGACACCTCGCGGATCATCCGGCGCTGGCGCTCCGGCGCCTACATCCCCGAGAAGCTCGCGAAGGGCTGGATGCCGCCGCACCCGACCCTCTATCTCCGCCGCGAGGTCTTCGAGCGCCACGGGCTCTACGACACTTCTTTCCGCATCGCGGCCGACTACGACGCCATGCTGCGCTATCTCGCGAAAGGCGACATCCGTCTCGCCTATATTCCCGAGGTCCTGGTGAAAATGCGGATCGGCGGCGAGAGCAACCGCTCGCTCGCGAAGATCCTGCAGAAAAGCCGCGAGGATTACCGCGCGATCCGGCGCAACAACGTTGGAGGGCTCGGCACGCTCGCCATGAAGAACCTCTCCAAGGTTCAGCAATTCTTTTGAAACGAGTTACAGCACATGAGCAAACGCGCATTGATCACCGGCGTAACGGGCCAGGACGGCTCATATCTCGCCGAATTTCTCCTGGAGAAGGGCTACCAGGTGCATGGCATCAAGCGCCGTGCCTCGCTCTTCAACACCCAACGCGTCGACCACATCTACCAGGACCCGCACGAGGCCAACCCGCAGTTCCACCTGCATTACGGCGACCTGACCGACACCTCGAACCTCACCCGGATCATCCAGGAGACCCAGCCTGACGAAGTCTATAACCTCGGCGCCCAGAGCCATGTCGCGGTGAGCTTCGAGAGCCCGGAATACACCGCAGATGTCGACGCGATGGGCACGCTGCGGCTCCTCGAAGCGATCCGCCTCCACGGGCTTGAGAAGACGACACGCTTTTACCAGGCGTCAACCTCCGAGCTCTATGGTCTCGTCCAGGAGACCCCGCAGAAGGAGACGACACCGTTCTATCCGCGCTCGCCCTACGCGGTGGCCAAGCTCTATTCCTATTGGATCACGGTGAACTACCGCGAGGCCTACGGGATTTATGCCTGCAACGGCATCCTGTTCAATCACGAGAGCCCGCGGCGCGGCGAGACCTTCGTGACGCGCAAGATCACCCGGGGCCTCGCCAATATAGCCCAAGGGCTCGAGGAGTGCCTCTACATGGGCAATATCGACGCGCTGCGCGACTGGGGGCATGCCAAGGATTACGTGCGCATGCAGTGGATGATGCTGCAGCAGGAGGCACCCGAGGATTTCGTGATCGCCACGGGCCAGCAATATTCCGTGCGCGAGTTCATCACCTGGTCGGCGCGCGAGCTCGGCATCTCGCTCGAATTCACGGGCGAAGGAGTGTCCGAGACCGCGACCGTGGCTGGGGTCGAGGGCGACAAGGCGCCGGCGGTGAAACCCGGTGATGTGATCATGCGGATCGACCCGCGCTATTTCCGGCCCGCCGAGGTCGAGACGCTGCTGGGCGATCCCGCCAAGGCCAAGGTGCGGCTCGGCTGGGAGCCCGAGATCACCACGCAGGCGATGTGCGCCGAGATGATCGCAGAGGACCTCAAGGTGGCGCAACGCCACGCGCTCCTGAAGGCGCACGGTCACGACATCCCCGTCTCCCTGGAAAACGGGTGAGCCCCATGAAGACCTACGTGGCAGGCCATCGCGGCATGGTGGGCGGGGCGATCCTGCGCCGGCTGGAAGCGCGGCAGGCGGCGGGCGAGAAGCTGGCGCTCATCACCCGCACGCATGCGGAACTCGACCTGACCGACCAGGCGCAGGTCAGGGCCTTTATGCAGGCCGAGCGCCCCGACGTGGTGATCCTCGCCGCCGCCAAGGTGGGCGGGATCCTCGCCAACAACACCTACCCCGCCGAGTTCATCTACGAGAACCTGATGATCGAGGCGAATGTCATCCACGAAGCCTATGCCGCCGGGGTGACGCGGCTTCTGCAGCTGGGCTCCTCCTGCATTTACCCCAAGGCCGTGCCGCAGCCGATGCGGGAGGATGCGCTCCTCACAGGCACGCTCGAGCCCACGAACGAGCCCTATGCCATTGCCAAGATCGCCGGGATCAAGCTCTGCGAGAGCTACAACCGACAATACGGCACCGATTACCGCTCGGTCATGCCGACGAACCTCTACGGGCCGGGCGACAACTTCCATCCCGAGAACAGCCACGTCCTCCCTGCCCTGATCCGCCGCTTTCACGAGGCGCGCGAGGCCGGCCAGAAGAGCGTGACCATCTGGGGCACCGGCACGCCGCGGCGCGAGTTCCTGCACGTGGACGACATGGCCGAGGCCTCACTCTTCGTGCTGGACCTCGACCGTGACACCTACGAGGCCAATACCGAGCCGATGCTGAGCCATATCAACGTGGGATGCGGCGCCGACATCTCGATCCTCGAGCTGGCGCAGATGGTGGCGCGGGTCACTAGTCACCCGGAACCAAATTTGCCATCATTGATTTGAGGCAATTCGGGGAGGCGTTGATGCGGGGCCGGGCATCGG